>CAKQBK010000010.1 GCA_934216155.1 uncultured Dialister sp.
CTGAGAACCCTGAGAACCCTGAGAACCCTGAGAACCCTGAGAACCCTGAGAACCCTGAGAACCCTGAGAACCCTTTTTGCAAAACTTGATTCTACTAGTTATATGCCAACCAAACTCTTGAAAAAATCAAGTTGCATTCTAATGATGAGTTATTTACAATACATATATAAGATATTGTTTGTTAATAAACTGATTTCAATGGGTGGGCGCCCAATAGAAATCAGCTTTTTCATGGGTGTCATTCATATATAGGAGGCAATGGTTTTATGAAGAAAAAAGTGGCAGCGTTGGTTCTTTGTGCTTGTGCACTGTTCGGATTGGCAGGATGCGGGGAGCAGCAGAAGCCCCAGGGGGAAGTGACCCAGAAGGTGGCAGAAGCACCGGTGAAGAAAGATTTCCAAGCCGTGACAGAGATTAAAGAAGGACGGAAAAATGTGTATGCGGTTGTCAAAGCCATGGACAACATGTACTGGAAAGAAGTGATTCGCGGGCTCAAAGAAGGCGGCGAAGCAGCCAATGCCAATGTATATGTCGGTGGGGTTGTGAAAGATAGCAATTGGGAAGCCCAGCAGGAATTACTGAAAGGTTTGGAAGGCAAATCGGTGGATGCGGTTGTTTTGGCTGCGGCTGACAGTATGCGCATGGCAGAAAGTGCCAAGGAATTGCGCGACAAAAAGGTACCGGTGGTTTTGGTAGATACCATGCTGAATACCGAAGATTATGATGCAGCCTACATGACCAATAACCTGGCTGCTGGCGCGGAAGTGGCTAAGAAAATGGTGGAACTTCTGAAAGCCAATGGCGTGTCTGAAAATGACCAGATCACTGTGGCCATGCACGTAAGCAACTTGTCCAGCCGCACCATTTCGGAACGTCTGGATAGCACCATTGCCAACTGGTACAACGTAGCGCCGGCGAACTGGAAAATTGATTCCAAGTACCTCATCAACTATGGAGATGATGAAATCGGGGAAAAACTGGTCTATGATTCCTTGAGCAATGTGCCGAACCTGAAAGGCATCATTGCATGCAACAACTCTTCCACCAAAGATACGCTCCATGCGCTGATGAAATTGGGACGGAAAGATATCGCAGTCATGGGCTTCGATATGAGTGATATCACCAAAGAAGCGTTGCACAATACAGACTACCACGTAGCCACCGTGAAGCAGAATGAATACAAAATGGGCTTCGATGCGGTGCAAACTGCATTGGACGTTGCCAATGGAAAAACAGTTTCTGAAAGAATTGTAGATACAGGTATTTCCATTGTAGAATAAGGAAATAAAATCCTCTGTGCCTTTTGGGGCATAGAGGATTTTGACATATAAGGGTATTATTCTACTGATTTCATTAGATGTCTTACAGCAAGGAACCACCATCATAAAGGTTAAAAGGGTTATAAAGGGTTATGGGAAACAATTGAAATTACATAACCTTTTATAACCTTTTTAACCCTGAGACAGGCGGTGCTTTGCTATAGTTTCTTGCGGAATCAGTAGAATAATAACCTTTTTTATTAATCCCTATAAACCACATGCCATCAGATAGCAATGAGGAAGGTAAACAATTATGCGCATAAGTTATCTGATGATGAAATAAATTCATAAAACGCTTTACCAAAGCAAAAAGACATGGTATAATACATTCAATAAATATACACTTATTTATTAAATAACGTACATCAATTGCATTTTCCAATAGGGGGACTTAGAAATGATTACTGAACGTGAAATATTCCTGACCGATCCTGAAGAAAAAGCGAAAGTGGTAGAATTCCTGAAAGGATTTGACCTGACTTTCACTGGCATTATTGATTACACCATGGGACTCTATGATGACGGCAAACTTATTGGTACCGGTTCTTTGGGCGGCCGTGTCATGAGAGATATTGCTATCAGCCATGAGTACCAGGGAAAAGGTTTGACCCATCGTATCATCCGTAACCTGCAGGGGGAATCCAATCGCCGGGGGATTACGGGCAATCAGATATTTACAAAACCAAAAAATGTTCCTGTATTTGAACACATGGGATTCCAGTGCGTAGCCGTAGCAGAACCCTATGCAGCACTCCTGGAATCTGGCACGGATACACTGGATGATTATCTCAATCGCATTCGTACATTCTTAGGCTCTGGGGAAGGGAAGAACCGCGGGGCTATCGTGATGAATTGCAATCCTTTCACCTTAGGCCATAGAAGTCTGGTGGAATACGCCCACAACAACTGTGATGAAGTGATTATTTTTGCGGTGCAGGAAGACCGGAGTATTTTCCCATTTTCCAATCGTTTCACGCTGATTAAGCAAGGCGTGAAAGATATGAAAGGGGTGGAAGTCATCAGCGGCGGTGATTTCATTATTTCCAATGCCACCTTCCCAACCTATTTCATTAAAGGTACCGATGAACTGGCTGCTCAGACTAAACTGGATGCTACCATCTTTGCTACCCGCATTGCGCCGGCACTGAATATCACCGTTCGTTTCGTCGGCGAAGAACCGACCGATAAGACCACGTTGGCTTACAACAATGCCATGAGAGAAGTATTCTCTGAAAATGGCATCGAACTGAAAGTGATTCCTCGTGAACAGAAAGGGGATCAGATTGTATCCGCCTCTTCCGTTCGCCGGGCCCTGGCCGAAGATGACTGGGAAACTGTGTACCGCATGGTACCAAAGACCACACTGACCTATCTCAAGAGCGAAGAAGGACAGAAAGTCATTCGCCAGATTAAGATGCAGGAAGCGTTCAAGAAAATGGAAGCAGAACAATAGCAATGATTGTCTGATATATTCATCATTGGAACAAATAGGGGATACTGCCTGGTAAAAGGTTAGCCCTTCGGGCAGGTTATACTTCATGTTTTCATCTATCTAACAATTCTAATTTATCAAAAGTGAAAGGGTTATAAAAGGTTATGAGATAATCGATAGTCTCATAACCTTTTATAACCCTTTTTAACCTTTAACTAGGCGGTTGACTGTAATTGTTAGACTGAAGGATGTAGCAGAGTAATACCCTTTATTATGTCCTTCGCATTACGCACTGTTTTACTTTAATCCCAACTCCTCTTTATGGGCCGTCATCCCATCTATGCAGGCCTGCATGACCGTACCGGCTTCCATGCCCAGCATGTCGAAGCCTTTTTTGATCACATCCCGGTTGCAGCCGGCGGCGAATTTTTTGTCTTTGAATTTCTTTTTGAGGCCTTTCAGTTCCATGCCAGTGATACCTTCTGGACGCATGAGGGCGTAGGCCATGACCACACCGGTCAGTTCATCTACGGTAAAGAGACTTTTTTCGATGTCAGTGGTAGGTTCCACTTCATCGGAGCAGAGGCCCCAGCCGTGAGAAATGATGGTTTTGATATCTTCTTCATCGACACCTTCCGGAGCTAAGAATTCACGGACGTGATGGCAGTGTTCTTCTGGATATTTTTCATAATCTACGTCATGGAGATATCCGATGGCTTCCCAGTGATCTTTATCCTGATGGAAAATATCTGCCATAGCACCCATGGCTGCGCTGACAGCGATGGCGTGGGTGAATAAATGGTCTTCTGTGGTGTATTTTGGCAAAATTTCCTTTGCCTTGGCAAGTGTTAATTGACTCATAAGTAGGGCCTCCTTTTATATTTCTTCTGATAATAGTTCATTGGATGGGGAAATGCAAGAGGCGACATGCGACTAGGAAAGGAATTAGTGGCTAGGACCTAGGGATAGGAAAAGGTTATTATTCTGCTGACTCCCTTCTCCGAACATAGTTATATATGGCCATTTACAAGGTTAAAAGGGTTATAAAAGGTTATGAAAATATCGCATATCTCATAACCCTTTATAACCCTTTTTCTTTGTGTTGAAATGTGATGTGGCTGAAATGGGATTGAGAAAAAATAACCTGCCCGAAGGGCATACCCTTTTGAAGGCCCTATTTCCATTTTCTCCTAGCCAATCCTCTTTTACCTTGCTATACTAGGATTATAAAAATAGGTTAAGAGTCTTGTTTTATGATGAGTATCACATAAAAATGGTGGAAAAGTTTGTGATTTCGCTGGAGGTTACAAGGTTCTGATGGCTCTAAGGGAGCTTAGGACTTGAATGTGAAATAAGAACCTATCATTATCGTCTCGTTCGAGGAACCTGAGAAACTTGAGAACCCTGAGCAACCTGAGAAACTTTGCATTAGCACAAATCGTCCAATGTTTCAGTGAAATACATTGCACCATACAGGAGGCATCATGGATATACATTATATTCTTTCATGGCTGAGAGACAATAAAAAGATATCTTTGGGATGGATTGTGATTTTTTTATTGTCGGTGTTTTTCTCTTTGGGCATGATTCGGGCAGAATCTTCTTCTCAAGTGGTTCGCGTCGGTTATGTGAATGTAGCCAATTACGAAGAAGGTGGGGAAGGAGAGTACAAGCATGGTGCTGGGTACGAGTATTTACAAAAGATTTCCTATCTGACCGGTTGGAAATATGAATATGTACACGCCTCTTTTAAGGATTGTCTCCAAATGCTGAGTGATGGAGAAATTGATCTGTTTGGAAATGTATCCTATACGCCAGAGCGGGCAGAGCATATGAGTTTCTCTTCCTATCCTCAGGGACGAGATACGTATTGGATTTATACCGATAAGGCCCATAGTGATTTGTTACATGGTCATGAACCGAATTTGAATGGTTGTCGGATTGGTGTGACCCAGGGAACCTATCAAGAAGCGTTGCTAAATGATTGGCTGCAAGAAAATCATGTGGAGGCCGAAGTGGTACCCCTAAGTGGGTATGATGCGCTTCTTGCTTCTTTGAAAAATAATAAAGTAGATGCCATCGTTGCTGCCGACATGGATACGTCTTATGATTTAAGTGCATTGGTCAATATCGGCTACAGCAATTATTTCTTTGTGGTCTCTCAAAAGCGGCCTGA
Organism: uncultured Dialister sp.; assembly: GCA_934216155.1. Lineage (GTDB taxonomy): Bacteria > Bacillota > Negativicutes > Veillonellales > Dialisteraceae > Dialister. Next base: position 4,928 of record CAKQBK010000010.1, read on the forward strand.
TATTTTGCAGCAGCTCAATGGGGCCCTCTTTGAAATCCAAAATACAGAAGCGGCTTATAATAGCAGGTTGCAATCTCGGTATTACACGAAATCCATTGGCGGGCAGGTTTTCAATAAGGAAGAAAAAGACTGGCTGGCAGCCCATAACAATACCATTCGGATTGGGTATTTGAGAAATGACTTGCCCTTCTGTGGAGAGCAAGATGGACAGCTGGTGGGCGTCATGGCAACCGTAGTAGAAACCTTGGAGAAACATTATGGAGTTCATGTGGAAGCGGTACCTTTTGATACGCGGAAGCAGTCTACGGAAGCGCTTCGTGATCATACCATCGATATGGCAGGACCGAATTTCAGTGATTTCTATTTGGCAGAAATACAGGAATTGGTGCTATCAGATCCTATGATAGAAACCACACCGGTGGTTATTTATGGAGGTCGTGATTACAAAGAGGGATTGAAGAAGATTGCTGCCACTCGTTCTTCTATTTTTGATGTCAATGCGGTCAGTGTCCTATTTCCCCATGCACAGATTGTGGAATGTAAGACCACAGAGGATTGTCTCAGAGCGGTAGCAGATGGGAAAGCGGGAAGTACCCTGGTTACTTCTTCTCAAATCAATTTGCTCAATGCCAGCCCGGAGATGAAATATCTTTCTATGGCAGAAATATCCAAAAGTGTTGACGTGGTTTTGGTGGGGGTCAAAGATAATCGCCGTGTGGTTTCCATTGTAAATAAAGCCATCACCCAATCGTCGGGCATGCTAAATGGCATGGTTATGGCACAACATTCAGGTACCACGCCGATGACTTTCAAAGAGGTGGTGGAGCACTATGCATGGATTTTCATATCCATCGCGGGGGCGGTGATTCTCGTACTTTGTCTCATGATGTACCATTTGCTGGTGAACCGGCGGAAGTTGTCCCAGGCACTGAAAGAAGCGAAAGATGCCAATGCAGCCAATCGGGCCAAGACGACTTTTTTGAATAGCATGTCCCATGATATCCGTACGCCTATGAATTCCATTATTGGCTTTACCAATATGGCGTTGAAACAGCATCCAAGCCAGGATATAGAGAAATGTTTGCGTCGAGTGAAACAGAGTTCTGATTTCCTCTTATCTTTGATTAATGACGTGCTGGATATCAGTCGCATCGAAAGTGGGAAAGTGAAATATGATCCTGCACCAGCGGATATGGTGGATGTGGTGGATACGGTGCTTTCTATGGCCCATGGGTTTTTTACCAATCGAAACTTGAAATTGGAAGTGCATATCCCTTCTGTAAAGCACTTGTATGTATTGACCGATACGGTTCGCATACGGGAAATATTGAACAACATCATCAGCAATGCGGTGAAATTTACCAATGATGGTGGAAAAATCACCTTTACGGTGGATTACCGGATGAAAAAAGATAAAGACCAGGTGATGGTACATTATGAAATTGCCGATACCGGGGTCGGGATGACGGAAGAATTTCAGAAGAAGATATTTGATGAATTTTCCCAAGAAGAATCGGGGGCACGAACCAACTACAAAGGCACCGGTCTGGGCATGGCCATTACCAAACGGTATGTGGACCTGCTAGGTGGCAAGATTTCCGTGAAGAGTAAAAAAGGCGTAGGTACTACATTTACCGTGGATATTCCTATGGAGACCATCGATGCCTTGCCAGAAGAAAAATCGGTGGTGACCACTGGGCGGAAAGATTTGAAAGGCGTGAAAGTTCTCATGGCAGAAGATAACGACCTGAATGCCGAATTGGCCACCGCCCTTTTGGAAGAAGAAGGCCTTCACGTGACACGGGCCGAAAATGGACAAAAAGTGGTGGAACTTTTCAAAAATCATCCAGCCGGCACCTATGACGTGATTCTTATGGATGTGATGATGCCTATCATGGGCGGCTATGCCGCAACAAAAGAAATCAGAAGTCTCTCCCGGAAAGATGCCCAAACGATTCCTATTATTGCCATGACCGCTAATGCCTTCGCAGAAGATCGACAAAGAGCCCTGGAAGCAGGCATGAATGCCCACCTGACGAAACCGATTGTTATGGAAGAGGTCATGAAGACGATTTCGCATTGCCTGGGATGATCCTTGTTTGTTGTTGGTTGTTGGGAAATATATACAAAAGGTGCTAATGAAATTTCTTTTCGTTAGCACCTTTTGTATTTTATGTTCATCTCTTTCCCTATATTCTCAATTTTTATGATACAATATGTAGAAATGGTAATATATTGTATTCAAATAGTGAGTGGTTATTCATTTGCTTTGGTTGAAAAAGCGAGTAGTGCGTAGTGAGGAGTTAGAATGGTGGAAGTTGCATTGTTATGAAATGAATCACATTAGCATTCATATTGCTGGTGCAACCACATCTGATTTCGGAATTTTTCCCAATTTAAGTTAAGTGAGATATACGATGATTCCGTTCTAGCGAAAGGTTCTGAAGGTTCTAAGGGTACAAAGGGTTCTCACGTTCCTCGAATGAGCCGATAAACGTGAGCGATATCATCTCATTCGAGGTCTTTTAGAACCTTTAGTACCCTTAGAACCTTCAGAACCTTATGCTTATTGTAAGCACTATGTTTATTTATCTTGTTTGAGAAACTTGATAAAAAGGGGCACTATATGAATTGTGTGCCCCTTCCTTCACTACGCACTCCTCACTACGCATTGGTTTTGATAAAGGCGGTTATTATGAAAGGAACCTATAGATTATTAAAAGGCTTAGGCGCATTTTGCTGCGGCCTTTCTGAACAGGGTGCCATCCGGGCAGGAAAAGCGTTGGGAAGCTTTTTCTGGTTGGTGGTACCGAAACGTAGAAAAACATTGGCTGTGAAAAATATTCTTCGTGCCGGCATTACGACGGATACCAAAGAAGCAGAACGGATTGCCAAAGCGTCGGCGGTTCGGTTTGGGCCTTTGGGTGTCTCCATGTTTCGTTTCCCTTTGCTGAATAAGGACAACATTCATCAGTACGTGACCATTCAGGGAAAGGAAAAACTGGATGCCATTTTGGCAGAAGGAAAAGGTTGCATTTTGGCAGCTACCCATTGTGGCAACTGGGAAGTGGAAGGCGCCGCATTGGCACTCTATGGATATCCGTTGCTGTCGGTGGCTATGAAACAGGCCAATCAAGAATTTGACCGTTTCCTTTGTGAATACCGTTCTATGCCAGGACAAACGGTGGAATATAAAACCGGTGTCCGGGATATGCTTCGCCGATTGAAGCAGGGCTATTTCGTAGGCCTTCTTTGTGACCAGGACCCAGGGGAAGCGGGGATTATTTCCGATTTCCTTGGAAATAAAACACTCACACCGACCGGGCCGGCTCACTTTTCTTTGCTTTGCAAATTGCCAGTCATGACCGCACTCATTCATGAGACAGCGCCTTTCCGGTATGAAATCATTATCGGAGATCCGATTATCGCCGATGAAGGATTGAACAAGAAAGAAGCCATTCAGAATATCACCGATAAAATTAACAAACGGTTGGAAGCATGGATTCGGAAATATCCAGAAGAATGGTTCTGGCTTCATAATCGTTGGAAATGGACAGATCGTTTCCATCCAGAATTGAGGGGAAAATGATGCAACTTCATACAGAAAAAGTATATGTAGACGGGATACCGGTTTACATCGTTCATCCCATCCGCGAAGAGGGGAAAGCGGTCATTCTCTACCATGGTTGGAGCAGCCAGGCCCAATTTCAGCTCACCAAGGCAGCCATCTTGGCGATTCATGGATATACGGTGTTTATCCCCGATGCAATGCATCACGGTGAGCGGGATGCTCTTTCCGATTACTATCAGGCAGAAGATTATGACATCTTCTGGAAAACCATATTGCAAAATATGGAAGAGTATCCGAAGATTCTCTCTTTTGTGAAAGAAAAAGGCTATGAAAAGCCCTATATTATGGGACATTCCATGGGCGGGATGACCGTACTGGGCATTGGTAGTGTTTATCCAAAGACCATGAAAGGCATCGTTTCTTTCAATGGCAGCGGCGATTGGCTTCTGACCCATTTGTTCATGCAAGCTCGCTTCGGCATAGCTGTTAGTCCCACTTGGTCTCTCTATTCTGTGTTAGAAGAAAAAAATCCATTGGCCCATGTGGAGTCTATGAAAAATATTCCGATTTTTATGACCAATGGAGAAAGTGATATTTCCGTAGATCCTAGAGCACAGGCCCATTTCTATGATACGCTTCAGAAATCCGGCGGCCATGGGACTCGCTTCACCTATCCGTTGTTGGGCCATTTCGTAACCACCAATATGATGGATGACGCTTTACGATGGATGGAAACGAAACGTGGTTTGAATGCGTAGTGCGTAATGCGAAGTGCGTAGTGATGGTGGCGGCGCACAACTTATAAAGCACCGCAGATTATACTATGAGTTTATTGAATAAAATAAAAAAAGGGGATTGGGGCGCTTCTAATTTTGTGCGCCCCTTCCAACATTACGCACCACGCATTACGCATTGATATGGACAGAGGGAGATCATAAAAAAGAGGTGATAGTTTGAATCAAAGAAATATCATTGTCCTTATTGGGAGTATGTTTCTGGTGGCCATTGGGTATACCATGGTCATTCCTTTTTTACCATTATATCTGCTGCATCTAGGCGTGCCTGAAAGTGAGATTTCCTTGTGGACAGGTATCGTCTTTTCTATTTGTTTTCTCATTGCGGGTATCATGGGCCCCATTTGGGGGAAGATGGCTGATACCAGCGGGAAGAAGAAAATGGCCATTCGTGCAGCTATTTTGCTTGGCTTTTCCTATTTGTTCTGTGGCCTCTCTTCCAATGAATACGAATTGATGGGGGCTAGGGCGTTTCAGGGATTTGCCAATGGATTTGTGGCCGCTGCCATGGCGATTATTTCTGATAGTGCTCGGCCAGAAAAAATGGGGGCCACTTTGGGAATGGCCCAGACGGCACTGGTGGTGGGCGGCATTGCGGGACCTTTGGTAGGTGGTGTATTGGCCCACTTAATTGGGATGGAAAACACTTTTTATATTTCTGCGATCTTCCTATGGTTGGTGGCCGCCTTGGTGATTTTTCTCATTCATGACAAGAAAGTGGTGCAGCCAGAAAAAGAAATCCAGAAAACATCAATCAGAGACGACTTGTCCTACGCCTATGGAAACCATCACTTGCGGGAAATATTGTTGATTATCTTCTTCTTACAGACAACGATTTTGATGATTCAGCCGGTAACAGCCCTTTACGTGAGTGAACTCCTTCATGGGAAAGGCAATGTGGAACTCATTGCGGGCTTTATTATGAGCAGTGGGGGATTGGCTGGTGCACTGACAACTACCCTGTGGGGTAAGTTCGGTCAGAAAAAAGGATACTATGTGGCTATCTCTATTACGCTTCTGGCAGCGGGTATCATTACTATTTCACAGTCTATTCCTGACTCAATCATCGGCTTTGGTATCTGCCAGTTCCTGGTGGGCTGTTTCGTCATCGGTGTCAATCCGTCACTCAATGCGGCGTTGGTGAAATACACCCCAGACTCCTTCCGTGGACGCGTCTTTGGCTTGTCCAATACGGCCCAGCAATTTGGCAACATGTGCGGCCCCATGGCCTCCGCTGCGGTTTCTATGATGACCGGATACTGGGAAGTGTACCTCGTGGCAGGACTGATTCAACTTTCCCTGGGAGCGAAAGTGTACTTCGGACATGTGAGGAAGGGGGAGCGGTGATGACGCTTTCGGTTATCTAACATAGAGAGAAAGTAGATAGCAAAAGGGTATGCCCTTCGGGCAGGGTTATTTTTGTTGATTTCGTGTATCTAACAAAGAACTGATAAAAATAGAAAAAGGTTATAAAAGGTTATGAGATTTTCGGATTACTCATAACCTTTTATAACCTTTTAATTTTCTTATATATACTTTGGTAGACAGCTGGCAGGAAGAAAATATACCCCTGCTCAAAGGGCATCAATGCTATTAAGTTAAGGATTAGGGCTAGTAGAAATGACTTTGTTAGAGGTTATAGGTTACTCAGGTTTCTCAAGTTGCTAAGGTCTCTCACGTTTTTCGAGTGCGCCAATAGACGCTGGCGCTATCATTTCATTCGGGGAACCTGAGAAACCTAAGAATCTTGAGCAACCTGAGAAACTTTGCCTCAAAAGGGATCATCCCATATTTCGTTTAGCTAAACAGCATATCGTTATTTGACACTATTCTTCAATGTCCCAATCGGATCGATAGTGATTTCTACTACATCGCCTTTTTTCAGGAATTTCGGTGGGTTGAATCCCATGCCTACGCCCTGAGGGGTGCCGGTGGCGATGACGTCGCCGGGGAGAAGGGTCATGCCGTCAGAGAGGGTAGCAATCAGTTTCGGGATGGAGAAAATCAGGTCTGTGGTGGAACCTTCCTGGCGGAGATGTCCATTGACTTTGGTATAAATGGTGAACGGCATAGGCCAGTCACCAACCATAACGGTAGGTCCCATGGGGCAGAAAGTATCCAAGCTCTTGCCGCGGAACCACTGCAGATGGGTTTTCTGTAAATCTCTAGCGGTGACGTCATTGATGATGGTGTAGCCATACACATATTTCATGGCATCTTCTTCGGCTACGTTGCAGCAACGCTTGCCGATGATGACACCCAGTTCACCTTCATAGTCCACTTCTTTGGTAGTTGCTGGATGGCTATCGATTTCTTCTTCCGGACCGATGACAGATGTGGTAGCCTTGGTGAAGAAAATCGGATGGACCGGATTCTTCGCATTGGCATTCTGGTCAAATTCTTTGACATGGGCCTGGTAATTCTTGCCTACGCACAGTACATTGCGGCGCGGGTAGAATGGAGCTTCCAGACGAACATCTTTCAGGGCCACTGGTTCGATGGCTTTGTCTTTTTCATTCATTTCCAAAGCACGGGCCAAGTTCAGAAGTCCTTCTTCACCGCTTTCGATGAATTCTTCCATGGTTTCCCCCAGGGGAATGAAATAGGTTTCTTCCAGATCCAGTGCAGGATAAATGGAAGTGCCGTCGGCAGTGAGGACACCCCACTGGCGCTGGCCCTTATAGTTATAGGATACAAGTCTTTGCATAGTATACCTTCTTTCTGTAAAAAATGGATTAGTAGTATTATATCATATAAATATGGGAAGATACTAGAAAATCGGATCTTGGTAGCCAGTGACTCGTGACTGGTGACTGGGATTAGTAGCTAGGAATTAGGATGTTTAGGTAATGCTGCTAAGGTAAGGAAAATATATAATCATTCCTTCTGAGAAAAAGGTTCTGAAGGTTCTAAGGGGCGTCGCATGAGATGATAATACTAGCACTTATTGGCACATTCGAGAAACTTGAGCAACCTTGGAAACCTGAGTAACCTATAACCTCTAGCGGAATCAAAGCTACTAACACAAATCCTTAACATAAGGAGTTTTAGCTATAGCTATTTGATTGTAAAGTAAGTAAAATAATATAGATGAAGGTTTCTTATAAAAATATAGACTCGTAAGGTTTTCATATTTCATGGAAAAGACAATGACACAAACGTGTAAAGGCACATTCGGGAACCCTGAGAACCTTGAGAACCCTGAGAACCTTGAGAACCCTGAGCCACCTGAGAAACTTTGCTTAAGAAGGGATCATCTTATTTATTATCTATATATTTCATAAAGGAGAAAAAGTATGATTACAGGAGACATTGCACATTTAGAGGCTTACAAGAAACAGTTGCCGGATTTCATTTATCAGTGTCTGGAAGAAGTGAAGGCCTTTGATTTCCAATCTGTGCCCGATGGGAAATACAAGATTTGTGGTTGTGATATGGGAGTAGAATCTCCGAAAACAGAACCCGCGGAAGATCGGAAGCTGGAAGGGCACAAGAAGATGATCGATATCCAGTTTGAAGTGGAAGGAAAAGAAGAGTGGCTTGGCGTGGAGACCATTTTTGAAGCAGGGCCATGCCTGGAAAGCTATCCGGAAAGAGATTTGTATTTCTATGAATCAGGGAAACAGGGGGAATCAAAGGTGTATTTCACCACCGGTCGGTTTTCCATTTTCTTCCCAGAAGACCTGCACCGCCCCCTGTGCCAGGGAGAAAGCGGAACCCAGCAGCTCCGAAAAGCGGTGGTGAAGGTACCGGTGGAAAAAATCCTCTAAGTTAGAATAAAAAAGAGTCACTAGGTTTCATAGGGCTCTTTTTTAGTTAGGAATGAGGAGTTAGGAGTGAGGAATGGGGGAAGGGGCGCACAACTTATAAAGCGCCCCATACCCCTTTTTTATATAAAGTGGTTATTTAATACATTTGTACTATGCACTGATATGAAATCGGCGAGCTTTATAGAAACGGGCACTGACATATATGAAATGATCCATATAAGAGTAATTCGATGTGCTCGCCGGCCTTCACTCCTCACTCCTAATTCCTCACTCCTAACTTCATTTTATAACAATGTAATAAAAAAGTTTCATAATAAAACTTTGACTTACAGTCAATAATTTGTTATTATAGGATAGATTCTGATAATAGCGATTTTTTACAATGCATAAAAATATAATAGCATTGTACAAGGGGGCAGAGTATGAAGTATAAAAAGTTGTTAGCAGCAGCTATGGCGGCAAGCTTTTTGCTTTCTGCTGGTATGCTGACAGGAGGCTGCGGATCTTCCCAGTCTCAGCAGAGACAGCAGCAGGCAGTGAAGGTAACCACATTTAAGCCGTTCACATCGGATACTCCTATTTCTAGAGAGTATACCGGTTCCATCATGGCACTGCAGGAAGTACCGGTTCGTTCCAAAGTGTCCGGTACTGTGACAGAAAAATTTGTCAAAGGTGGGGAAAGGGTAGTAGAAGGGCAGCCATTGTTCCGTTTGGATACTAGAAATTATGCATCCAACTTGGCAGCCGCACAGGCCCAGGTAGCACAGGCTTCTGCCAATTATGAAAATGCCAAGAGAGATTTGGCACGGTATGAACAGCTGATTGCTACTGGCGCGATTTCCCGTCAGGCTTACGACAGCCAGAAAGCTGCCACCGAAGCGTATGCCGCTGTTCTCGATGCCGCACAGTCTCAGGCAAACATTGCTTCTGATAATTTGGGAGATACCATTGTAACCGCACCATTTACAGGAACCCTTTCCATGGATGATGTAAACATCGGTACCTTTGCTACTGCAGGGCAGACTCCATTGGTTACTATTTCTTCTTCTGATCCGCTGTATGTACAGTTTGATATGTCTGAAAATGAATACCTGCAGCTGACCAAGGATAAGAATGGAACCAATACATTGGGCAATGCGTTGAAGCTCCGTCTGTCTGATGGTTCTATTTATGGTGAAACCGGTCAGATTGTACAGATCAATCCAGGCCTCACTGGTGGTCAGCTGACAATGAAAGCTTCTTTTGCTAACCCAGATAACCTTTTGGTACCTGGCATGTATGGAACCATCGTTTCCGATTCTGAAATTGCTAAAGGTTCTATCCTGGTACCGACAAAAGCATTGGTTCAGCTTTTGAATAAGGATATGCTGGATGTGGTGGTAGACGGCAAGGTACAGCAGAAGGCTGTCAAAGTCGGCGCTACCTATGGCATTTACAGCATCATCGAAAGCGGCATTGATGTAAACGATGTGATCATCGTAGAAGGCCAGAATAAAGTTCAGGTCGGACAGGCAGTGGACCCATCCGAAACCAATCGCGAGAGCCTGGAACAGGAAGCCGTAAAGGCTGCTTCTGTTCAGCACGGCACTGGTGATTCCAATAAATAATAGGAGGGGCTATGGCAAAATTCTTTATTAACCGTCCTATTTTCGCAATCGTTGTGGCATTGGTCATTTCGATTGCCGGGGCGCTTTGTATTTTCACATTGCCTATCGACCGCTATCCGAAGATTACGCCACCGCAGGTATCCGTTCATGCGACATACCCAGGGGCTGATTCGGAAGTCGTAGCGCAAACCGTGGCGGAAGTCATAGAAAAGAACGTCGTCGGGGTAGAAGGCTTCGACAATATGTCTTCTACCAGTAACTCCAATGGTACTTACTCTTTGAGTGTACAGTTCTTAACCGGTACCGATTCCGATATGGCAGCCATTCGTGTACAGAACGGTGTCACCGCTTCTGATGCAGCGCTTCCAGATACGGTTCGTTCCATCGGTGTCACCACCAAGAAATCTTCCGGTGATATGGCACTGGTTATTGGTCTCGTTTCTCCAAACGGTACCTATGATGATGTATTCTTGAAAAACTATTTCAGCATGAACTACCTGGATGAACTGAAATCCATTAAGGGTGTCGGTAACGTGCAGGAATTCGGTTCTGACTTTGCTATGCGTATCTGGATGGACCCGACGAAAATGTCTCAGAACCAGATCACTGCTTCTGAAGTCATTGCAGCTGTTTCTTCTCAGAACCAGCAGGTAGCAGCTGGTAATATTTCCAGTGCACCGGTAGATAAAAATGCATCCTTCCAGTACGTTGTCACTGCCAAAGGCCGTCTGGTGACAGAACAGGAATTTGGCGATATCGTACTTCGCACCAACAATGATGGTTCTCTCCTTCGTCTGAAGGATGTGGCTCGTATCGAACTTGGAGCTAAGAGCTATGACTTCCTGTCCCGTTCGGCAGGCCATGAATCTGCGGTGTTGGCATTCTCTCTGACCGACGATGCCAATGCGGTAGAAACCATTGGTGCCATCAAGCAGAAATTGGAAGAAGATAAAAAATCCTTCCCTGATGATATGACTTATGTCATCTGCGCGGATAACACCGATTTCATTTATGCATCCATCAAAGAAGTACTTCATACTTTCTTTGAAGCTCTCCTGATTGTTGCTATTATTGTGTACATCTTCCTGCAGAACTGGAGATCCACGGTCATCCCAATGATTGCCGTACCAGTTTCGCTGTTTGGTACATTTGCATCTTTTGCAATTCTTGGATTTACCATCAATACACTGACTCTGTTCGCTATGGTTCTGGCTATCGGGCTGGTTGTCGATGATGCTATCGTCGTTATCGAAGCCGTAGAATACGAAATGCGGTACAACAACTTGCACCCGAAAGAAGCTACTGTGGCTGCAATGGAAAAAGTACAGAGCCCGGTTATCGGTGTCGCTGTGGTCCTGGCAGCCGTATTCGTACCAGTTGCCTTCTTGGGCGGCATCATGGGCATTCTGTACAAACAGTTCGCATTGACCATTGCGGTATCCGTCCTGATTTCCGCTTTCGTTGCGTTGTCTTTGACACCGGCCCTTTGCGCAGGCATGTTGAAGGAACCAAAGAAAGATGTAAAGAAAGGCGTTGTGGACCGCTTTTGGGGCAAGTTCAATGATGGCTTCGACCATATGGTAGAAGTGTATGGACAAATCCTGAGAAAATTGGGGAAAGCCCTGTGGGTGCCAATTGGTACATTGATTGTTTTGTCCATTGCGGCATTCTTCATGTTCTTCCGTCTGCCGACAGCCTTCCTGCCGCAGGAAGATAACGGCTATTTCATCAATGCATTCTCTTTGCCAGAAGGCTCTGTCAATGTCCGTACCAATGCGGTCATCAGTGACTTCCTGGAAATGATGGATGCTGACCCAGCGGTAGAACAGTCTCAGGGCGTAACTGGTTTCGATATTCTTTCCGAAGGTCAGAAACCAAATGCAGGTCTTTCCTTTATCAAACTGAAACCATGGGATGATCGTACCGCTCCATCGGAACAGCTGGAGGCAGTCATGGCAAAAGCTTTTGCTTATAATGCCACCCATCCGAATGTATCTCTTATGGCTCTGAACCCACCGCCAATTCCAGGCCTTGGTGCATCAGGTGGTTTCTCTCTGTACATCCAGAATAAGAATGGCGCTTCCAATGAAGAATTCCAGCGTGTCATCGGCGAATTCCTGGGAGCTGCGAACCAGCGTCCAGAAATCCAGATGGCATACACCACCTTCCGTATGGATACACCTTCTTATAATTTCGATATCGATCGTGAAAAAGCCCAGAAGAATGGGGTACAGGTAGGGGATATCTTCACTGCCCTCCAGGCTTACTATGGCTCTGTCCAGATCAATGACTTTACCATTTATGGTCGTAACTTTAAGGTAGTAGCCCAGGCTGATACCCAGTATCGCATGAGCCCGACAGACAATAAGTTCCTGGCTGTGAAAGACAACAAAGGAAATATGGTGCCGATTTCTACCTTTATTACACCAACTAAATCCAACTCTATTTCCGTTATTACCCGTTACAACAACTTCCCGGCTGTTAAGATCGGTGGTCAGCAGGCTGCTGGTTACTCCTCCGGTCAGGCACTGGATGCATTGGAAGAAGTGGCAAAACAGGTTCTGCCAAATGGTTACGGCTATGCCTTTGCTGAATCTTCTGCACAGGAACGTGAAGCAAGTGGGAAGACCATTTATGCATTGTCTTTGGGCATGCTCTTCGTATTCCTGTCTCTGGCTGCTCTGTATGAAAGCTGGAAGATTCCATTCACCGTTATCTTTGGTATCCCAACAGGGTTCTTCGGTGCCTGCCTGGGTGCTATGGTATTCAACGTATACAATGACATTTACTTCCAGATCGGTCTCTTGACCATCATCGGTCTGGCAGCAAAGAACGCCATTTTGATTGTGGAATATGCGAAGGTTCGTGTCGATAGCGGTATGGATGCACTGAAAGCGGCTGTAGAAGCTTCGGAAATTCGTCTCCGTCCTATTTTGATGACCTCTCTGGCCTTCATTGTAGGTAACATCCCACTGGCACTGTCCACCGGTGCGGGCTCCAACTCCCGTTCCGAAATGGGTATCGCCGTCGTATTCGGTGTGCTCTCTGCGACAGCTTTCCAGATTTTCATTGTACCAATGCTCTTCGTGGTGATTGAACACATTCACGGGTTTAAGAAACCGAAGAAAGTGGTAACAGTGGATAAGTAATTCTAAGTGACTGGTAGCTAGTGACTGGTGACTGGAAATAAAAACGGTATGCATACTAAGTGATGATTACACTTAGTATGCATACCGTTTTTTATTATAAAATAGGGATTAGGGACAAGTAGCCAGGGATTAGGAATTGGTTTACTAGGCCACCATAACTTACATGGAAAACAAAAACAGTATGTATGATATTATTTCATGCATACTGTTTTTGTTGGAAAAATGGAATAATACTTTTGATTCCCTAGTCCCTAGTCCCTAATCCCTAGTCACGAGTCACCAGTTATTTAAATCAACTTTCTAAAGTATGGAATCTTTTTAATCAGCCATGTGATGAGAACCCCTAGGGCATAGGCCAGGCAGATCCAGATGATGGCATCAAAGAAGGGGAAGCGGTAGAGATAGACTAGAAGAACGCGAGACAGGATGATGTGGGTCAGGTTTCTGGTAATTTCTTCAAAGAGCATGACGCCGAAGGAAATACTGCCCAGGAACACCAACCGTTTCGACCAGGTGTCTGATACCTGATGGTGGGAGAACCACCAGCGGGAAAGACAGAAAACGAAGGCGGTATTTAAGAATAAGAAGGAGTCGTAGAATCGTTCAGAAATGGCTTCGGTCATGCCGCCGGCTACTACGCCGTGGTAGTGGGTGATGGAAGCACCGATGAGAGTGCCAACGGCTGCAGCGATGCCCAGTTTGATGAGATTTCGCTTCGTCAGCCAGCTATCTGGGAGTACATGCTCAATCCAGTAGCCCATGATGAAGTAAAAAGAAGGTTCGCTAATAGCTAGAATGGGGTTCACGAAATAGTTGATTTCTGCGGTGCCTTTGAAAATCAGGAAAGAAATCACTGGGACGCATCCCACGAAGAAAAGGTTCAAGCCGATGAGGTACAGGTATAAATTCTCTGTCATACCTTTGACTAGTTTTCTCCAAATAGGGAGCATCAAAAGGAACCCTATATATATGTAAAGAAAATAATAAGCAGTGGCCATGTTGGATGAGTATAGCATGGTGAAGAATTTTGCTATGTGTCCAGGGATGGTCAGGGGCAAGTTGTGGTAAAACCATAGGTAGTTGATGAGGGAGAAAACGAAAATGACTTGTAAGAAGCGCCAAATTCGTTTTTTGAAAATCACAGAGATTGGTTCTTCTCTTCCTAAAAGCAAAGCTCCGGAAATCATAAAGAAAATGGGGACTGCCGTTTTTACCCAGAAGGGAACCGCCAGGTAAAAGGGATAAAATAAAGACTCCGGCCGGGCAATGAAAATGGAAAATCCCTGGGTGGCGGTGTGGGTAAACATCACCAGCCAGATACAGAGAAAGCGGAGAAATTCGATGTGAAGTAATTTCTTTTTCTTCGGCTTTTCATTCATAATTGTTTTTGGGTTAGAATTCATGATGTGCCTCTTTTCGATAGTATTTCCTGTAATCATAGCATATATTGGTGACTGGTAGCTAGGAAAAAGCAGTGAGAAGTTAGAAGTGAGAAGTGGTGGAAGGGGTGCACAACTTAAGAAGCGCCCCAAAGTACATAAGGTTATTATTCTACTGCATCGGCCGTTCTAACAAAGTGAAGATGTGCTATAGAGACGGGGGTAAAAAGGTTATAATGGGTTATGTGATTTCGCTTCTGCGTATCCTTTTATAACCTTGACTAAACCGGTATATGCAACATGTTTGATATCGGAAGTAGCAGAACAATAACCTATAAATTTATGCTATAATAAAACCAATATTATCAAACGCAAAGGAGAACTACAATGAACTATAAAGACCGTTTCAATGATTGGATGTCTTGGGCTGATGAGGACACGAAGAAGGAATTGGAAACTATTTCTGATGAGAAGGAACTGGAAGATCGTTTTTATCAGGATTTAGAATTTGGTACCGCTGGGCTTCGTGGCATCATGGGGGCGGGCAGCAATCGGATGAATCGTTATACCGTGTCAAAGGCGTCTAAGGGATTGGCCGATTATTTGAAAGCCACAGCAGGAAATCATATTTCACAGGGCGTGGTCATTGCCTATGATTCTCGTAACCATTCCCAGGAGTTTGCTCGTGTGACTGCCAATGTACTGACCAGTGCGGGCATCCCGGTGAAATTGTTTAAGGAATTGGAACCGATTCCGGTGCTTTCTTTTGCGGTGAAACATTTCCATGCTCTTGGCGGCGTGGTGGTTACTGCCAGCCACAATCCACCGGAATATAACGGCTATAAAGTGTATGGTCCCAATGGTGCCCAGTTGGTCCCTAAGGATGCGGATGTGCTGACTTCTTATGTAGAAGCCATTACCGATTTGGCTGCCATTGATACGAAGGGAAATGAAACTCTTCTGACCATGCTGGACCAGGATGTGGTGGACCTCTTTGTGGATACCATTTTCAACCAATCGTTTTACAAGGGGAATCCACCGGAATTGTCCATCGTGTATACGCCAATCCATGGCAGTGGATGTAAACCGGTGCAGAAAATTCTGAGGAAAGCGGGATTCACCGATGTACATGTGGTGAAAGAACAGGAACAGCCTGATGGCAATTTCCCAACTGTTACTTCCCCCAATCCGGAAAATGAAGAAGCACTGACCATGGGCATTGAGCTGGCTAAACAGGTGGGGGCGGATATCGTATTTGGTACCGATCCAGACAGTGACCGTATCGGGGCCGCTGTGAGACAAGGAAATGACTTTGTCCTCATTTCTGGAAACCAGATGGGCGCTCTTTTGACCTATTTCGTACTGACCACTAGAAAAGAGACATTGACCCCGGCATCCACTATGGTAAAGACCGTAGTCACCGGTGAATTGGGTGCAGAAATCGGACGTCATTTCGGCGTGCAAGTGGTAGAAACTTTGACAGGATTCAAATACATTGGCGAAAAAATTTCCCAGTGGGAACACGATGATCACCATGATTTTGTGATTGGCTATGAAGAAAGCTATGGCTACCTGGTGGGAACCCACGCACAGGATAAAGATGCGGTTGTATCGGCGCTGCTGATTGCGGAAATGGCCGCTTATTTCAAAAAACAGGACAAGACCTTGGTGGATGTATTGAATGATTTGTATGACACCTTTGGTTACTACTATGATAAGACCACATCGTATACACTGAAGGGCTTGGAAGGGCTTGCGAAAATCAAAGCCATCATGGCTCATCTTCGTGACATCGATGTGACCACTATCATTCCGGATATTTCTGAAGTGATCGACTTTGAAACCGGCGTAGGCGACTTGCCGAAAGAAAATGTATTGAAATACCAACTCAAAACCGGTGGCTGGATGGCCGTCCGTCCCAGTGGCACAGAACCGAAGATTAAGATTTACTACTCCTTGAAGGGGAAGAATGAGGAAGAAGCGGTTCGGAAGTTCGAGACATATAAGGGAAAATGGGAAGAGGCGCTTGGCCTCTGAGAAATTTGTGACAATTATGCTAATAGATAGAGTTAAGGTTATTGTTGTGCCACATTCTTTAGGCTAACAAATCGTATGCACCGCCTTATACAAGGTTAAAGGGTTATATATGGTTATGAGACTAGCGAAAATCCCATAACCATATATAACCCTTTTAACCTTTTGCGTAGCGGTATATGCGATTTGTTAGTGCAAAGAACACGGCACAATAATACCCTTTTACTAATGTAAGTTCATTGACAATGTTGCATAATTATGCTAATATCTTGTATACATAGAAGGGTTGTGAAAGATATGGCTGACAAAAAAGTAATTTACGAAGTCAAACATTTGCAAAAGTCTTTCGGGAAGGTTGAAGTCCTGAGGGATATCAATATGAAGATTGAGAATGGGGAAGTATGCACCATCATCGGGCCGTCCGGGTCCGGGAAGAGTACCTTTCTCCGTTGCCTGAATCTTCTGGAAACGCCAACTGGTGGTGAACTTTGGTTTGAAGGCAAAAAGGTGAACGAAAAGACAGATGTGAAGATGCTCCGCCGTGATGTGGGCATGGTGTTCCAGTCTTTCAATTTGTTTCCGATGTTTACGGCCGTAGAAAATGTGATGTACGCACCAGTACATATTAAAAAACTGCCAAAGGCCCAGGCGAAGGAAGAAGCCATGGAGCTGTTGTCCCGCGTTGGCATGGCAGAAAGAGCGGATTATTATCCAGGAGAACTTTCCGGGGGCCAGCAGCAGCGTGTGGCTATCGCTCGCGCCTTGGCTATGAAACCGAAAATGCTCCTTTTTGATGAACCAACGTCTGCACTGGATCCAGAACTGGTTGGCGATGTACTGACTGTCATGAAAGAAGTCGCTTTGGGCGGCATGACCATGGCTGTGGTCACCCACGAAATGCAGTTCGCTAGAAGTGTATCGAACCATGTTATTTTCATGGATAAAGGATACATTGTAGAAGAAGGAAATCCGGAAGACATCTTCACCCATCCACAGGAAGAAAGAACCCAGACCTTCCTCAAACGATTGATTCACGCTGATATTTAAGGAGATGTAATTATTATGGATATGGTCATCGATACTGCGATCAAATATAATGACATCTTCATGTCAGGTGTCAAAATTACAATTATTATTTCTATTCTGTCCTGTTTCTTTGGGTTGCTTTTGGGGATTATACTGGCATTTATGAAAATTTCCGGTATCAAAATTCTCCAGGCCATCGCTACGGTATATGTAGAAATCATCCGCGGCACCCCAGTATTGGTACAGATTTCTCTGGTATTCTTCGGGCTGCCGTTCCTGGGCATCCATTTCCCTAGCTTCCAAATCATGGGGGTCGACTTTGAACGACTGTCCGCCGGCGTTCTGGCTTTGATTATTAACTCCGGCGCTTACGAATGTGAAATTGTTCGTTCCGGTATCCAGTCTATCCCGAAAGGACAGCTGGAAGGAGCTATGTCTCTGGGCTTCTCCAAATGGGAATCCATGGTTCGTATCATCATTCCTCAGGCTATTAGAAATATCCTGCCAGTGATCGGCAATGAATTCGTCACTTTGATTAAGGAATCTTCCCAGGTTTCCGTCATCGGTATGGCCGACCTGATGTACACTGCTACTACCATTCAGGGCATCAGCTTCCAGCCATTCCCACCGCTGGTTATCGTTGCTGTGTACTACTTCATCATGACCTTCTTCGTATCCATGTGTCTGCGCGTACTGGAACGGCGGATGAAGGTGAAGAGTGTTAGATAAATGCGTTTAAGAAAAAGACCGTGAGCATTGCTTGCGGTCTTTTTCTTATAGTGAGGAGTGAGGAATTAGGAGTGAGGAGTGGTGGTGGCGGCGCAACAAAATTTGGAAGCGCCGCATAGATTATTATATATAAACCTTATTTAGCTCTTATGTGTCACTACTTATGATAATGGTATGTTAGAGAGATGAGGTTTTACACGAATTCCTGCATTTTATAAAAAAGGGTATTGGGGCCCTATATGAATTGTGGGCCCCTTCCATCACTCCTCACTCCTAATTCCTCACTCCTCACTATGAAAAATAGTGTATAATGACAAATGTAAAATGTACGTAAAGGAGCGAATCGACGTGGCAAAGTATCAATTTGATGATTTGGTCAAGGCTGCCGGCAATGGGGAAGGCATTTATGACCATATGAAAAAGAAAGAAATATCTGAGAAGGAAGCCATTCAGGAAATATTGTCTTCCTATTTCCGCTTTTCCATCACCGATGGATACCTGGTGGAGAAAGGCGGGCAGTTTGACTATGCCTTTGATTTCAAGAACGGAACCTGGGAACGGGCAGATTGGCGAAGTGGGGTGCCAGTGAAAACAAGTGGTACCCTATCCCATGAGGCGATGGAAGCGTTTGCTAAGGCAGTGGCGTTTATTTATGCACTGCCCCAGAAGCAGTTCGTCACCAATACCAAATCCTATGAAGTGAATACCGATGCCTATGAAAGAGAAAAATACGGCCCCATCAAGCGACTCACCCGGTGTGAACTGCGGATGGGGGACAAATTCTTCCGCTGGGTGGTGGAAGAAGATGAGGACACTCCTTTTAGAGAGTTGTATGCCGCTCTTGTCAATTTGCGTGAAACAGTTGGGTAATGGTAGTGAGGAGTGAGGAGTTAGGAGTGAGGAGTGAAGGAAGGGGCGCACAAAATTTGGAAGCGCCCCAATACCCCTTTTTTATATAATTAGAAATATGTAGTGGTGAATGTTGTGACATGATGGTATGAATAACATAGGCAGTTATACCGCTGGTGCAGCCCCCTCTTTTATTCTCCCCCGATGGGCAATGCTGTTAAGTTAAGGATTTGCGTTAGTAGACATGACTCTGCTAGTGGTGACAGGCTCCAAAGTTGCTAAGGTTTCTCAGGCTGCTCAGGTTCTCCGAATGTGCCGGTAGACGCTAGCGTCATTAGCTCATTCGAGAAACGTGAGAAACCTAAGTAGCCTGAGAAACCTGAGTAACCTTTGCATCAACAGAAATCATCGCATATTTCGCTTAACTTAATGACATTACCCCGATGGGGGAGACGAGACGCTAGCATGCATTCGGTAGAAGGCAAGTGTGCTATATCAATTTCTGTACATTACTACATCGGCGAGCTTATAGAGAAGGAATCTATAGGATGTGATACTATCGGTATAAGAGCAATTCGATGTGCTCGCCGGCCACCACTCCTCATTCCTAACTCCTCACTCATAATAAGAGGTGATCATGTACATGTTGGATTCTGTTATACAACTCTGCAAAGAATGGAGCATGCTGGGAATTTGTATTCGTTTGGCCTTGGCGACCATAGCGGGTATTATCATTGGCATGGACCGAGAATACAAGAATAAAGGGGCGGGGATCAAAACCCATGCTTTGGTTTGTATCGGGGCTGCTATGGCTATGATTATCAATGAATACGTGCTTCACACCTATCCGGATTCTAATACAGACTTGACGCGTATCGGCGCCCAGGTCATCAGTGGCATTGGCTTCCTGGGGGTAGGGACCATCATGGTGACTGGTAGAAATGAAGTGAAAGGCCTTACCACGGCAGCGGGCCTCTGGGCTTGTGCCGGTATCGGACTGGCTGCGGGGATTGGCTTCATCGAGGGCACCCTCATTGCTATGGTTTTTGTCATATTGGTACTTCGTGTATTGAATCCGATTGATGCCTACCTTAGACAGCGGGCTAGGGATTTTGAAGTATATATAGAACTGGAAAATTCATCGGTTATTAAATCCCTTTTGATGGGACTTCGAGAAAAGAAAATTGTGATTTCTGATTTCCATACCATGAAAGACAAGCAGGAATTGGCATCGGTCAGTATTACCATGAGTCTCCGTATACCTCGCCACGGACAGCGACAGTCTTGTCTGCTATATATCCGCAGCATGGACGGAGTGAATTATGTAGAAGAAATATAAAAAGCAGTGAGAAGTTAGAAGTGAGAAATGGTGGTGCGGCGCTTAGAAGTATGGGGCGCCGCTTTTTATATTGGAAGAATGACAGGGGGCTTAGGTTTCTCAAGTTGCTCAGGTTCTCAGGTTCCTCAAATGTGCAGAAAGCTGAAAACCGTATCATCTCATCGTCATTTCGACCGGTCGTATTTGTGCGAGATGATGTAGTAGTAATGAAATGCGATGTGTAGGAGAATGGAGGAATCTTAAAGCAGTAGCGGTAAAGGTACTAGCTGAAATATCCCCATGACGGTCGGATTCAGTTGGATAGAATTCCGCTAGAGGTTTGAGATTTCTCCACTTCTGTTCAACATAGTACCGAACTACTCTGCATAGTCATCAAGCACGAATCCCATCGGTCGAAATGACGTTAGTGATGATATGGATAGATTTATCATAAAGATGCAAGCGTTATTATCTCATTCGAGGAACCTGAGCAACTTGAGAAACTTTAGCAACCTAATTAACCTGTAACTTCTAGCGGTTTTAAGGCAAATTGCCTCTTTTCTTTTTGCAACCCTTTACACCTATGATATAATTTAAAAGGTTCTTTTGCATCACAGTTACTTTTGTTGAGGGTGTTGTCCAGATGGCAGTTGTTACTGCATGGGTTTGTATCTATTGCAAGGGGACCGGGACCTTATATCTGGCAACGATCAACAGCGATCAACAATATTCACAGTAACATGTACCTTTTGGAGCAGTGGTGTTAAGTTATGCGACATATGGGATGATTTCTTTTGCGGCAAAATTCTCGGGTTTCTCAGGTCGCTCAGGCGGCTCAGGTTACTCAGGTTCTCCGAATGAGATGATAGCGATTAGCGGATCATTGGAGGAACCTGAGAAACCTTAGCAGCTTGAGAAACTTGAGCCACTTGTAATCTGTAAAGGAATCATACCTACTGACGCAAACCTTGACTTAATCGCACTGCCTGTAGTAGGAGGAGTAGAAATGGCAACAGACGTTACTATGGAATTCGTGCAGGGCATGCCAAAGGCAGAATTGCATTTGCACATTGAAGGGACTTTGGAACCAGAACTGAAATTGAAACTGGCCCAGAAGAACCACGTGGATATTGGACAGACCACTATCGAAGAAGTAAGAAAGTCTTATCAGTACGATGATTTGGCTTCTTTCCTGGCTGTATATTACCCGGCTATGAACGTGCTTCAGACCGAAGAAGATTTCTATGAACTGGCTATGGCATACCTCAGAAAAGCTAAGGAAAACAATGTACGTCACGTAGAAATTTTCTTTGACCCACAGGCACACACCAGCCGCGGCGTTGCATTTGAAACATTCATCAACGGCCTGTACCGCGCGACCGTAGATGCACGGGCTATGAATATCGATGCTCGTCTCATTATGTGCTTCCTCCGTGACCTTTCTCGCGAATCTGCTAGAAAGACACTGGAAGAATCTCTGCCATACCGTGATAAGTTTATCGGTGTAGGTCTCGATTCCGATGAACATAACAATCCGCCGATGAAATTCTTTTACCAGTTCGCAGAAGCTACGAAATATGGTCTCAAAACCACCGGCCATGCGGACATTGACCAGAAGGATTCTATTGAACACATTCGTGAACTTCTGGAAGTGATCGGCGTAGATCGTCTCGACCATGGCACCAATATCGTAGAAGACCCGGACCTGGTAGACTTCGTAGTGAAGCACAAAATCGGCCTCACTTCCTGCCCGCTGTCCAACTCTTTCGTTCGCCCAGAAATGAAAGGCCACGAAATCAAAGAACTGCTCGGCAAAGGCGTTAAGATTTCCGTTCACTCCGATGACCCGGCTTATTTCGGCGGCTACATCAGCCTGAACTACTACGAACTGGCTCGTCAGTTTGACCTCACCAAAGAACAGGTGGTACAGCTGGCACGTAACTCTTTTGAAACCAGCTGGATTAGCGAAGAACAGAAAGCTATGTACATCGCTGAATTGGAAGAATACGCGAAGACTCATTGATGCACGACCGGTTAGCGATAGCTGGTAGGCTACCTTGGCGATAAAAGGTTATATTCTTTGCTTTCTGTAGAGTCTTATTTCATGGAAATGAAAAAAGATAAGGTTATAAAGGGTTATGAAAGGTTATAGAGGGTTATGTGAACACCGATATTCTCATAACCTTTTTAACCTGTCTCAGCAGATGGATTCTCAGAGAGACGCGTGCGGAAGTAATACTAGCGAAAACCCTCTTCCTCTGGAATGGGGGCAGGGGGGATAGCTCGCACTGGTGTGATTTCTGAAGATTGAAGTTATCCCTAAAAACGTTTCATTCAAGCGGGCAAAGCGGAGCACTTTTATCGCTAGTGCGAGCTATCCCCTGGGACGTTTCGCTACGCTTACGTCCAGTCCCCTTCCAGAGGAAGGGGATAATGAGTGTTGATCATCTTAGGGCAATCATCTTTGGAGAGAACCCTTAGAACCTTCAGTACCCTTAGAACCTTTGTCTCTGGAAAAAGTAGCACCTATTTTCCTAATCCCTAGGGCCTAACCCCTAGCCACCAACACCTAACAACCAACACCTAACAACCAACAAAAAAAAGTAAGGAGCTTCAAATTCATGTCAAATCAAGTTTCCGGTGGAATACTTGAAAGAATATTCCACCTTAAAGAAAATCACACCACTGTCAGAACCGAATGTCTGGCTGGGCTTACCACGTTTGTGTCCATGGCTTACATTCTTTTCGTCAATCCACAGATTTTGGGCGATGCCGGGATGGATGCAGGGGCTGTATTTACTGCCACCGCCTTATCCGCAATCATCGGCTGCCTCCTGATGGGCTTTTTGGCCAATTACCCGATTT
The DNA here is from genome assembly GCA_934216155.1 of uncultured Dialister sp. Lineage (GTDB taxonomy): Bacteria > Bacillota > Negativicutes > Veillonellales > Dialisteraceae > Dialister. The sequence goes on from CAKQBK010000010.1 coordinate 28,019, forward strand.
CCATTGCACCGGGCTTGGGGGACAATGCGTTCTTTACCTACTCCGTAGTTCTCGCCATGGGGATGCCCTGGCAGCAGGCTATGGCAGGTGTCTTTGTGGCTTCCATTCTGTTTACCATTGTATCTATTTTCCACATCCGTGAAATCATCATCGATGCCATTCCTCAGGATTTGAAATATGCTATGGCAGCCGGCATTGGTATCTTTATTTCCTTTGTAGGACTTCAGGGTGGCGGTATCGTCATTGCTGACCCAGCTTCTGTGCTCTCCATCGGTTCCTTCAAAGTGCCAACCACATGGCTTACCATTTTTGGTACCATCGTGACCGCTCTTCTGATGGCTAGAAAAATTCCGGGATCCATTTTCTACGGTATCGTCATCACCGCTGCGGCTGGTTTGGTGACTGGTATCATCGCACCGCCGGATTCTGTCATTTCTATGGCACCGAGCTTGGCACCGACCTTTGGCGTAGGCGTCGTAGAAATGGGTGCTGTCCTGACTGACCCGACCATGTGGGCGGTAGTAGTGATTTTCTTCCTGGTGGCTTTCTTTGATACCGCCGGAACTTTGATTGGCCTGGCACAGCAGGCAGGTTTCATGCACAATGGCAAAATGCCTCGCATCGGCAAAGCCCTCATGGCAGATTCTCTCTCCATGCTGGCTGGCGCTGTCATGGGTACCACACCAACTGCTGCTTACGTAGAAGCATCGGCTGGTATCGCTATGGGCGCTCGCACTGGTCTCACCGCTGTTGTGGTAGCTATTCTTTTCGGTGTCAGCATGATTTTCTCGCCTCTTCTGGCTGTGGTCACTTCCAACGTTACCGCACCAGCTCTGATTGTGGTAGGGGTTCTCATGGCTTCCGCACTGAAAGAAATCCATTGGGATGAATTTGAAATCGCATTGCCGTCCTTCCTGGTTGTGATTGGCATGCCGCTGACCTTTAATATTTCCTACGGCATCGCTTTCGGATTTATTTTCTATCCGCTGGTGATGATTGCCGCAGGACGCAGAAAAGAACTGAATGGCCTGATTTGGCTCATGTTTGTACTGTTCTTGATTCTGCTCTACACTTTGACGATTCTTAAATTCTAAGGAGAATTTCTATGCTTACAAGAGAAATGCTTTCCGAATATATCGATGCTGGCGCTGGCCGTATCAAAGCCGACATGGCTATCCTTGGCGGTACTTTGATTAACGTCAATACCAGCGAATACTATAAAGCAGACGTAGCGATTTACAAAGGGAAAATCGTTGCAGTTGATTCCGATATTTCCGATTATATGGATGAACACACCCAGAAGATTGATGCTACAGGGAAATACCTGGCACCGGGCCTCATCGACTGCCATATCCATGTAGAATGCAGCAAAATGAGCATGACACGCTTCGCACAGGCAGTGGTTCCTTGCGGTACCACCAGCATCGTGAGCGGTCTCGATGAATATATTTCCGTCATTGGAGTGGATGGACTTCAGGCGATTTTCAAAGAAATCGATGCCTCCCCGCTGAAAGTGTTCTGGGCGCTTCCTTACAAGACCCCGTACACCATTCCGAAATCCACCATCGCATACAACGTCACCGCCAAAGACCATGCGAAACACCACCAGGATCCTCGCTGCTACGGCGTATGGGAACTGGTTCGTGAAGCGGTGATCACCAAAGACCCGGATACCTTGGATGCCATCGTAGAAGCACAGAAATACCATCGTCCGATTTTCGGTTGCAGCCCGCTTACCTCTGGCAAAGCACTGAACGAATACCTCATGAGCGGTGTTCGTGTGGACCACGAAAGCTATGACCATACAGAATTTTTGGAAAAAGCTAGAAAAGGGATTCACACCATCATTCGTGAATCGGCGGTAACCAAATTCCTGAAAGAAAATGTCCGCGCCATCACCGAAGGCGCTCCGGGTATGGCTCGTCACACCAGCTTCTGCTCTGACGACGTTCACGCTCGTGGCATCCTGGAACACGGCCACATCGACCATATGGTTCGTCTGGCTATCCAGGCTGGTATTTCTCCTATGGAAGCCATTCAGATGGCTACCATCAATGCCGCTGAAGCTTACGAAATCGATGACCATGTAGGCTCCATCTGCCCAGGCAAAGAAGCAGATATCCTTCTGGTAGACCAGCCAGGCACCTTCCACGTGGAAACCGTTATTTCCAAAGGCATTCTTGTCACCGAAAATGGAGAAAATAAATTCCACTATGAAGTACCGGAAAGAGAAGCATCCCTTATCCAGACCGTGCAACATGAAAAACTGACCGCCGATGATTTCAAATACCACGTGGACCTGAAAGAAGGCACCGCTCTGGTAGAAACCATCAATAGCGTAGGACCATTCATGAGAAAACGTCGCGACGTAGAATTGACCGTCAAAGACGGCGTGGTACTTCCTAGTGCAGAAAAAGACGTGGCACTCGTTTCCGTTATCGAACGTTTCGGTATCAATGGAAATATGTCCAAAGGCTTCATTTCTGGCTGGAACTTCCAGAAAGGCGCCATTGCCACCACCGCAGCACCGGATGATAACAACCTGGTGGTTGCCGGTGCGAACTACGAAGACATGGCTCTGGCTGCCAATACCCTGATTGAACAGGGCGGCGGCCAAGTGGTTGTCATCGATGGAGAAATCGTCTCCTTCCTGCCACTGCCGATTGCGGGCATTGCGTCTGACCTGGAACCGGAAGCACTGGCTAAGAAAGAAATCGAACTGGAAGAAGGGGCCAAAGCTATCGGCAGCCGCCTGCCAGACCCGATTTTCTACCTGTCCTTCCTGCCTATTACGGCCATTCCAGATTTGGCTATCACCGATGGGGGCAACGTGGACTATACCAAACTGTCCTACTTCGATCCGATTCTGGAATTGAAATAATCCTATAGAGCTTGTATGAGAGAAGTCACTTTTGTGGCTTCTCTTTTTATTTTGGGTGACTGGTAGACTAGTGACTAGTGACTGGAAATAGTTGTCGGTCACCTGAGGACTTTATGCACCTTGAGTAATCTGCAACTTCTAGAAAAACTATCTGTAAGAGCTATAATTTTTTACTTTTCATGTTCCGAAAACAGATCTTATTTCTACTATATAGATGGAGAGGAAAAAAGAAATCTTTCCGGATGACTAAGCAAATGGATGAAAGTACAGGGGACTCAAACCTTAAGGACTGTATTTTCTGAAATAAGCTCAGTCAAAATTTAGGGTTTCTGATTTCCAATCCCAGCAAGGAAGCGGGCCCGCAGACAAGCTGAAATATAAATTACATAAGGGAGCATGGAAGCCTGATACACACCAATTTCTGATGTTCAGCCTGTGACGACCGAGCCTAGAGCTAGTATGTCTTTCGAGGTATATGAAAAGCGCTGCTGCCGATTCACGGGGGTCATCATTATGGAAAATAAGGCGACCATGCTTTTTTGTGATGCTCAAAATACAATGAGGAATTAGAACTTAGAAATGAGGGTAGTGGCACATCATTATTTGATAGCGCCACTCTTTTATGTTTTCCAAAAAGAGGGTCACAAAATAGACCTTTCTTACGATACTAGTATTGGAAGGGAGAAAACACTTCCCGGAAATCAAATCAAAGTTTATCTCAGATCTCTATCCTAGGCCACAGAGAGAAGAAATAGATGGTGAGGAGATGCAGTGATTTCTTCTTTCCCTTTTACAGGGGTTCTGCCCGGGAGGAATTTCTTGGAAAAGTGATATGCCTAATGTGATGGGCAGTAAGTGATAGTCACGAGTCCGCTTGTCACCATAAATTAAAAAAGACAGAAAAGCAAATCTGAAAAGGAAGGAACTCTCATCGCTCTGACGACTAGTTCTGGGCCACCTCTCTAGGAGTAAGGCAGTCCCTTTCGGGGGCCTACCTGAAAATAGATGTTCTCGACCAGGCGCCTGATTCATTGGATGAGACTACTTCAGAAAAGGAGATGCTTTTCTGTCTTTTTTTGCGTGATTACACTTGGGAAACACTGATTTAATCATGGTTTGGAATTATTCTTGAATTTTTATTCAAAGTGAGGAAAGGAAATCCGAGAATAGCGAGCTATTTAAGGATTTTCTTGACGATGCTTTGGATAAAAATTCATATAATTTCAAACTCTTTGATTAAATCAGCGTTTCCCTTGATATTTCATTCTTCTTACCGATATCTTTTGAACCTTTCTCTTCATTGTGATAAAATAGAAATCAAAATACCTTACTATGGTGGTATTTAAAGAGAGGCGGTAGGGAGTCTATATTTCTAATCCCTAGCGACCAATCCCTAATCCCAAGAATGGAGGAACGTAAATGGAAGAAAAGAGAGTAGCTTCCAATTTTATTGAAGCAGAAATCAATAAAGATATTGAAAACCACGTGTATGCCAATGACAGGGTCTTGACTCGTTTCCCGCCGGAACCGAATGGATACTTGCACATCGGTCATGTGAAGAGTATTTGCCTGAACTTTGGTATCGGCCAGAAGTATCATGGGGAGACCAATGTTCGTTTCGATGATACGAACCCGACCAAGGAAGATGTGGAATATGTAAATTCCATTCTTGACGATGTGAAGTGGCTGGGATTCAAGTGGAAGGAACCGGTGCACTATGCGTCGGATTATTTCCCGCAGCTCTACGAATTTGCATGCAAACTGATTCGCATGGGCCTGGCTTATGTGGATGACCAGTCCAGTGAAGAAATCAAAGCTACCCGCGGCGATTTGACCCATCCGGGCACCAATAGTCCTTACAGAAATCGTTCTGTGGAAGAAAACTTGAAGCTCTTCCAGGAAATGAAAGATGGCAAGTACGGTGATGGCGAAAAGGTGCTCCGTGCGAAAATCGACATGGCTTCTCCCAACATGGTTATGAGAGATCCGGTCATTTATCGTGTACTCCATGCGACCCATCACAGAACAGGGGACAAGTGGTGCATTTATCCGCTGTACGATTTTGCCCATCCGCTGTCTGATGCATTGGAAGGTATCACCCATTCCATTTGTACCTTGGAATTTGCGGAAAGACGTCCTTTGTACAACTGGTGCCTCCAGGCTTTTGATGGCAAGGAAAAACCGAGACAGATTGAATTTGCCCGTCTCAATGTGACCACTATGATTACCAGTAAGAGAAAGCTTCGCAAAATGGTAGAAGCGGGCCTCGTTTCTGGTTGGGATGATCCCCGTATGCCAACTGTCAGCGGTATCCGTAGAAGAGGATACACCCCAGAATCTCTGCGCAAGTTCTGCGAAGAAGTGGGGGTCGCTAAGGCCGATAACCTGGTAGAAATCGCCCAGTTGGAACATTGCATCCGTGAAGACTTGAAAGTGAAAGCACCACGTATTATGACCGTCATTGACCCGATCAAAGTGGTACTGACCAACTATCCGGAAGGCAAAATCGAAGAAGTGACCATGGAAAATAACCCGGAAGATCCGTCTATGGGTGAACGCAAGGTTCCATTTGGTAGAAATATTTATATCGAAAAAGAAGATTTCATGGAAGTGCCGGTGAAGAAATTCTTCCGTATGACCCCAGGCAAAGAAGTACGTCTCAAAGGAGCTTACATCGTGAAGTGCGATGACGTGGTGAAGGATGAAGAAGGAAATATCCAGGAAATCCATTGTACCGTTGATTTCGATACCCGGAGCGGTACCCCAGGGGCAGACCGCAAGGTCAAGGGCACACTGCACTGGGTATGCGCTGACACCGCTGTGGATGTGGAAACTCGCCTCTATGATTACCTGATTCCACCGGATGATGTGGACGATGGCAGAGATTTCATGGAAAAGGTGAATACCAATTCTCTGGTAGTAATGCACTCCAAAGCAGAACCGGAAATTAAGAAACACCACGTAGGGGACCGTTTCCAGTTCCTTCGTAAAGGATTCTTCATTATCGACCAGGATACCACCGAAGACCATATCGTATGTAACCGCATTGTAGGTCTCCGTGATAGCTGGGCGAAGATGCAAAAGAAAAATTAAAAGGGAGCTGGTGACGCGTGACTGGTGACTGGGGAAAAGATAACTTCCTAGTCACTAGTCTACCAGTCACTAGTCACCCATAAGAGGCAAAGTATGACATATAAATGGATGGCGGCCGCTGCTGTGTCGTTGCTGCTTTTGTGTCCTTTTTCGTCACAGGCGGCGCAGAATACGCTGAATCTGCCGGGCATTGGCAAAATGACGGTGCCCCAGCGTATTACCTTTGAAAAAGGGCAGCAGGAAGCGATTCCTTTCATGGCCGATGGGGGAATCAAGAAGTTCTTTACCCATAAAGGACTCACCGATGGCACCTACTATACCATGACCTATAGCAATCCACCGGATTATACCTATGGCTGGGCCATGTCTCATAAGTTGGGAATTCCTTTCCTGTTTTCTATCGGGGAAATCAAGCACAAAGACGATTCTCCGGAAGAGAAATTGGACCTCTATGCGAACTATTTGAACCAGAAACTCATAGAAGCCGGGGCCACCTTTGAAGGGGACACGCCGCTGGTGAAGAACAAGGACAAGAAACATCCTCGCTGGGAAGGTTCCTTCGTACTGAAAACCAAAGAACAGAACATCACCTATCGAGAAGCCTACCAGGTGATTCTCCAGTGTGATGGCTATTTCACTACCCTTGGGGTGATTCAAACCGATGCAGACCAGAAAGAAGTCACCGCTGCGGTAGAAAAAATGGTACAAAAACGGAAATTGCCCGAAAAGGCCAAACTTCTGGATTTGGCTAAACGGGGTACATCACTGACGGAATACTAAAAGGCAGTGAGAAGTGAGTAGTGAGAAGTTAGAAATGGGGATAGTTGTGCTGCTATGTTTTGAGTAACATGGGGATTCAAATCGCTGGTGCAGCCCCCTCTGCCTTCGGCATCTCCCCCAATGGGTAATGCTGTTAAGTTAAGAATTTGCGTTAGTAGGTATGATTCCGCTAGTAGTAACAAGTTGCTCAAGTTTCTAAGGGTTCTCAGGTTGCTCAGGTTCTCCGAATGTGCCCATAGACGCTAGCGTCATTAGCTCATTCGAGAAACGTGAGAAACCTCAGTATCCTGAGAAACCTGAGCAACCTTTGCATCAGCAGAAATCATTGCATATCTCGCTTAACTTAACAGCATTGCCCCAATGGGGGCGATCTATAAGGTGTAAACTTACTTAGGCGGCGCATAAAATTTATAGAGCGCCGCTATATATAAGGTTATTATTGTACAGATTCATGCTTAGTAACAAAGGGATGATTTAACCTGTGTCGGGTTAGAAAGGTTATGAAAGGTTATGTGAAAATGGTATTTCCATAACCTTTTATAACCCTTTTAACCTTGATGATGGCGATGGCAGAAAATATTTTGCAGGAGAAATCAGCAGAATTATAACCTTTATTAAAAGGTGAGGCTTTCAAATGATGTGCATCCTTTCATCATTCCGTAGTGCTTTTTAATTTCCATTTGACAACACCCTAGTAAACCAGTAAGATAGAAGAGTAATCACAATCCAAATTTCATTTGGTATTGATAGGAGGAATTTACAATGGCAAAAGTAGCAATCGTATATTGGTCCGGTTCCGGTAACACTGAAGCTATGGCTCAGGCAGTTGAAGAAGGTGCAAAGGCAGCAGGCGCTGAAACCACCCTTTCTTTCGTTAGCGACACCACTGCCGCTGATGTAGCAGCATTCGACCACATCGTTCTCGGCTGCCCAGCAATGGGTAACGAAGAACTGGAAGAATACGAATTCGAACCATTCTTCGCAGAACTGCTCCCACAGCTGAAAGGCAAAGTAGTTGGCATTTTCGGTTCCTACGCTTGGAACCAGGGCGACTGGATTGAAAACTGGAAACAGCGTTTCGACGACGAAGGCGTTGCTCTCGTAGCTGATCCGGTTAAAGCATACAGCTATCCAGATGACGAAGCTCTCGAAGCTTGCAAAAAACTGGGCGAAACCGTAGCTAAAGCGTAATGTACTATAAAAAAGAGCGTTCATGGGACGCTCTTTTTTTGTAGGTGCTATGTAGATGCTATGAGATTTTTGTCATCGGTAGATGCAAAATAGTGAGGAGTGAGGAATTAGGAGTGAGGAGTGGTGGAAGGGGCGCACAAAATTTGGAAGCGCCCCAATACCCATTTTTATATAGTGGGTGGTTATTGATTCATCACTAGCGTGTTGCCCCTTGGAGAAGGGGCGGCGAAGCCGGGGATAGAGTGGCCCGAAGGGACACAATTAGCAATACCGGATGATGGCTCGTTGTTTTATAAACCTACAAAATGTTTTATACCGCTAGGAGCGTCTATCCCCCTTGTATTCCCTCTTCTCCAAGGGGGGACGTGACTTACCACTTATTCAACAATTATTTTTTTGCGGCGCTTTATAAATTGTGCGCCGCTACCTTCACTCCTCACTCCTAATTCTTCACTCCTCACTATTAAGAAAAGTTTACATGCTAGTGATGGTAGTGGTCACATAGGAGAAAAAGTATGGGAGAAAAAATCGCTATTATATATTATTCTGCTACAGGAAATACGGAAGCCATGGCGGAAGCGGTAGCTGTGGGGGCGAAGAAAGCGGGCGCGGAAGTGCTCCTGGCCCCTGTTTCCGATGTGGACCCTGTAGAAATAGGAAATACCTATCATCATATCATTTTGGGCTGCTCTGCCTGGGGCGTAGAGGTAATCGAAGAAGCCCAGATGCGTCCTTTCTGCGATAAAATCAAACCGTATTTGAAGGGAAAAATCATGGGCATCTTTGGCTCTTGCGGTTGGAGCCGCGGCGCCTGGCTCAATTCCTGGTACAACGAACTCCACTTCGCCGGTGCCCAATTCCCGGCTCATCCGCTCTTGGTCTATGGCTATCCCGATGAGACAGCGCTTAAAAACTGTGAAGACTTGGGAGAGGCAGTGGCGAAAGCTTAAAAGCAGTTAGAAGTGAGAAGTTAGAAGTGAGAAATGGGGATAGTTGTACGGCTATGTTTTGAGTAACATTGGTATTCAAATCGTTGGTGCAGCCCCCTCTGCCTTTGGCATCTCCCCCGATGGGCAATGCTGTTAAGTTAAGGATTTGCGTTAGTAGACATGACTCCGCTAGTGGTGACAGGCTCCAAAGTTGCTAAGGTTTCTCAGGCTGCTCAGGTTCTCCGAATGTGCCGGTAGACGCTAGCGTCATTAGCTCATTCGAGAAACGTGAGAAACCTCAGTGTCCTGAGAATCCTGAGTAACCTTTGCATCAATAAAAATCATCGCCTATTTTGCTTAACTTAATAGCATGGCGCTAGAGTGGACGCCTATAGGGATAGTGACATGTGAGATGCTTTGTAAGTGGGGGCTATCCCCTGGAACGTTTCGCTACGCTTACGTTCTGTCCCCTTCCAGAGGAAGGGGATAATAACTGCTGATAATGCTAGTGCTTTTAGCGATGATTAGCACATGTGAGGAACCTGAGAAACTTGAGAACCCTTAGCAACTTGAGAAACCTGTAAGCAGTAGCGAATTTTCACTCACAGTCTCTTATTATTTTATGAACATACAATGAGGTAAATTATGGATTGGAATTCTAAATTTGCAACGGATGTGAAAGAGGTTTCTTTTTCCGGCATCCGTAAGTTTTTTGACTTAGCCAGCACCATGAAAGATGTGGTATCCCTGGGGGTAGGGGAACCGGATTATGCCGCACCGGATAAGGTGATTGATGCTTGTATTGCCAGCCTGAAGCGGAAGGAAACGTCCTACACATCCAACTGGGGCATTCTGGAACTGCGCCAGGAAATCGCGAAATTGTTCAAAAAGAGATACGACTTGGACTATGATCCAAACGATGAAGTGATGGTCACTGTCGGGGTGTCTGAAGCCATCGGTATCATCATGACCACTTTCCTGAACCCCGGTGATGAAGTGCTCATTCCGGACCCGGCGTACCTGGCGTATCCGGCTTGCGTATCCATTGCCCATGGCAAACCGGTGTTGGTTCCGACCTATGCGGACAATGAATTTAAACTGACCGTAGAGGAATTAGAAAAGAAAGTGACACCGAAGACGAAGGCTCTTCTTATTGGCTATCCGAACAACCCGACCGGTACTGTCATGGATAGACAGTCTTTGGAAGAGATTGCTGCTTTTGCCAAGAAACATGATTTGATTGTCATCGCCGACGAAATTTATTGCGATCTCACCTATGAAGGACAGCACACCTGCTTTGCTTCCTTGCCAGGTATGAGAGAAAGAACCTTGGTGATGAATGGATTCTCCAAATCCTACGCCATGACCGGTATGCGTATTGGCTATATTTGCGCTCCTAGAGAAGCACTGGAAGAAATTTACAAAGTACACCAGTACGAAATTCTCTGCGCGTCCACCACCAGCCAGTACGGGGCTCTGGAAGCACTCCGCTCCTGCGATGATGATGTGAAAGCCATGTATGATGAATACGCAGCCCGCCGGGAAATGATTTATCAGGGCCTGGTGGACATGGGACTTCCAGTGTTCAAGCCGAAGGGAGCTTTCTATATTTTCCCAGACATCAGCTGCACTGGCATGGATGACGAAGAATTCTGCGACCGCCTGCTGAAAGAAGAAAAAGTCGGCGTCGTACCAGGCACCTGCTTTGGCCCGCAGGGAAAGAACCACGTCCGTATTTCCTACGCTGCCAGCCGTGAAAACATCGCTGAAGCACTGAAACGGATGGGACGATTCGTGGCGAAGTATCGGAAATAAGAGACTCTCGTATTTTTTCATCTGTTACAATTAGCGACATGGTATTGGTTATTAAAGGGTATAAAGGGTTATGAAAGGGTTATGAGATTATGGTTATCCCATACCTTTTTATAACCTTTTTGCTTTGGTAGATTAGATTTGCTGCAATATTATCATGGAGAAATATAGCCTGCCCGAAGGGCTACCCTTTACTTTTTTCGCATATACCGCTATGCAACTATGCATCATGCCGCTAGAGTCCAATTTTCCCTTGAAATCGTATATCTTTTTTGCTATCATAAACTATGATTGACATGAAATAAAAATTTTTGCTTTTTAGCCCATAGGAATGGGGTCTTATGACATGACGGTCAAAGGAAATCATCACATTTTCCAGGTCACCAGTCACTAGTCACGAGTAACCATGGATTGGATATTTCATGGTTAGAGTTAGAATGTATTTCCTAATTCCTAGCTACTAATCCCTTATATACAAAGCAAAAACGACTATATACAGTGTGAAAATCAAAAAGAACTTTATTGGTATTTCAAGATGTACAGGAGTGATTCCTTTTGGAAAAATTAGTAATTCGTGGCGGACGTCCTCTTCGCGGTAGCGTCCGTGTATCCAGTGCCAAAAATGCGGTTTTGCCGATTATTGTAGCCACTTTGCTTCCGGAAACACCGGCTTCTATTATTGATGCACCGAATTTGGATGATGTGCATACCATTTGCAGCGTACTGGAATCTTTGGGTGTGAAGGTGACCAAAGAAGACCATGCATTGACTTTTGACGCGTCTGCTGTGGATAAGACAGAGGCTTCTTATGAGCTGATGAGCAAAATGAGAGCTTCTTTCCTTATCATGGGACCGCTTCTTTCCAAAATGGGCCATGCCAAGATCGCTCTCCCTGGGGGCTGCATGATTGGTAGCCGCCCGATTGATTTGCACCTGAAAGCTTTTGAAGCCATGGGAGCAGAAATCAATGTAGGAAATGGTTTCGTCGAAGGTTATGCACCTCATGGACTGAAGGGAACCACCATTTACTTGGATTTCCCAAGTGTAGGGGCTACGGAAAATATCGTCATGGCTGCTGCTATGGCAGAAGGTCGCACGGTCATTGAAAACGCTGCGGAAGAACCGGAAATCGTGGATTTGGTGACATTCCTGAATTCCATGGGCGCCAATATCAAAGGCGCTGGTACAAATGTGATTCGTATCGAAGGGGTACCGAAGCTGGAAGGTGTTTCCCATACCGTCATTCCGGACCGTATCGAAGCAGGTACATTCATGATTGGTGCGGCTATGGTGGGCGGTGATGTGGTCATTGAAAATGTACTGACCGAACATCTTAAACCTCTCCTGGCTAAGCTCAATGAAGCTGGCGTGAAAGTGACCAAAGACGCAGACAGCGTCCGTGTCATCAGTGATGGACATATCCGCTCCACTGATATCAAAACTTTGCCATATCCGGGCTTCCCGACCGATTTACAGGCCCAGTTCATGGCTCTTATGACCGTGGGCAATGGGGTCAGCCGTATCACAGAAACTGTATTTGAAAACCGCTTCATGCACGTAGGGGAACTGCAGCGCATGGGCGCTTCCATCCAGGTAGAAGGCCGCAGTGCCATCGTACAGGGCGTACCGTTCTTGACCGGTGCGTTTGTACGTGCTACAGACCTTCGTGCCGGGGCCGCTTTGACATTGGCAGGACTGGCTGCCCATGGCGAAACCGAAGTGGGCGAATTGCATCATATCGATCGTGGGTATGACCATCTTGTAGAAAAGCTGCAAGGGTTAGGAGCAGACATTGTCCGGGTCGATAGAGACTAAAAAGATAGCCGATACAGTCCAGAAGCTATCCAGTCAGAACTCCTTGATGGACTGGATTGGTTCCTTTGGGGCCGAAGATATTGGGGTCGATATCGGCACCTCCCATGTGGTGATTTATGTGAAGCACAAAGGGGTGGTCTTTTCCGAATCGTCCGTGATTGCTAAAAATGAAGTGACAAGAGAATACTTCACCTATGGCACGCGGGCAGCAGAAATGGAAGGAAAAGCGCCGAAGCAAATTTCTGTGGTTCATCCCATGAAGCACAGTGCCATCATTGATTACAATGGGGCGGCCTATCTGCTGAATTCCATTGTGAATCAGTCCTATTTGAAAAATATGTTTTTCCATCCTCGGCTCATGATGTGCGTTCCTACGGGAATCAATAGCGTGCAGCGCCGGGCCCTCTTAGAAGCCGCGGTAGCTATGGGGGCTAGAAAAACGGTGCTCATTGACCAGCCCATTGCGGCGGTGATGGGCATGGGACTGGCCGGTGATGAATCGGTGGGTCATATGGTTGTTGATTTCGGCGGCGGTTCCACAAAAATTGCAACCCTGTCTGCCCATGGGGTGGTGGTGAGCCATTTCGCTCTGGAATCGGGCCATGAATTGGACCAGGCCATTATAGGGACCATTCGAGAGAAATATCATGTTAGAATCGGAAAAAGAGAAGCAGAATCTCTGAAAATCGCTCTAGGCGCAGCCTGGGATTTGGACTCCGCGCCGCGGGTGGCAGAAACTTGCGGCTTGTCATTGGTTTCCGGCTACCCGGTGAAAATTGCGGTCACTGGAGAAGACATCGCCCACGCCATCAATCCGATTTTGTATAAAATTTTCAAAAGCATCCGCGATGTGATTCAAAGAACACCACCGGCTCTTTTGGCATCTATCCGTGAACAGGGCATTCATCTTATCGGTGGCGGTGCCCAACTGCTGGGCCTTGCGGAATTGATTAGTCGCGTCACCGGCATTCCGGCTCATGTAGCGAAACGACCAAACTACGTCAACGCCATTGGCGCCGGTATGTCCTTGGATTATATCAATGAATTTAGAGATTCCTTGCAGGATCTGCACTAATTCACACAAGTGGACTATGAGACTTTTGTCTTGTAGTCCTTTTTGTTATGGAAAGGGATTAGGGATTAGTAGCTAGGCCCTAGGGATTAGGGCTCTGTAGCGGCATTTGTGATAGCGGATACCCTCTTTCGCTGAAAGGGGGGCAGGGCAATGCTATTAAGTTAAGCGAAATATGCGATGATTTCTACTGATGCAAAGGTTACTCAGGTTTCTCAGGATACTGAGGTTTCTCACGTTTCTCGAATGAGCCAATAACGCTAGCGTCTATTGGCACATTCGGAGAACCTGAGCAACCTGAGAACCCTTAGAAACTTTGGAGCCTGTCCCCACTAGCGGAATCATGTCTATTAACGCAAATCCTTAACTTAACAGCATTAGGGGGCAGGGGGGATAGCTCCCACTAGCATTATGTATTGTGATGATATTATGGCGGTGTCGGCGTTCTGCGAAGGCGGCTTGTCTAACAACTCTTCTTCGTCGGCCTATCCCCGGCTCGCAAGCGAGCCTGCCCCTTCCTGAGGAAGGGGCTCTTGGTCAACTGTAGTGGTGATATGGTTGAAGAAACATAGATATGAAGCGTGTATGTGAAAGTTCTGTAGTGGTACTGTGGCTGGTTGGATATAGAGCTGACGTGTGTATCAAAAGGTTCTGGCTCCGAGAAAATCGATAGATTTTCAATGGAGCCAGAACCTTGAGAACCTTGAGAACCTTGAGAACCTTGAGAACCTTGAGAACCTTGAGAACCTTGAGAACCTTGA
>CAKQBK010000011.1 GCA_934216155.1 uncultured Dialister sp.
CCCTCAGAACCCTCAGAACCCTCAGAACCCTCAGAACCCTCAGAACCCTCAGAACCCTCAGAACCCTCAGAACCCTATATTTCAAAAGAAGCATGACCTATTTCTCTTAATGTAACAACAGAGCCGTTCAAATTATGTTGTAAAAAGTACTTGACAAGTTCTATTTCGAGTATTATGATATACACAATTCAGACAACCAAAGAAACCATGAGAAGCTATGATCGAGACAAAAAGCGTATTGTGATCCTTAAGAGAGCCGGTGGATGGTGCGAACCGGTGGAAGGCAATAGGTGTTATATCCCTCGAGAGCTCTTGTTGTGAACCAAGTAATGACAGGCGTTCATTCACGTTACGAATAGGAACTGCTAAGTATAATGTAGGGTGGTACCGCGAATATTCGCCCCTATCTTCGATGTGAAGATAGGCTTTTTTATTACCCGAAATACAAGTAGTGTAAAGTGAGAAAACGGAGTGGTACCGCGCATAGCGCCTCCGCCTGCAGAAGATGTAGGCGGAGGCTTTTTGTTTCCCTTTTCATGGACATTGGCGTCAATAGATAGTAAATACTAATTAAGAGAGGTAGAGAATTATGCAGAAAAAATGGTTAAAAGGTATGGCAGCTGTTGTGGCTGCAGCAGCAGTATGTGGTGCATTTGCAGGTTGTGGCGGAGATAAGAAAGCCGCTTCCGGTGACGCTGGTGCAGCTGGCCAGACTGTAAAACTGGGCTTCATCACCGCTTATACCGGCCCTGGTGCTGCTTATGGCGTAGCTATGAAGGAAGGCGTAGATCTGGCTGTTGAAGAAATCAACAACAACCCGAATACCAAAGTTAAGATTGACCTCAAAACCTATGATACCAAATTGGTAAAGAACGAAGCCATCAATGCTATGAAGAAGTGCATTGAACAGGATAAAGTTCTGGCTATCGAAGGCCCAATGACCACTGGCGAAGCTATGGCTGCTGACCCGATTGCACAGCAGTCCAAAGTTGCTGTATTCGGCACCGGTACCACTGGCCCGAAAGTTACTGAAATCGGTGATTATGTATTCCGTAACGCTATCCCAGGCAAAATGAACATTCCGCAGGTCGTTGAAAAATCTCAGAAGAAACTGGGTTATAAGAAAGTGGCTATTATGTACTCCAACAACAATGACCAGATGGTTGGTGAGCACCAGTTCTATCTGGACGCTTGCAAAAAGCTGGGTCTGGAAGTCGTAGCTGATGAAACTTTCGCAGATAAAGATACCGACTTCTCCGCACAGCTCACCAAGATTCAGGCAACCAACCCAGATGTTATCGCTGTGGCAGGCCTCTATCAGGAAGGTGCTCTCATCGTGAAGAAAGCTCGTGAAATGGGCATGACCCAGCCAATCCTGGCAGGCAATGGCTTCAACAGCCCAGAATACATCAAACAGGCTGGCGAAGCTGCTGATGGTACTCTGGTAGCAACCCCATGGAACCCAGAAAGAAAGACTGACAAGGCGCAGAACTTCCGTAAAGCATTCGTTGCTAAATACGGTCATGAACCGGATCAGTTCGCTGCTCAGGCATATGATGCTATGTACGTTCTCCACCAGGCTGTAGAACAGTCCGGCACCACCACCGATCGTAAGAAATTCCGTGATACCCTGGCTAAGATCAAAGACTTTGAAGGTGCTACTGGCAAATTCGAATTCGATGAAAACCGCGATCCAAAGATGGACCTGTCCGTTCTGGAAGTTAAGGGCGGCAAGTGGGTTCCACTGGGAGAATAATTTTCCTAGTCACCTGTCACTAGTCTACTAGTCACTTATATTTGTTAAAAAAGATTCTGAAATCGAGACCGTGCGATTTTAGAATCTTTTTTATTGTTTTCTTGTTGTTAATTGTTTGTAGTCTAACAACCAATAATAATTTTTTATCCCTTTTCAGACTAGGTAGTATCTGAATGTAAACCTAAAAAAATAAGAAATCATTTGCTCATTTTGTCAAAGCACTATATAATGGAACTGTGCTAGGGGAGCCGATAGGCTGAGAAGACATGTCTGACCCTTTGAACTTGAGGCGGATCACACCGACGTAAGGAAGCCATAGTTATTGCTATTTCCTGTCCGCCTTAGGGGCGGATTTTTTATTTCTTACTATAATCTCTAGCGTATTACTATAAAGGAATATGGTAGAAATCAAGTAGCTAGGGATTGGGGATTAGGGATTAGAATGAGATTTCCCTAGCTACCAATCCCTAATCCCTATTTTATAGAAAACAGGAGGTCATCCAAATGACACAGTTAGAAGCAGCTCGTCAGGGCATTGTTACTAAAGAAATGGAATTTGCTGCGAAAGAGGAAGGGGTTACTGCCGAATTTATCCGTCAGGGAATTGCGGAAGGCACTATTGTTTTGCCAGCCAATATCTATCATACCTCTTTGCATCCCTATGCGATTGGCAAAGGACTTCGCACAAAGATGAATGTCAATCTGGGCATTTCTTCTGATGTGTGCAATTACGATACGGAACAGGCCAAAGCCAAGCTTTCCTGGGAAATGGGAGCAGAAGCCATTATGGACCTCTCTTGTGATGGAGATACCCGTCCTTTCCGCCAGTGGCTGGTGAAAAACAGCCCCGCTTCCATTGGTACTGTGCCGATGTATGATGTCAAAGGGGTACTTCACAAAGGACTGAAAGATATGACCGCCGATGACTTATTCTCCGTCGTAGAAAGACATGCCAAGGACGGTGTGGATTTCATGACCATCCATGCAGGGCTCAATCGAGAAACGGCCAAGCATATTATGAGAAATAAGAGAATCACCAACTTGGTTTCCCGTGGCGGTTCTATCCTATTTGCCTGGATGTACATGCATGGCAAAGAAAATCCATTTTTTGAACAATTTGATCGTCTGTTGGAATTGTTAAAGAAATATGATGTCACCTTGTCCTTGGGCGATGGCTGCCGCAGCGGTTCTGGTCACGATTCCACCGATGCGATTCAGATTTCTGAACTGATTAACTTAGGGGAATTGGTACAGCGTGCCAGAGCAGCTGGCGTACAGGTCATGGTAGAAGGGCCAGGACATATGCCGATTTCTGATATTCGCATGAATGTAGAAGTAGCAAAGAAACTGACTCACGGAGCTCCACTCTATGTATTGGGACCGATTGTAACAGACGTCGCACCGGGCTATGACCATATCACTGCTGCTATCGGTGGCACACTTTCTGCCGCTTGCGGTGCTGATTTCCTGTGTTATGTGACCCCAGCAGAACACCTGCGCTTGCCAGACTTAAATGATGTCCATGAAGGCATCGTAGCGTCTAAGATTGCTTGCCATGCTGCCGACTTGGCAAAAGGCGTCAAAGGGGCAGAAAAATGGGATGAAGAAATGAGCTGGGCCAGAAGAAAAGTGGATTTTCATCGCATGATTCCCCTGGCTATTGATCCTGGCAAAGCGAAACGATACAGAGAAAGCAGCATACCGGAAGATGAAGCAACTTGCACCATGTGTGGCGATATGTGCCCTATGAAGACGTTGGATGAAATTTTGAATAATCGAAATTCTGAAGATGATCCGTTTAGAAATAATTGATGGTAGACGTTGATTCATTCTGAACTTGATTGGTAAAAATGGACTTATGATTGTTGTTAGTTGTTGGTTGTTTGTTGTTTGGGCTTCTACAATTAACAAACTAACAACAATAAGAGCTCAATGCTCCTAATCTGTTTGAACCGACTATCATCTCTACGATGGATTTCAAAAAAGTGCTTAACAATTCCGACAACTGGTGCTATAATAATCCCATCACATGGGGCTATAGCTCAGTTGGTCAGAGCGCTTCGCTCACATCGAAGAGGTCTCCGGTTCGAACCCAGATAGTCCCACCATGCATACATGGCCCGCCTGATGGCGGGCTTTTTTCGTTTCCTAAAGCAGGTAGGGACTATTCACTTAATGATTACCTAGAAATAGTTAGTGACTGCTCGTTAATTCGTTTTTCAATAGAAAGAAATCAGATTGGCGATTGTTGCTGGTTTGTTAATTGTTTGTTGTTGGGACCAAACAACCGACAACTAACAACAATTCATGCAAGGATATTTGCACAATAGCCCGTATTCTTATGCACTTGAATGACAAAATTTCACTGCATATATTCAGTATACATCGGGCGTATGAATTATCGGGCATCCACTAGTTAGAAGTGAGAAGTTAGAAGTGGTGGAAGGGGCGCACAACTTATAAAGCGCCCCAATACCCCTTTTATATAAAATGAGAAACAATGCGTGTAAAGGTTATTATTCTGCTGAGTGCTTCTGTGAAACATTTCCTATTACCGCAAGTGACAAGGCTATAAGGGGTATAAAAGGTTATGAGAATACCGTAGGTACATCCTTTGTGCCTTTGTAATCTTTCTGTTCAGGTTTCCTTTGAAGTATGACTCTTAGGAACTCGGGCAATGATATTAAGTTAAGGATTTGTATTAGTAGGCATGATTCCGCTAGTGGTGACAGGTTGCACAAGTTTCTCAGGGGTCTCAGGTTGCTCAGGTTCTCCGAATGTGCCAATAGACGCTAGCATTATTAGCTCATTCGAGAAACGTGAGAAACCTCAGTATCCTGAGAAACCTGAGTAACCTTTACATCAGTAGAAATCATCGCATATCTCGCTTAACTTAACAACATTGGGAACTCGGGGGATAATATTCAATTCCTAGGGCCTAGCTACTAGTCCTTAATCCCCAGTCACCAGTCCCTAGACACCTGTCACCTATGCGAAATGTTTTCTTTTCTGCTGGTACACAAAGTGTATGAGGTTTATGAAATTTCATTGCAATTCGTCTGTTTATCTTGTATAATTAAATCCATCAATACTCGGGGTTATAGCTCAGCTGGTCAGAGCGCTTCGTTGACATCGAAGAGGTCTTTGGTTCGAATCCAAATAGTCCCACCACGAGAAAATGACCCGCCCTGTGGCGGGTTTTTGTGTTTTATAATCAGGTGACTGGTGGACTCGTGACTGGTGACTGGGAAAGACATAAATTTACTTGGTTACCATATTGTATGTGATAATTAGAAAAATGGAATCTTTATTACCAGTCACGAGTCACCAGTCACGAGTTACCCATATAATATCAAGGAGATGGAGCCGATGAAACTTATTTCCATTCTGCTTGTCATCATAGCTGGCTTCATGTGGGCTGGTTGTGGACTGGCGGCACAGGATTTTTTTCAAAAGAGTTCCCTGGACTCTATGGACCTCACTGTATTTCGTATGTTTTGTGCCAGTGGGATTATGTTGGGGGTCACTATAGCGAAGGGGAAATTGGCAAGTGGTTGGCAGGTGCTGAAAAAGAAGCCTATGCTTTGGGTATCTCTTTCGTTTTATGGCGTCATTGGCCTTATGGCGATGCATTACACCTATTTTGCTTCCATTGCAGCAGGAAATGCGGCAGCGGCGACGGTGATACAGTACACTTGCCCGGCCATGGTGATTCTTTGGATGTCTATATCTCATAGACAATGGCCGAAGGTGGGGGAACTCATCGCTGTGGTATTGGCCATTCTAGGTGTGTTTTTGCTGGTCACTGGAGGAGATATGAACCGCATCTCTGTGCCGTATGATTGTGTCTATTTTGGGGTGGCATCGGCGGTATTTTTTGCGGTCTGTGCGGTATATCCGAAGCACTTGATGGGGGAGCTGGATAATTCGTTTATTCTCTCTATGGGGATGTTTACTGGTGCCATAGCGGCGTTTCTGGTGGACCCGTTGCAGGATATTTCCGGGTTCTTGCAAAGCGATGTGCTGTTTGATGTGTTCTGGATCGTGGTATGCGGCACCGCCGTGGCGTTTACTTGCTACAATGCGGGATTGAAATGGTTGAGCGAATCCCAAGCCTCTGTGACGGCCACCATCGAGCCAGCGGTCTCTGTGGTGGCGTCCTATTTCCTTTTCGGAACCCATTTCGATACGGTGCAGGCGGTGGGCATCGTACTGGTGCTCCTGGCGATTGTGGCACCGACGTTTGTGAAGGGAAAATGAGTGACTTCTAAAGAGGAATATGGGATGATTTCTTTTGCAGCAAAGTTGCTCAGGTTACTCAGGTCGCTCAAGTTGCTCAGGTTCCTCGAACGTGCTCGTAATGTTATGATCTCATTCGAGAAACTTGAGTAGCCTAAGAAACTTGAGCAACCTGAGTAACCTGTACGCTTTAGCGAGAGTATACCTATTGTCACTAAAGTAAGAAAGATAACACAGGAGGTGATACTATGATGGAAAATCGCTCGTCCAAGACGGCCATCGCCATGGTGGTTTGTGCGGGCATCATGTGGGCCGGCAGTGGGATTGGGGCGCAGAATTTCTTTGCCCACTCTTCCATGAATGCCATGGAGCTCACGGCGTTCCGGATGATGGCGGCGGGATTTATTTTGATTGGAATTACCTTGTGGCAAGGGGAAATGAAACCCAGTCTGGCAATTTTAAAAGAAAAGCCAAGGCTCTGGATCGATATCATCATCTATGCCCTCTTCGGCTTAATGCTCATGCATTACACTTATTTTGAGGCCATCGCGTACGGCAACGCGGCTACGGCAACGGTGATTCTTTACAGCTGTCCGGCCATGGTGATTTGCTACAACTCTATCCGGTACCGACGGCTGCCTTCGAAAGAAGAAATCGTCACGGTGATTCTGGCGGTAGGCGGAACCTATCTTTTGGTCACCGGCGGGGACCCGTCGAAACTCAGCGTGTCTTTTCTTTGCGTGGCCTTGGCGTTATTCAATGGGGTGGTCTATTCCTTTGCGTCCATCTATCCGAAGCATATTTTCCTGCAAATCAATAAAACCTTCGTCTTGGCGGTGAGCATGATTATTGGTGCTTTGGCATGCTGGGCCTTTGAACCGCACATGAATTGGCTGGCGTTCTTTGATTTAGAAATATTCTGGGGTGTGGCCTGGATTGTTGTCTTCGGCACCGTCACGGCCTTTCTGCTGTATAATGCAGGACTCATGTATTTATCACCCCAGCAAGCACTGATTACGGCCGCCAGCGAACCGGCGGCTTCGGTGATCCTGTCTTGTCTTATCTTCCATATGAGTTTCGTGGGACTCCAAGTGGTGGGTATCGTGATGGTTATTTTGGCGATTATGACACCGGCGGTGGATTTTTCGAGACTATGGAAAAAATAGTTGTTGGTTGTTAGTTGTTTGGCTCCCAACAACTAACAACCAACAACCAGCAACAATCGCTTCCCAAATCCCTAGGGCCTAGCTACTAATCCCTATTGACATGAAAAAAGCAATGAACCCAAGTGGCTCATTGCTCTTTTTCAATGTCGAGGTATTACAGTGTCAGTGCTCTAGCGAAGTGTTCTTTCAGCACCTGAATAGAAGCTTCGAATTCTTTCTGTTCTTCTTCGGTGAGGTGGAGTTCGAGGATGTCTTCTACGCCGTCTTTGCCGATTTTAACCGGAACAGAGGCGAAGCTGTCTTTGACGCCGTAGGGGCCATCCAGGTAGACCGAGACGGGGAGAACTTTGTGTTCGTTGTGATAAATGGCACGAACCAGTTCAGCGGTGGCAGAGGTGACGCCAAATTCGGTGCAGCCTTTGGTGGTATTTTCCACATAGCCTTCGCGGTGAACTTTTTCCAAAATGACATCTTTCGGATCCATTTTGTACAGGTCCGGTTTTTCAGCCAACAGTTCGTCCAATTTCTTGCCAGCGACGGTGACATGGCTCCAAGGAATCATGCTGGAATCGCCGTGTTCGCCTAAGAGGTAAGCGGTGAGGGAACGACGGTTGATTTTCAGCTGGTCAGACAGCTGGTACTGCAGACGAGCGGAGTCCAGCGCGGTGCCGGAGCCGATGATTTTATTCTTTGGCCAATCCAGTTTGTACTGGATGTATTCGGCGATGATGTCGCACGGATTGGAAATAGAAATAATAATGCCGTCGAAACCGGATTTTTCAATCAGCGGCAGGAATTCTTTGGTGGTAGCGATGCCGCCGTCCATCATGTCCAGACGGGTCTGTCCCGGCAGACGCGGCTTGCCGGACGCATTGATGATGATATCTGCATCTTTCATATCGGCTACGGTACCAGCGTAGGCTTCGAAATGATGAGGCTGGTAGCTGACGGCGTCCATCAGGTCCAAAGATTCGCCGACCGCTTTGTCATTGTTGGTATCGTAAAATACCACTTCATCAGCCAGTCCCTGTACAGCCAGCTGCAGTCCCAGGTGGGAGCCTACATTGCCCGCACCGATAATTCCGATTTTTCTTGTTTTAATTGCCATATGTCTTCCACACTCCTTAACTACTATGTCATGGCGAAATAAATCGACTAAAAGTCATTGAATTATCTATTTCTAAGATAATTATTAGTTATTATACTACGTATTTTATAAAATGGGAATGGGGGAGAAATTATATCGCGAATTTGGTACAATAAGAAGATATATGAAGTGGATTGGTGGGTTGGTGACTAGTGACTGGTGACTAGTAGCTAGGGATTAGTAACTAGGCCCTAGGAATTAGGAAATATGTGGTTCTGACCATAGCGGCATGACTCAAAAATCCCAGTCACCAGTCACGAGTCACCAGTCACCATAATTCATTACAATGCGAGACAGGCGGCAAGTTACAAAAAGGAGCATCTATGAAAGAAGAATCTAATAAAGCCAGATTGCAATTTTTATTAACCATGATGATTTTCGGGACCTTAGGCATTTTTGTGCGCTACGTGGAATTGCCTTCTACGGTGATCGCTGAAGCCAGAGGGCTGATCGGGACCGCGTTTTTGCTATTGGTGGTGAAGTTGAGCCGTTCTTCCTTATCCAAGGAAGCCATTCGCAGAAATTTGAAAGTTCTTTTCTTTTCCGGTGCGGCCATTGGGGTGAACTGGATTCTTCTCTTTGAATCTTACCGCTATACCACCGTTTCCACGGCGACATTGTCTTATTACATGGCTCCTGTTTTCGTGATTCTGGCGTCTCCTTTGGTGGTGAAAGAGAAACTGACCGTGTTGAAAAGCCTTTGCGTGGCAGCGGCTTTTGCGGGGATGATTCTGATTTCTGGCGTACTGACCGAACCGGGAGAAGGGGTCACCACCTATGGCATTCTGTTGGGCCTGGGGGCTGCGGCGTTCTATGCGGCGGTGATGCTGCTCAATCAATTCCTAAAAGATATCAGCGCCTATGATATGACCATCATGCAGCTGGGTATGGCCAGCTTGGTACTGCTTCCGTACACGCTTCTCATGGAACCGATTTCCTCTTTGACCTTCTCTATGACAACTACCATTTTCCTTCTCATCGTGGGAATCGTCCATACCGGCGTCACCTATACGCTCTATTTCGGCAGTATGCACTACCTGAAAGCCCAGACCGCAGCGATTTTCAGCTATATGGATCCCATTGTGGCAATCATCCTCTCCGCCTTCTGGCTTCATGAGCCTATGGGGACAGCACAAATCATCGGGGCCGTGCTGATATTGGCATCGACGCTGCTTAGTTCGTTGAAGGGAGGCTAGGGGATACGGTTAGCAAAATTTGAGATGATTCCTTTATCGATAAAGGTTGCTCAGGTTACTAAGGGTTCTCAAGTTTCTCAGGTTTCTCGAATGAGGGGAGGACGCTATCGTTTGTAGGCACATTCGGAGAACTTGAGCCGCCTAAGTAACCTGAGAAACTTGAGTAACTTGTAATACGAATGGAATCATCGCTACTAACGCAAATCCTTAACCTAACAGCATTCCCAATCCCTAGGGCCTAGCTACTAATCCCTATCTCCTATTTCCAAGTCACCAGTCACGAGTCACCAGTCACCAATTTAAAAAACTTTTCAAAAAGTGCTTGACAAAAGTGGCAATCCTGGGTATACTATTACTCGTAACTTACGTGCGGCCCGGTGGTGTAGTGGTCTAACATGCCGCCCTGTCACGGCGGAGATCGTCAGTTCAAATCTGATCCGGGTCGCCAGCGCGGAAGTAGCTCAGTGGTAGAGCACAACCTTGCCAAGGTTGGGGTCGCGGGTTCGAGTCCCGTTTTCCGCTCCATATGGCGGCATAGCCAAGCGGTAAGGCAGAGGTCTGCAAAACCTTTATCCCCAGTTCGATTCTGGGTGCCGCCTCCATATGTATTTTATTTGACAATTGATATATACCTGCCGGGGTGGCGGAACTGGCAGACGCAAGGGACTTAAAATCCCTCGAATCGTGAGATTCGTACCGGTTCGATTCCGGTCCTCGGCACCAATCAGAAATGTGAGCCGGAGCATATGCTCCGGCTTTTTTGGTATTTCTATGATGGTGACTCGTGACTAGGGATGGCAATTAGTTGGTAGGGGCCCAAAAACTAACAACTAACAACCAACAACAGAGCGTTTACCAGTCACCAGTCACCAACGACCAACAAAGGAGAAAGAACATGTCAAAGAAAGAAAAAAAGACCAATGTGATGCGTATCCTGGATAAAGAAAAAATTCATTATGAAACCAAGTCCTATGATTACGATGAAGACAATCTCTCTGGGGTTCATGCAGCAGAAGAATTGGGCTATGACCCAGATATGGTATTCAAAACCATTGTGACCAAAGGGGATAAAACCGGTCCGGTGGTATTTTGCTTGCCTTCTGAAAAAGAAATCGATCTCAAAGCAGCAGCGCGGGTCAGTGGCAATAAAAGCGTAGAAATGATTCATGTGAAAGAATTGCCGGGACTGACTGGATACCTTCGTGGGGGATGTTCTCCTATCGGTATGAAAAAAGAATTTCCTACCTTTATCGATGAAAGCTGCCACAACCACGAAGCCATCAGCATCAGCGCGGGACAGCGAGGTAGACAAGTAGTGCTCGCACCGGATGATTTATTGCACCTTATTGGAGCAAAGACTGCTGATTTGACACAGAAATAATAGGGGAGAGGAAAAAAGACCGCAGAGCGTATCTACGGTCTTTTTGTGTACGTTGTTGTTAGTTGTTAGTTGTTGGTTTACGTGCCGAGTTCTTTTGTTGACAACTCGTCGATATAAAAGTGGCAATGGTTTAGGGTTTATATAATAACTGAAACTTCCCACCTTGGAAATACCAGTTTGCATTGATAGAATCTATCGTCAAGCGGTATTAAATATCAATGATAGGTCCGTAGGACATCAGTTTCTTCGAGTCATACTTTTGTTTAGAAAAGCGGTATTATCTCTGTACCGTCATTTCGACCGGTCGTATTCGTGCGAACTGAAACATATGATATGAAATTGGATATGTCGGAGAGCGGAGAAATCTCAAAGCACTAGCGGTAAGGGCTTTCTGATTCAAATCATAATGGTGAGACAAGATTTTGAGAGAAGCGAGAAACGCAGCTCTATCGAGCTACTATGATATGTGTCAGCTAGCCCTTCCCTCTAGTGCTGATAGATTTCTCCACTCTCCGACACATCCAGTTTCATTACTACTACATCATCAAGCACTAATGCAACCGGTCGAAATGACGTTATGGTGAAACCTTCAGAGTCTATGAGTATATAAATGGATTAGCAATTGGCTTTAGATGCTACTTAAGACTAGCGTGTATCGCTATAAAATGATATTTCTAAGGTGGGAAGTTTGAATAATAACCCTTAAACCGTAAACCAATGAGGATTTGCTTTTGCGCGGATTGTATCAAAAGAACTCGGAGTATAAACCAACAACCAACAGCAGACAACCAATAAAAAAACTCGCAAGAGATATCGAAGTGATATTTCTTGCGAGTTTTTTCTTGTCAGCTGTTAACCGCCAACCGTCAACTGTTAACCGTAAACAGTCAACCGTTAACCGTAAACAGTCAACCGTTAACCGTAAACAGTCAACCGTTAACCGTAAACTAAACTATTTCTTTTCAGCCAGTTCCATGTCGTAGGATTTCTGGATGCGGACGTAGTTTTCACGGCGTTGTTTAGCATCTCTTTCAGTCTTTTCAAAGAGTTCTTCTGCTTTGTCTGGGAAGAGTTTGGCCAGGGATGCGAAGCGAACTTCACCCATGAGGTATTCACGGAAGTTGCCTTTTGGTTCGCGGCTATCCAGGTGGAATGGGTTTTTGCCCTGTTCCAGAAGCTGCGGGTTGTAGCGCCAGTTGCACCAGTAACCACATTCCACAGCTCGTTTTTCTTCTTCAGAAGATTTGCCCATGCCGGCTTTGAGGCCGTGGTTGATGCATGGTGCGTAAGCGATGATGAGGGATGGTCCCGGATAGGCTTCTGCTTCGCTGATGGCTTTGAATGCCTGGTTCATATCAGCACCGAGAGCGATCTGTGCTACGTAGATGTAACCGTAGGAAACGGCGATCATGCCCAGGTCTTTCTTCTTGGTCTTTTTGCCAGAAGCTGCAAATTTAGCGATAGCAGCAGCTGGGGTGGACTTGGAGGACTGTCCGCCGGTGTTGGAGTATACTTCGGTATCCAGTACCAGAACGTTCACATCTTCACCGGAAGCGAGAACCTGGTCGAGACCGCCAAAGCCGATATCGTAAGCCCAGCCGTCGCCGCCGAAGATCCACTGGGATTTCTTGACGAAGTGGTCTTTCAGGTCCAGCAGTTCCTGGTATTCTGGGTGAGCTGCTACGGCAGCGGTGAGGGTAGCGTCCAAAGCGTCAGCTCTGTCTCTGGTGCCTTCGCCGATGTCTTTCTTAGCCAGCCATTCTTCCATGGCGGTCTTGACATCCCCTTCTGCAGCTGGGAGGAGGGCTTCCAGCTTTTCGGTGAGGCGGCTTCTCAGTTTGGCTTCGCCCAGGTGCATGCCCAGGCCGTATTCAGCGTTATCTTCAAAGAGGGAGTTAGCCCAAGCCGGTCCCTGGCCTTTGCTGTTCTTGGTGTATGGCATAGATGGAGCGCTGGCGCCGTAAATGGAGGAGCAGCCTGTAGCGTTGGAAATCATCATGCGGTCGCCGAAGAGGCGGGTTACCATATTGATGTATGGGGTTTCGCCGCAACCAGCGCAAGCACCGGAGAATTCAAAGTAGGTTGGTTCGAACATAGCGCTTCTGAGGTTTTTCTTGCCCATCGGGTTCGGTCTAGCCGGCAGGCTCTTTGCATAGTCCCACAGATTCTGTTTCGGAAGTTCGGTTTCTGCTGGTTTCATCACCAGGGCTTTCTTCGGAGCCGGGCAGGTATTAGCGCAGATGCCGCAGCCGTAGCAGTCTTCTGGATCTACTACGATGCGGTATTTCAAGCCTTTTACTGGGCCTCTGAAGTCTTTCACAATGAAGCCTTCTGGCGCATTGGCTGCTTCGTCTTCAGTTACCAGGAATGGACGGATGGCTGCATGGGGGCAAACGACGCCGCACTGGTTACAGCCGATACAGTTTTCTGGAATCCATTCAGGAATCATGATGGCAGCAGATGGACGTTCATATTTAGAAGTGCCGGACGGGAAGGTGCCATCTTCAATGCCTTTGAAAGTAGAAACAGGGAGATCGTCCCCTTCCTGGCGGTTCATGACGTCGCAGACGTTTTTTACAAAGTCTGGGCGAGCCACTCTGGCAATGGAGCCACCGGTGGTTGCGTGTTCCCATTCTGCTGGGATTTCCACTTCTTCGATACCGGTCATGCCTGCATCGACAGCGGCGTTGTTCATGTCTACCACGTTCTGGCCTTTTCTGCCGTAGGAGGCTTCGTTGGCATCTTTCAGGTATTTCACTGCATCTGCATCAGGAATGATGTGGGTCAGATGGAAGAAAGCGGACTGCATAATCATATTGATACGACCGCCAAGGCCGATGTTCTTGGCAATTTCAAAAGCATCGATGATGTAGAATTTGGCTTTGAGAGCCGCCAGTTTGCGTTTCATCGCAGCCGGGAGCACTTTGTCTAGGTCTTCTTTTCTCCATGGGGAGTTCAGAAGGAAAATGCCGCCTGGCTTGAAGCCACGAAGCAGGTCGTATTTATAAATGTAGGACGGACGGTGGCAGGCGATGTAGTCTGCTTTACGAATCAGGTATGGTTTTCTGATCGGGTCCGGTCCGAAGCGAAGGTGGGAAATAGTGACGCCGCCGGATTTCTTGGAGTCATAAGCGAAATAGCCCTGGGCATAGAGGTCGGTGTGGTCACCGATGATTTTGATGGCGCTCTTGTTCGCACCAACGGTGCCGTCGGAACCGAAGCCCCAGAATTTGCAGGAAACCAGTTTGCTTGGTACTTCCGGTACCGGAACGGGAGCCAGAGACAGGTTGGTCACATCATCTTTAATGGACAGGGTGAAGTTGTGACGTGGTGTTTCTTCCTTCAGATGTTCATATACAGCCATGATATCTTCCGGAATCACGTCTTTGGAACCTAAGCCGTAGCGACCGCCGCATACTTTGATGGCACGGCCGGAGGAAGCGATGGCAGATACCACATCCAGATAGAGTGGTTCGCCGATAGCGCCTGGTTCACGGGTGCGGTCCAGTACAGCGATTTTCTTGACTGTAGCAGGAATCTGGTCCAGGAAATGTTTCACAGAGAATGGACGATAGAGGTGAACGTTCAGGACACCTACTTTTTCGCCATGGGTATTGAGAGCGTCAGTGACATCTTTGCAGATATCAGTGACAGAACCGATGGCAATGACGATGCGGTCAGCATCGGGCGCACCATAGTAGTCAAAGAGGTGGTAGCTTCTGCCAGTGATTTCAGAAATTTTATCCATGTAACCCTGGACAATATCCGGAAGGGCATTGTAGAAGGGGTTCGCTGCTTCGCAGTGCTGGAAATATACATCTGGGTTTTCAGCGGTGCCGCGAATAACTGGATGGTCTGGGTTCAATGCTCTGGCTCTGAATTCTGCCAGTGCTTTCTGGTCAATCAGAGGAGCCAGTTCGTCATAGTCCAGTACTTCTACTTTCTGAATTTCATGGCTGGTACGGAAGCCATCGAAGAAATTGATGAAAGGAACGCGTCCTTTGATAGCTGCCAAGTGAGCAATACCAGCCAGGTCCATGATTTCCTGCGCGTTGGCTTCGGCCAGCATAGCACAGCCGGTGGCTCTAGCGCTCATCACGTCCTGGTGGTCGCCGAAAATGGACAGTGCATGGTTTGCCAGAGCACGAGCAGCGATGTGGAAAACGCCCGGAAGCAGTTCGCCAGCGACTTTGTACATGTTTGGAACCATGAGGAGCATCCCTTGGGATGCGGTATAGGTGGTGGTCAGAGCACCGCTCTGCAGGGAACCATGGAAAGCACCTGCAGCACCGCCTTCGGCCTGCATTTCGACAACGTGTACGGTGTCACCGAAAATATTTTTCTTACCGTGGGCGGACCATTCATCCACTTCTTCCGCCATCGGAGAAGATGGGGTGATCGGATAAATGGCAGCGACTTCTGTGAATGCGTAGGAAATATACGCAGCGGCTGTATTGCCATCCATTGTTTTTACTTTTCTCACAGATTAACACTCCTTTTTTGTAAAATAGCAGGGGAAAGAGGGCCATGCTATCAAGTTAAGCGGAACATAGGATGATTTCTTCTGTGTAAGGTTTCTCAGGTTGCTCAGGATTCTCAAGTTTCTCAGGTTTCCCGAATGAGATGATGACCCTAGCGTTTATCAGCACATTCGAGAACCCTCAGAACCTTTAGAACCCTTAGAACCTTTAGCACCTTGTAACTACTGCAGAAGGCATACCTATTGTTTCCAATTTTAGCTTAATGACATACTACCTAATAGGGAAATAGGAGTTCTTTGTTTTCGCTATTTCTCTTTTTAACGCTCTTTCTCTTGCAGAATCGCTGGGAATTATGTACAATGTAATTATGACAAATATGCATAGTTAATTCTATGGAATTCATCTTTTAGTCATACATGCCAGCTGTGTTCTTTTAGACACATCTATATTATAGAGGAAAGAAGGATTTTATACAAGAACTGGAACTTGTAAGAGATGGGGAAGTCTCTTGCGAGGTGGTACCGCTTGTGGCAGTTGGTGCAATTGACAAGGTTCTAAGGGTTCTGAAGGTTCAAAGGGTTCTCAGGTTTCTCGAATGTGGTGAATGACCGCTGGCTATTCATTGAGGCTGAGGGTTAGGAGCGCTTATAAACCTTAAACCAATAGTATTTCCTGGACGTGCTAGTTGGCAATGATGAACTCGGAGAATAAACCCTAAAACCATTAGGCATAGTCATGCTTTATGGCTTCTCGGATGTGTGTATGGACGTAAACGTATTCATCCTATTCGAGAACCTTCAGAACCCTTAGAACCTTTAGCAACCTGAGTAACCTTTCATCTACACATAATCAGAAACAGAGCAGCAGGGGGAGAGATTATGGATTATAGACATTTAAAATATTTCATGGAAGTGGCAGAACAGAAAAGTTTCAGTAAAGCCGCTCGCAATCTACATATTTCACAGTCAGCCATCAGCCGCATGATCAAGTCACTGGAAGATGAACTGGGGGTGACACTGTTTGTTCGCAATGCGAAAACAGTGGAAATCACTGCGCCAGGAACCATTTTCTTAAACTATGCCAAGCGGTGTCTTTTTGTTTTTGAACATCTGAAACAGGACTTTGAAAACGAATTCAATCTGAAACAGGACACCATCGAAATTGGCCTGCCGCCGATTACCGATGCCCATGTATTTGCGAAACTCTTAGGGGAATTTAAGAGAAATTATCCGCAGATTGCTATCAAACTCTATGAACACGGATCCAAAGTGATTGAAACCTCTGTGCAGGAAGGCATCATCGATGTGGGCATCATCTGCACCATTCCAAATAAAGATTTCGAGTCCTTCTTCCTTTCCGAAGATGAAATGTGCGTGGTCATGCCGAAAGGTTACCCGCTGGAAGAAAATAAAGTGGTGCCTATGAAACTCCTGGCCGACTACCCGCTGGTGCTCTATCGGGATGATTTCAACCTGCATGACGACATTCTCTCCAACTGCAAGAAAATTGGCTTCACACCAAAAATCGTATTTGAAACCAGCCAGCGTGAACTGATGCTGCAGACCGTAGCCAGCGGCCTGGGCGTAGCTATCCTGCCATCTCGCCTGTGCCCGCACAACAGCGAAGACAGCCGCGTGGTGACCCGCGTCATGACCGAACCGAGAATGACCCACCATCTGTATGCCATTTGGAAAAAAGGCCGCTACCTCTCCCGTGCTGCGCGCCTGTGGATTGAATTCACCAAGGATCATCTGACACTTCTGAACGACAATACGAAGTTGGATGATGAAATGAGAAAATAGGAATCTCCATGAAAGACTGGAAAGAAACAATCAAGTGGCAAGATAGGAAATACTTGTATATCACTGTGGTGCTTTTAATAGCCATGGTGGTGTACCAGCAATTCCTCATTACCGACTTGCAAGAACGAATGATGAATGTAGAATCCTCTGCCTACGATGACCAACTGAACGACATTCGCTACGAAGCAGAAACAGCCCTTCGCCAGAACGAAGAACAGGATAAGGATATTTACCTGCTGCAGAAACACAGCGCCGACCAGCAGTACCGCACCATGGGACTGGAATGGGATGTGTATGGGAAGTGATTAGTAGCTGGTGACTGGTGACTAGTGACTGGGAATTTTAGGTATTAGAAAATGAGACTCCTAGCGTAATCTGTCATTTCGAGCGATGGGATTCATGCTTTCTGGTACTATCGGGTAGTTCAGGACCATGTTGAACAAAAGTGGAGAAATCTTGTGACTCTAGCGAGATTATCGAAAGAGTCACAAGATTTCTCCACTTCTGTCTAACATAGTCGCTTGCATCTTTTTTGATATTTAGCACGAATCCCATCGGTCGAAATGACAATGGGATTTCATACGGTATTTGTTAACTTCACAATTTGAATGCATGAAAAGTGATTATTTTCAATAATGAAATAATCGCTTTTTTATTTGGGGACAAGCAAGAGTCGTTAAGCGTTTTGTTGCGTGTATATTTTGTATATTCAAGATGAATTATAAGAAATTAATTTACATTCGATAAAATCGAATTATTTTCAATCTATTTCATATATAATATTCATTTAAATAGAAACAATTCTGAATAAAACAAAGAAATTTATGAATAAATATTGACATACGTGTATAAACATGCTATCATTTATGCATACAAAAACAAAGGCCCGAAAATGGATCATGTCGTTTATGGCTTGAGCGAGTAGGGATGTTTTTCATAGTAATGGAAGGGTTCTGAAGGTTCTAAGGGTTCTTAGGTTCCTCGAATGAGATGTTAGTACTAGCGCTGATTAGCACATTGGAGAAACGTGAGAGACCTTGGAAACTTGAGTAACCTGAGCAACATATCAAAGAAGGGGTGCATGAACATGATGAAACAGAGCAAACTTTTCAAATTGGCAGTATTGGGGATGGCAGCAGCGGCTGCCTTTACTATGGCAGGTTGCGGTGGGGACAGCAAACCGGCTGCTTCTTCTCAGGCTAGCACACAGAAAGAAAGCCCGCTGATGCAGAAGATTAAGAAGGAAGGCAAATTGGTGGTTGGTACCGCTTCCGGTTACCCGCCATATGAATTTGTAGATACCTCCGTTGGCGAAAAGAAAGTCATCGGTATCGATATGGAATTGGCACAGAAGGTGGCCGATAAACTGGGCGTTAAACTGGAAGTGCAGGATATGAATTTCCAGGCATTGCTCACCTCTCTCACCAGTGGCAAGGTGGATTTGGCTATCGCTGGTATCAACCCCACCGATGAACGTAAGAAGACCATGGATTTCTCTGATAACTATCTGCCAACAGAACAGATGGTAATTATCAGAAAAGATGACGCTGATAAGTACAAGAAGGTAGAAGACCTCTATGGCAAGACCATCGGTGTTCAGAAGTCCACCACACAGGAAGCACTGGCTAAGGAACAGATCAAAGATGCGAAAATCGTAGGTTTGGCTCATGTGCCGGAAGTGGTACTGGAACTGAAACATGGCAAAGTCGATGGCTTGGTTGTGGAAGGAATCGTAGGCCAGCAGTACGTGATTTTCAACGATGACCTGATGTTCTCGGATATCAAATTCCCGAATGCAGTGAAGAACTCCGCTACTGCTATCCAGAAGGGCAATGAAGACGTCCTGGCTGTAGTGAATGAAGTGATCAAAGAAAATACCGACAATGGCAACTTCAAGAAATGGACCGAAGAATACAGTAAGAAAGCCGTAGCAAACGCAGATAATAAATAATTCTTTGGCAAGAAAAGGGTGTGGAGGCTCTTGGCTTTCACACCCTTTTTAATGCAGTGAGGAGTTAGGAATGAGGAGTGAGGAGTGAAGGTGGCGGCGCACAATATTTGGAAGCGCCGCAAATATAAAAGGTTATGATTGTGCAATTTTCTTCTTTATAACATAGAAAAAACAGGACTTGCGACTGGGTTAAAAAGGTTATAAAAGGGTATAAAAGGTTATGTCACTAGCGGAAATCCCATAACCTTTTGTAACCTTTATAACCTTGTCTCACGCCATAGCTGCTAAATGTTAGAAAAATGAAGCAGCAGAATAATAACCTTTTATAAGCGGGCACTTTATAATTTATGCGTCGCTACCATTACTTCACTTTTCACTTCTAACTAAAAAGTCCTAGGCAATCCCAATTCTTCTATGTTATAATAAAACATCTAACTATCACGATATATTAGGAAGTTTGATGATTCGTGACTGTTGATTAGTGACTAGGGATTCACCCCCCAGTCACCAGTCACCAGTCTACTAGTCACTGTTTTCCCAGAAAGAAGGTCCCGCCGGATGAACGAAAAGAAAATTCCATTTAGTGATGAATTGATTCGCCAGGTTGCTGCCACCTATGGCACACCTTTCCATATTTACGATGAAAAAGGCATTTTGGAAAATATGAAACGGCTGCAGAAGGCATTCTCTTGGAATCCCAATTTCCATGAATACTTCGCCGTGAAAGCCACCCCAAATCCTTGGATCATGAAGAGTCTGAAAACACTGAATGTCGGTGCAGACTGCAGCTCCATGGCAGAATTGGTTCTGTCTGAAACCGTAGGTATCACAGGAGATAACATTGTATTTTCTTCCAACGATACCCCTGATGAAGAATTTAAGAAGGCCTATGAACTGGGCGCTATTATGAACCTGGACGATATTTCCAACCTGGACGACATGGAACGTCTTCAGATGGTACCGGAAAAAATTTGCTTCCGTTACAACCCAGGACCGGACATGGCTCGTGGGAACGACATCATCGGCAAACCGGAAGAAGCAAAATATGGCATGACCCGTCCGCAGCTCCTGCAGGCTGTAGAATGGGCAAAGAATAAAGGTATTTCCTATATCGGCATTCACACCATGGTTATTTCTGCAGAACTGCAGCTGCCAGGCCTTCTGGGCACCATCAGCATGATGTTTGACTTGGCCAATGAAATTAAGGAAAAACTGGGTGTTACTGTTTCCTTTATCGACTTCGGCGGCGGCATCGGTATTCCTTACCGTCCGGAACAGGATCCGGTGGACCTGGAAGGCTTGGGCGAAGGGGCAAAGAAACTCTTCGACGAAAAAATGGCTGGCAAAGGTTTCGACCATACCCGTATTTCCTTTGAATGTGGCCGTATGGTCACTGGCCCTTACGGCTTCCTGGTGACTAAAGCCATTCATTACAAACACATTTACAGAGACTACATCGGCACCGA
Source organism: uncultured Dialister sp. (assembly GCA_934216155.1). GTDB lineage: Bacteria > Bacillota > Negativicutes > Veillonellales > Dialisteraceae > Dialister. The sequence continues at coordinate 20,586 of CAKQBK010000011.1, forward strand.
TGCTTGCATGGCTGACCTGATGCGTCCAGGTATGTATGGTGCGTACCATCATATCACTGTGCTGGGCAAGGCTGATGCGCCGAAGGATCACGTGTACGATGTGACCGGTTCTCTGTGCGAAAACTGCGATAAATTTGCTATCCAGAGAGAATTGCCAGAAATTGAAATGGGTGACCTCATCGTCATTCACGATACCGGCGCTCATGGTCACAGCATGGGGTACAATTACAATGGCCGTCTCCGTCACCAGGAAATTATGGTTCACGAAGATGGTTCCATCCAGCAGATTCGTAAGAATGAAACCCTGTCCAATCTGTTCGCTACCCTCGATTTCCCTGGATTGAAAGAAAATACCGCGAAGGTGGAGAAATAATATTTTTAAGCGGTATGTTTCATCTGGAATACAATGATAGCGAAAAAGGGTTATACTCTATGATTTCTGCTATGTAACAAATCAAATAGACCGCTTATCAAAGTAATGCTGTTAAGTTAAGGATTTGCGTTAATAGACATGATTCCGCTAGTGGGGACAGGTTGCTCAAGTTTCTAAGGGTTCTCAGGTTGCTCAGGTTCTCCGAATGTGCCGATAGACGCTAGCGTTATTAGCTCATTCGAGAAACGTGAGAAACCTCAGTATCCTGAGAAACCTGAGTAACCTTTGCATCAGTAGAAATCATCGCATATTTCGCTTAAGGAAACACTGATTTAATCATTATCTTGAATTATTCTTGAATTTTTATTCAAAACGAGGAAAGGAAATCCGCGAATAGCGAGCTATTTAAGGATTTTCTTGACGATGTTATGGATAAAAATTCATATAATTCCAGATGCCTTGATTAAATCAGCGTTTCCTTAACTTAATAGCATTGCTTACCAAAGGGGATAAGGGGTTATAGAAGGTTATGCTTTTATAGATAGCCTTCTATAGCCCTTTTTTGTTGTTAGTTGATTGAATTTGGCAATCAGCAACTAACAACTAACAACCAACAACCAGTCGGCTTCGTGCTCACGAAAAGGAAATGTCTGCGCATGTATTATATATCTAAAAAAGAGATACATTTTTATTAATATCTAAAATTCTCATAGAAAAACTGGACAGCGTATAGTATAATATGGATACAGATAGTGAAAGTTCTATTTGATGAGCAGAAAGGCTGTGTGCCTTTCCCACATTATGCACTACTTTTTCAAAGGAGGAGTTACTATGTATACTTTTTCTGGTACTGAATTTAAAGGAAAACATCCGACCATTGATCCCAATTCTTTTGTGGCAGGAAATGCCTTTCTGTCCGGTGATGTTCGGGTAGGCAAATATGCCAGCATCTGGCCTGGTGTGGTGGCCAGAGGAGATGTGAATTATATTTCCATCGGCGAATGCAGCAACGTGCAGGATCTGTGCTGTCTCCATGTAGCGGATGAACACCCATGTGTCATTGGGGATTATGTCACCATTGGTCATTGTGCTTGCGTACATGCTTGCACCATCGAAGACCATGTGCTGGTAGGTATGCATGCTACCATCCTGGATGGTGCGAAGATTGGTAGAGGTTCTATCATCGCTGCTGGTGCATTGGTTCTTGGCGGCACTGTGATTCCACCGAACTCTCTCGTAGTGGGCGTACCGGGCAAAGTGGTTCGCACCATTGATAAAGTGAAAAATATCCATGCCCAGGCTTTGAAATACAAATGCGAATGGGCCATCGGCTATGGTTGCAAACCGGATATCGATGGAGAATTGTATCATGGAGAACCGATTGTGTAATCTTTGGTAGGCCGTATGCAGTAGGCGGTAGGCAGTGAAGTTTTCGCTGCTTACCGTTTTTTTAGTGGTGTCTAGGGATTAGTAGCTAGGCCTTAGGGGTTAGGAATTAGGTTTGTGTAGCGGCATTTGCACTTGCGGCTACCCTCTTCCTTTGGAAGGGGGGCAGGGGGGATAGCTCGCACTGGTGAGAGGCATTGTGATGTGATACATCATGCTGTCGGCGTTCTGCGAAAGCGGCTAGTCAAACAACTCTTCTTCGTCGGCCTATCCCCGGCTCGCAAGCGAGCCTGCCCCTTCCTGAGGAAGGGGCTTTCCAGCTGAATAGAACCGTTATGGGAGAACTCAGCCATTCCCTTTACCGCTACTGCTTTGAGATTTCTCCACTTTTATCCAACATAGCACTGGATTACACTGTTTAGTCAACAAGCACAAATCCCGTCGGTCGAAATGACGGTGACCGCCAGAGACACTTTTTCCTAATCCCTAGCTACGAATCCCTAGTTACTTTCCCTTTTTTATTGTTCTTGACTATGTTATAATCAATCGGTGAAAAGACAGACGGGAATACAACGGATACTATTTGTGACCAGTCACCAGTCACTAGTCACCAAATAAATTTTCATCGCAACGTTTACACGTATTTTAAAAAGGGAGACATGGAATGGCAGAGCCAGCTCGTAAGTTTATCATATTGACAGCAAGCATAGGCACCGGACACAGTCAGGCTGCCAGGGCGATTGCGGAAGCAATGCAGCGGACCCATCCAGGGGATTCTGTGAGCGTCCTTGATTTCGTGTCCAGCAATCTCTTTTCTGTGGATCATATCATCAAAGATACGTACCTCAAGATGATTGATGTATTTCCTTCCATGTACGACCACCTCTATAGCGATTCCCAGAGCAGCCGCTTTGGGCAGATGTCCCAGAAAATGCTCAATCTGTCTTTTAAAAAACGGATGAAAAATCTGATTCGCACCTTGAAGCCCGACGCTATGATTTTCACCCATCCTTTTCCGGCGGGCGCTGCGGACCTTTTGAAAGAAGAAGGAAATACGGAGATTCCCATGATGGGGGTCATTACCGATTTTGATATTCACCAGCTGTGGATTGATAAATACCTGGATGCCTTTTGCGTGGCTACGCCGGATTTGAAAAACCTGATGGAAACTTACGGTATTGCACCAGACAGAATCCATGTGACGGGTATTCCAGTCCGGAAAGCTTTCTATGAAAAAGAATTGTCCCATCCGCCTATGGAAAAGGGCACGGTGCTCGTTATGGGCGGTGGCTTGGGACTAGGTAATGTGGTGGACAATATTTCCCGCCTCGATGAAGTGGAGGATATTTCCAAATTCATTGTCATTACAGGGAAAAATATTAGCCTGTATGAAAAAGTGGCCGCCATGGCAGAAAAAATGCACCACCCGGTGGAACTGCATAGCTACACCAACAAAGTGGCAGATATTATGGCAAGAAGCGAAATCCTGGTGACAAAACCGGGGGCGCTCACCTGCACAGAAGCCATGGTGATGCACATTCCTATGGTATTGGTAAATACATTGCCAGGACAGGAACGGGCCAATGCAATGCATATGAAGAACCAAGGCTGCGCGGAATGGGTGAAACGGGGCGAATTGGCTGATACAGTCCGGCGGATTCTAAGAGACCCGGCGCTTCGACAGAAAATGGCCGAAGCGTGTGGGATTGTCCATCCGGATAGCGCCCAAGATGTGGTGGACGTGCTCTACGGTTTATTGCGGTGATAATGTTTTATATGTGACCTTGAGGATTGGCGTTAGTAGGAGTGAGTTCTGCTGATGCAAAGGTTACTCAGGTTTCTCAGGATACTGAGGTTTCTCGAATGAGCTAATGATGGGCACATTCGGGGAACCTGAGCAACCTGAGAACCCTTAGAAACTTGAGCAACCTGTCACTACTAGCGGAATCACACCTACTAACGTAAATCCTAACCATAATAGCAGTCAATAAAAAAGCACATCTCTCTATAACGAGAGATGTGCTTTTTGCGTGCGGTCAACCGTCAACTGCTAACTGCTAACCGTCAACCGTCAACCATCAACTGCTAACCGTTAACCATTTTCCGTTAGTTCATTGGTTGCCACGGTGCGGATGTCCGAAAGGGGCAGTGTCTGCAATTCGGAGATGGCCTTGCCGGCTTCGTAGAGCTGATCGTCGGTGGCAGTGAGTTTGATTTTATTGAAATTCAGATTTTTGAGTTTGGTCGTACCGGAAGAGGTGCTTCCATTTTCGACACGAACCTGAAGTTTGATACCTTTGAGAGTTTTTTCCGTAGCCATTGTAATGGCCTCCTTTATATGAATGACGCACAGGGGATGCGCCTGTAGAAATAAAATGGATTGTCATGGTGATTGGTAACTAAGGAGAGGTACAGCGCCAGGAGCGGATAACACCGCGTACGCTTGTTATGTTCATAGCGAAGTATATCACTAGAGCTGCCCCCTCTTGTATTCTCCCCCGACGGGGGAGATGAGGCGCTAGTGATATCTTCGCTAGAACTCAAGATTTCTCTAGCTACTAGTCACCAGTCACCAGAATTAGACCAGATCAGTGGCCTTGGTTTCTACGACTTTGGCTTTTTTGAGGGAAAGGGCAGCAGCGCCGGAGTTGGATACCAGGACAGGAATCATTTTGGCGGCTTTTTCTTTCACTGTTTCCAGAGACAGTTCTTCTGGGGGATTGGGAATGGAAACGGTCATAGTACCATTTCCTTCCATGTTGAATGTCAGTTCTAATGTTTTTTCCGTAGCCATAATGGCCTCCTATATTTTGAATGGATACATCATGGATGCATCACTGGTAAGAAAAGGGGATTGCCATGGTGACTGGTGGACTGGTGACTGGGCATGTATTTTTCCTAGTCACCAGTCACGAGTCACCACTAAAAAATGGCATAATAAAAATCCGGGACAAGTTCCACTGCCTATACCTATGAGGGCGCACCCTGAATACGGCGCAGGTGCCGTGCAGTGTACAAAAGTACCACGTCTTTGCTGTCGTCAGAACGCCACGCGCTCATTCAGCAGGGAGGCAGCAGAACCAAGAAATTCCGGATATTGGATTTGCAAGTATTGACCCAAAGCACCGATTTTGAAACGGGTCAACATTTCTGTTTCAGTGCCAGATGGCCTCTGATCGTCCTGCCAGATCTGCCCTTTCATCAGTCCTCCATCTTATGTGGTCTTTTACGCGTCTGAGATCTCTTGACCAGATTAGAGGCTTAGAAAATGGTGTACACGCAGGTGCATCAGATTTCATGCCTATATCATACCACACTTACAAGGAGAAACGCATTAAAATCAAATCGTAGAAAAGGGGGCACTTCCGGTGATTTATGAATAAACATGCTAAAAGTCTTGTTAGATGTAGTATACAAAAATGATATGAAATATTGCAAAAACGCAATGTTATTGTTAACCATGCATATCAAAAACGTCCGTGGAATGAGGATTATCGAGTGGTCAAGTAAAAAAGTTATTCACACATCGCGAATGTGATTATTTATAAGAAAAGACTTATAAATATGCTAACTTGTTCACACAAAAAACATTTCTATAAGAGTATATCAAAAACATTTATAATATTGGAGATAGCTAAATACAAGGGAAATTCAACATTTTTGTTGAATGACATGTAGCCAAAGGAAAATCTGACAAACGGAAAAATATTCCTTCCCGATCCCACTACTTTACTGCGTGAACCACCCATGATGGACAGAAAAACATGGTACAATAGGGGAATAAGAGATTATAGAATCCGTAGTAAGTGAAATAGGGGTTAAGACAAAGTTTCTCGGGTTGCTCAGGGTTCTCAAGTTTCTCAGGTTCCTCAAATGAGATGATAGCGCTGGTGTTTATTAGTACATTTGAGAAAGTGGTATTATCTGTATCGTCATTTCGACCGATGGGATTTGTGCTACGTGTCACAAAAGTTTCAAGCGACTATGTTGGACAAAAGTGGAGAAATCTTGTGGCTCTCTCGATAATCTCGCTATTGTCACAAGATTTCTCCACTTTTGTCTAACATAGTCCCAAACTACCTAATCGTATCAGAAAGCACGAATCCCATCGGTCGAAATGACGATGTTCTTTTATACCGCACACCTTAATTTGAAAGCATTATCCACCGGGGACCATGCTGTTAAGTTAAGCGAGATATGCGATGATTTCTGCTGATACAAAGGTTACTCAGGTTTCTCAGGATACTTAGGTTTCTCACGTTTCTCGAATGAGCTAATGACACTAGCGTCTATGGGCACATTCGGAGAACCTGAGCAACCTGAGAACCTTTAGAAACTTGAGCAACCTGTTACTACTAGCGGAATCATATCTACTAACGCAAATTCTTAACTCAATGACATTACCACCGGAGGGAAACAAGCTGCTAACGTCGCTACCGCGATAACCTTATTTCTTAATCCCTAGCTACCAGCCACGAGCCACGAGTCACGAGTCACCAGTTCCCCTATTGCTCGTTTATGATATACTATAATATAGATAAAAATCGATAATCTAAGGTGGTACAGGAACATAGTTTGATGGATTGCATCGTTAAACCTAAGAAACTTGACCGTCCTGTGCAGCCTGTCATAAAAAAGGAGAACCTCATGGATCGCAGCCGAATTAAAAGAGAATATATAGAGCCCGCCACGCCATTTACTTTGAAGGCCCCTTTCCAGCCCAAAGGGGACCAGCCGAAAGCGGTGGAATCTTTGGTGCAGGGACTCAATGAAGGTCAGTGGGCCCAGGTGCTTTTGGGAGCTACCGGGACGGGGAAAACTTTTACTATGGCAAAGGTCATCGAGGAAGTGCAGCGACCGACTCTTATTATTTCCCCGAACAAAACGCTGGCAGCCCAGACGGCCAGTGAATTTAAGGATTTCTTCCCGGACAACGCGGTGTATTATTTCGTATCTTACTACGATTATTACCAGCCGGAATCCTATGTGCCGCAGACCGATACGTACATCGAGAAGGATTCATCCCGCAATGAAGAAATCGACCGGCTTCGTCACTCCGCCACCATGGCGCTGTTTGAACGGCGGGATGTGATCATCGTAGCTTCCGTGTCTTGCATTTATGGTTTGGGTGACCCGGAGGATTACAGCACCATGGGACTGTCTTTGCGGCCCGGAGAAGAAATCGAGCGGGATAAGATTCTAGAAAAATTGGTGAATATGCAATACATGCGCAATGATATGAATTTCACCAGAGATACCTTCCGCGTCAGAGGCGACACCATTGATGTATTTCCTGCTTCTGAAAATAATGTGGCCGTGCGAATTGAAATGTTTGGTGATGAAATCGATTCACTCACCGAATTTGATGTACTCACCGGGGAAACCGTGGCGGAACGAAATCATATCGGTATTTTCCCAGCATCCCATTATGTGACCAGTTCGGATAAATTGAAGCGGGCCATGGGGTCTATCGAAACGGAACTGCAGGGGCGGCTGAAGGAACTTCGTGACCAGGACAAGCTTTTGGAAGCCCAACGATTGGAACAGCGAACCAACTATGATTTGGAAATGATGCAGGAAGTGGGCTATTGCTCTGGCATCGAAAATTATTCTCGCCACATGTCCAATCGAGCACCGGGGGAACCACCATTTACGCTGCTGGATTATTTCCCTGACGATTTCCTCATCATGATTGATGAATCTCACGTGACGATTCCTCAGCTGCGGGCCATGTACAATGGGGACCAGTCGCGCAAGCGGACTTTGGTGGATTATGGATTCCGCTTGCCCTCGGCCTTGGATAATCGGCCCCTTACGTTTGATGAATTTACGGAACGAATCAACCAGATTATATATGTGTCGGCCACGCCGGGGCCTTATGAAATGGGCGTTCAGACCAACCTGGCAGAGCAAATTATCCGCCCTACGGGACTTTTGGACCCCAGCATCGAAGTGCGGCCCATTGAAGGACAGATGGATGACCTTTTGGGAGAAATCCATAAAAGAGAAGATTTGCATGAACGAGTATTGATTACGACTCTGACGAAGAAAATGGCAGAAGATTTGACGGACTTCCTGACCGAAGCAGGGGTAAAGGTGCGGTATCTTCATTCTGACGTAGCCACCATCGAACGTGCAGAAATTATCCGTGATCTGCGGGCTGGCGTCTTTGATGTGCTGGTGGGTATCAACCTGCTTCGTGAAGGGCTGGATATGCCAGAAGTCTCCTTGGTGGCCATTCTTGATGCGGACAAGGAAGGCTTCCTTCGCTCTGAAACATCTATGATTCAGGTCATTGGTCGTGCGGCACGAAATGAACATGGTCACGTCATCATGTACGCCGACCGGGTGACGAAATCCATGAAATATGCCATCGATGAAACCAATCGCCGCCGGTCCATCCAGGAGGCCTATAATAAGGAACACCACATCATACCTCACACCGTGCAGAAGCGGGTCAAAGATTTGATTGATTTGACGAAAATAGAAGAAAAACCAGCCACCTATGGAGAAAAGGCAGGCAAGGAAGACTTGTCCGATGAAGTGATTTATCAGCAAATGAAAGACGCGGAAAAGAATATGAAACGGGCCGCTAAAGAATTGGAATTTGAAGAAGCTGCCCATTGGCGTGACCAACTGGGAAAACTTCGCCAACTCTGGACCGACCGCTACGGATCAAGGGCTGATGAAGCACTGAAACGACAGGCGTCGGTGAAGAAACGCGTGTATCGGCAGTTTAAGAAAAAGGTATAGGGTTTTGGTGATTAGGGATTAGTGGCTAGGCCTTAGGAATTAGGGAAATGCTGCGATGTTAAGAAAAATATGCGGTGATTCCTTTCGTGTCAAAGGTTCTAAGGGTACTAAAGGTTCTGAGGGTTCTCAAGGTTCTCGAATGAGCCGATAGATGCTAGCGGTACCATCTCATTCGAGGCCCTTAGAACCTTCAGTACCTTTAGAACCCTTAGAACCTTATTACTAGTCACGAGTCACCAGCCACCCAAAAATATAAAAAGGAATAACAAACAACCATGGAAAAAGGAATTATCATACAAGGAGCGCGTCAGAACAATCTGAAGAATATCGATCTGACGCTGCCTCGCAATAAACTCATTGTATTTACCGGATTATCCGGTTCCGGGAAGTCGTCTCTGGCTTTCGATACCATTTATGCGGAAGGGCAGCGGAAGTATGTAGAATCTCTCTCTGCCTATGCCCGACAGTTTCTAGGGCAGATGAATAAGCCCGATGTGGATAAGATTTCTGGCCTCTCACCGGCTATTTCCATCGACCAGAAGTCCACCAGTCATAACCCGCGCTCTACAGTGGGGACGGTGACGGAGATTCATGACTACCTGCGTATGCTCTATGCCCACGCCAGTCGGGCCTATTGTCCGAAGTGCGGAAAGCCCATCAAGCGGCAGACTGTAGACCAAATTGTCGATGTATTGATGGCACTTCCGGAACGGACGAAGCTCATGCTGCTGGGGCCGGTAGCAGTGGCAAAGAAGGGAACCCAGAAGAAACTCTTAGAAGAACTTCGGAAGGAAGGCTATGTCCGCGTCCGTGTAGATGGGACCGTATTGCCGCTATCCGATGACATTGAGCTAGAAAAGAATAAGAAGCATACCATCGAAGTGGTGGTGGATCGTATCATCATCAAAGAAGGCATCATCAAGCGATTGACCGATTCGGTGGAAGCGTCGCTCAAACTGGGGGATGGCATGATGGTGGGGGCTGTCATTGGTGGGGAAGATATGATTTTCAGTACCCATTTCGCCTGCCCCGATTGTGGTATTTCTTTGCCCAAACCAGAACCGCGTATTTTCTCTTTCAATGCTCCCTTTGGCGCCTGCCCAGCTTGTATGGGGCTTGGTTCGTCTTTGGAAGCAGATTTCAAACGGATTTTGCCGGACCACACGTTGTCCTTCCGCCTAGGGGCCATCAAGCCATTTCCCTATAACAAGGACAGTTGGCTTTACAAACAACTGGATGTTTTTTTGAAATCCTATGACCTGTCCATGGATGCCTGCTATGACGATTTGCCAAAGGAAGCCCAGCAGGAATTGGAACATGGCGGTAAAGAACTTTTGACGTTCCAGTATACCAACATGGACGGAGAAACCAAAACCTACCAGCGCGTTTTCGAGGGGCTTGTGCCGGTGACAAAGCGGCGTTATGAAGAAGCCTGGACGGAGAAGATGAAAGAAACTTTGTCCAACTATCTGATTGAAAAGCCATGTCCTGTGTGTCATGGGGCGCGTCTTCGTCCGGAAAGTTTAGCCTTCCGGGTAGGAAATAAAAATATCGCAGAGCTGTCGGCTATGCCCGTGGTGGATTTGCTTTCTTTCTTGGACACTGTGGAACTGTCCGAAAAAGAAGCCATCATTGCGGACCAGATTCTTCGAGAAGTAAAGAGCCGTCTGTCGTTCTTAGTCAATGTGGGACTGGACTATTTAACACTGTCCCGCGGGGCATCCACTTTGTCCGGCGGGGAAGCCCAGCGTATCCGCCTGGCGACCCAGATCGGTTCCGGTTTGGTGGGAGTGCTTTATATTTTGGACGAACCTTCTATTGGGCTTCATCAGAGGGACAATGATAAGCTCCTGGCAACGTTGAAAGGCATGCGCGATTTAGGAAATACATTAATCGTTGTGGAGCATGACGAAGACACCATTCGCACCGCTGATTGGGTGGTGGATATTGGACCGGGCGCCGGCGAAAATGGAGGTTACGTGGTGGCTCAAGGCACACCGGAGGATGTGAAAAAGGTAAAGGATTCCATTACTGGTCAATATTTAAGAGGAGAGAAATACATTCCTCTTCCAGCAGAACGAAGAAAAGGAAACGGTCTATTTCTCACCATCAAAGGTGCTGCGGAACACAATCTGAAGCACATCAATGTATCCATACCACTGGGAGCCTTTACAGTGGTCACCGGCGAATCGGGCTCTGGGAAAAGTACGCTCATCAATCAGATTCTTTTCCAGGGATTGTCCAATATCAAGAATCACACATCCTATGCGACTGGGCAGTACGATGCCATGGAAGGGGCTGAATATGTGGATAAAATCATCGACATTGACCAGCAGCCTATTGGCCGCACCCCGCGGTCCAATCCAGCCACCTACACGGGCATTTTCAATGACATTCGCGAACTGTTCAGTCAGACCGCAGAAGCAAAAATGCGAGGCTATAAACCAGGACGGTTCAGCTTTAATGTGAAAGGCGGCCGCTGCGAGGCTTGTCATGGAGACGGTATCATTAAGATAGAAATGCAATTTCTTTCTGATGTGTATGTCCCTTGCGAAGTGTGCCATGGGGCTCGCTACAACCGGGAAACCTTGGAAGTGCGGTACAAAGGAAAAAATATTTCCGACGTGCTGAACATGACCGTAGACGAAGCGGTGCCATTCTTTGAAAATCACGATAAGATTCTTCGGAAACTGACCACTTTGCAGGAAGTGGGATTGGGTTATATCCATCTGGGACAGCCGGCCACCACTATGTCCGGCGGCGAAGCCCAGCGTGTGAAACTGGCCACCGAACTGATGCGCCGCGGCACCGGAGATACTCTGTATATCTTGGATGAACCCACCACAGGACTGCATAGCGAAGATATCCGAAAACTGTTGATTGTACTGGAAAAATTGGTAGACCAGGGAAATACAGTGGTGGTAATCGAACACAACTTGGACGTCATCAAGACCGCCGATTACATCATCGACCTGGGCCCCGAAGGGGGCGACAAAGGCGGCGAAGTGGTCGCTACCGGCACGCCAGAAGAAATTTGCCAAGTGAAACGTTCCTACACCGGGCAGTACCTGGGACCGGTGATCCAGCGGACTAGGGAACTGATGAAGAAGAACGATTAGTGGTTTGAGTGCGTAATGCGAAGTGCGTAGTGCGTAATGGTGGCCGGCGAGCGCATCGAATTGCTTCTATGTGAATTACCGCATGTAGCACCAAAGGCATTTCTGTATGCTCGCCGATGTTAGTGAACAGAAGGGCAGTGCTATTCAGTTAAGGAATTGGTGTTAGTAGGTATGATTTCATTATGAGTTACTCAGGTTTCTCAAGTTGCTAAGGTCTCTCACGTTTCTCGAATGTGCTAATAAACACTAGCGTTATCATCTCATTCGAGGAACCTGAGAAACTTAAGAATCCTGAGCAACCTGAGAAACTTTGTTTCAAAAGAAATCATCCCATATTTCTCTTAACTCAGCAGCATTGATAAAAAAGGCGCTTTATGAATTGTGCGCCCCTTCCTTCACTACGCACTACGCACTCCTCACTACGCATTTTTCGAATAAAGGAATGAAATGATACTTTATGATACCGGTAAATGAGAAGATACGCGCCAAAGTGGAGGCTCTTCCGGATTCTCCTGGCGTATATCGATGGAAAGATAAAGATGGACGAATCATTTATGTAGGAAAGGCGAAGAATCTGAAGAATCGGGTTCGTTCCTATGTACGGGAGGATAAGAATCGGTCACCGAAGGTGGCTGCCATGATTCGCCATGCGGAAGATTTGGATATCACCATGACCGCCACGGAGATGGAAGCACTGATTTTGGAGTGCAACCTGATTAAGGAAATCCACCCGAAGTACAATATTTCCCTTAGAGACGACAAGTCCTATCCCTATGTGAAACTCACCGTCAAAGAAGAGTGGCCCCGTATTTTTGTGACTCGAAATATTCGTCGTGATGACGGAGCTAAGTATTTTGGCCCTTTCACCGATGTGACAAGCCTTAGGCAGACGTTGAGCCTTTTGCGTCGGTATTATCCCCTTCGGACTTGTCGTTCCATGAAAGTGGCTCGGCCTTGTTTGCAGTACCATTTGCACCTGTGCAGTGCTCCCTGCTTTGGTCATATTTCCAAAGCGGACTATGACCAGGATGTGAAGACCGTGTGCGACTTGTTTGAAGGAAAAAGTACCGGCTTGGTGAAGGAACTGCAGCAAAAAATGATGGATGCTTCGGAAGCTATGGAATTTGAGGCGGCTGCCAAGTATCGAGACCAGATTCGTGCCATAGAAAGCGTGCAGCAGCGGCAGCATATCGTGTCCAATGAAGGGGATTTCGATGTGGTGGGTCTTGCCAGAGACGGGAGCCACGCGGGACTGGAAGTGTTTTACATTCGCTATGGCCGCATGGTGGGAAAGGAAAATTTCAGTATCCCCGAAAGCGCCTCTGAAACCGATGAGGAGATTATTTCTGCCTTCTTGAAAGATTTCTATGGGGAAAATACAACCTCTGTGCCGAAGGAAATCATTCTGCCCCTTTTGCCAGAAGAGGATGAACTGTTATCTTCCTGGCTCACTCAACTTCGCGGCAGCGATGTGAAACTGATCGTGCCGGAGCGAGGTTTCAAACGGCGATTGAAAGATATGGCCATGGCCAATGCAGGGAAGTATCTGTCAGACAAGAAATTGCAATGGGAATACCAGGACGCCAGAGAGCAGGGGGCGGTGAAGAAACTGAAAGAATTGCTGCACCTGCCCCGGCTTCCGGAACGAATGGAGTGTTTCGATATTTCCCATAACCAGGGGGCAGAAACCACCGGCTCCATGGTTGTTTTTGAACACGGTCGCCCGGCCAAGAAGGAATATCGCAAGTTCAAACTGCAAACCACCCAGGGACACGCCGATGATTTCAAATCCATGGCGGAAGTGATGAGCCGTCGCTACGGCAATCATCCCGATTGGCCCACGCCGGACCTGATAGTTCTCGATGGCGGTTTGGGACAGCTCCACGCAGCCCTTCCGGTGATTCGTGCTGCCGGTTGTGATACCCCCGTCATTGGTTTGGCCAAGCGAATCGAAGAAATTTATGTAGAGGGCAGTGAAGAACCTATTGTATTAGACCATCACGAACCGGCTTTGCAGCTGCTCCAATTCATCCGAGACGAGGCGCATCGATTCGTTATTACCTACCATCGAAAATGGACCAACAAAAGAAATACCGAATCCGTGCTGGATCACATCGAAGGCATCGGCCCCAATCGCCGCAATGCCCTTTGGCACGCCTTCCGCTCTTTGGATGAAATGAAAAAAGCTACCGAAGAAGAACTGGCCCAAGTGCCGGGGATGAATAAACGGGCTGCTCATAATGTGTACCAGTTTTTCCATATGAGGAAAGATGAGAAACAGATGGTGATTCAGGGATTGGCAGTGAAAAGCGAAGAGCAGAGTGAGTAGTAAAGGTTAGCTCTTCGGGCAGGTTATAATGGGACGATTTATTTTCTTAACAATGTACAGCAATCCAAAGTGAAAAGGTTATGACACTATCGAAAATCTAATAACCTTGTATAACCCTTTATAACCTTTTGATAAGCGGCATGATTTATTTGTTGAAATAAAGAAAGTGGCAGAACCATACCCTTTATTCCAATGGGTTGCCACCATATGATGTATTTCGGGCCACCTTTCTAAAAACTCCTTGACAAAAATCCCGATAGCTTGTACAATATTGAAGTTGATAATTTTCTCTAAGTTCATTAGAGCGCTGCTATGCAGTGAAATGACTATAACGGCATAACGGCCGATAGGTAAGGAGGTGCTAGAAATGCCGGTTCCGAAGACAAAAAGTTCTAGATCCCGTCGTGATAAGAGACGTGCAAATTGGAAACTGACTGTTCCGGGTCTTGTGGAATGCCCACAGTGCCATGCACTGAAAAAACCTCATCATGTATGCCCAGTATGCGGTTTCTATAAAGGCAAACAGGTTGTAAGCAAGACTGTTGAAGGTTAATCTTACAAGCAAAAGAGTCTGTATTTGACAGGCTCTTTTTTATTTTTCGATTTTTTCGCTATTGTTTTGAGTGTACCATGCGCAATGAGAAATAGTTAGGAGTTAGGAATGAGGAGTGAGGAGTGGTGGCGGCGGCGCACAACTTATAAAGCGCCGCAAAATATAAAAAGGTTATTATTCTACTGATTCCGCGTTTCTAACATATCAGAAATAAAGCTATTCAAAAGGTTATAAAGGGTTATATAAGGTTATGGGAATACTGTTCTCGCATAAACATAAATAACCTTTATACGTATCGTATCGCGTGAAACAGGACTCCATCCGTTTCCTAAAAATCGGCGAGCTATATAAAAAGGAATTGTGATACTTGATACCTATCGGTATAAGAGCAATGCGAGGGCTCGCCGCCACCACTCCTCATTCCTAACTCCTAACTCCTCACTATTTCCCCATCACCAGTCCCTAGTCACCAGTCATGAGTCACTCTTTACAAGAAGTCTTTCCTTGAGAAACGGCTTCTTTTTTTGTATAATTCATTATGAGATTATTGAATTATATGAGAAAATGATGAAAAGAGATGGCCTATGTTTCTTCGTTTGCTGTTTTTACTCAGTATCTTTTTTACTTGCGTCTATCCTTCTACTTGCCAGGGGGAGGCGTTGCTTTCGGCGACTTTTCCTTATAGTGCGACGGATAAGGCAGAGGAAGCTCACCCGGGAAGTACACAGTTGCTTTATGTAAGTGTGCAGAATTTCAATCAGACTGATACGGAAGAGGCCACGGTGACGGTGACGCTGCCAGAGGGATTTCGTGCGTTAGCCGGGGAGGATTGGCAAGTCGATGGCAATCGGCTGGAAATCCATTGGACACTTCCGGCCCAGTATGGGGAACAATTTACTGCCATTCCTGTGGTTTGTCCTGAGGCAGCATCGCAGGGGACCTATGATATTCCTATTTCCTTAGATAGTTCCGAAGGGCATCAGGAAAAGGTGATTTCTTTTGTTGTGGGAGCACCGGAAGACGCTCCAAAAGAAACGGAAAAGAAACCTGCCGATTCGTGGTACATCCAAGCGGTGACGGTGCCGGTGGATGAATCGGGCCAGCGGGATCCGCGGCAGGAGAAGGAAACTCTGGTGGTGCCTGATGTGACGCTGGAAAATATGAAGAATCGCTTGATCGGTGGACATGGTGTGGATTGGGATAGCTTACTGGCAAAGCCCAATACGTACGTGTTGGTAGATATGCGAAATCCGAAGAAAGATACCAGAACCATTCATTGCCGGATGGAACTGATTGATAAGGAAACCGGCGAAACGAGACCAGGCCTTTTGGCAGCGCCCGATGAGGCAGGTCATGTGGATCGGGAGAGCCGCGCTACAGAAGCAACCCTATCTTTGCAAGGAAGCAAAATGCAGATGGCGGTGGTGCCTCTTTATGTGGATCCTTTTTCTATCAATGAAGGGGAGTATAGTTTGCGTCTCGCTTTGCAAGATGGAGAATCGGAAAAGACCACGGAAATTCCTATGCACGTGGTAAAGAAACGGAGTGTAGGGCTTTTCACTTTGGGATTGGCACTGGCTTGTCTTTTGGCGGTGGCATGCTCCATTGGGGCATTGAAGAAATGCATTCTTCGCATCGGGGCGAAAGGGGATATCACGGTGTCTCTCTTTGCAGCCCTCGCTTTTGGTGGCGTGGTGGTACCGGTGACCCTTTTGGGGGATTTCCTTCATGTCATTTTGGGACCTTTCTCCGGATTGGTGACAGGTCTTCTTTCTGGAGTGGTGCAATACTTACTCTTAATGGCCCTTTTGATTCTATTTCGACAGCCTGGCGTGGCGGCCCTCTTTTTCCTCATGCGCTGGCTGCTCTCAGCGGTGCTCTTTGGCCGTGTGACACCGGCAGGCATTCTGATTTGTGCCGTGTCGGTAGTCATCATCGAGGTGGCACTGTGGGCGGTTGGCTTTTATCGCAAGAAGGATATTTCTGCCACCTATGCCATGGGGATTTCGTTCCTCATTGGCTGCTGCGATGCAGGAATTACGTTTATCAATATGGAACAGCTCATGTTTTTCTATCGTTTGTACTATGCAGATTGGTTTATTGGATTATATATGCTGATGAATGGGCTCCTCTATAGTACCATTGGCAGCTGGATGGGATACAAAATCGGAAGTCGGTTAAAGCAGGTGATGGGATCATGATGCTGGAAATTAAAGATTTGTGTTGCCGGTATCTATCGCGGAAGAAAGATACTCTCAAGCATGTGAATTTATCCATTCAAGAAGGGGAAATGGTCCTCATTGCCGGCCGTTCCGGCAGCGGGAAATCGACGCTCATTAAGTCCATTACGGGACTGTTAGATGAAGAGGAAGGCTATCTGTCGGGAGAAATTCTACTACAGGGAAAGAATCTTCGGGCTATGTCGCCAGAAGATATTGGACTACTGGTGGGGACAGTGTACCAGACACCAGATGATCAGCTGTTTGCGATGACTGTGGCTGATGAAGTGGGATTTGCTTTGGAAAATCGAGGCGAAGAACCGGCCATCATTGCGGCAGAAGTGAAGCGGGCGTTGGAGAAAACCGGTCTTTCTGGTTTTGAGGAACGAAGCATCCATGCGTTGTCTGGCGGGCAGCGGCAGCGGTTGGCGTTGGCATCCATTTTGGTGACTCATCCAAAATTATTGATCTTAGACGAACCGGTAAGCCAGATGAATCCACAAGGGGTGAAAGATTTCCTGGAACTTCTTGTTTCTTTGAATCGGGAAGACCATATGACCATCTTGGTGGTGGAACACCGGGTCAATGAATTGGCTCGCTATTTCCCTCGAATCTGCTGTATGTATGAAGGACAATTTGTGTATGATGGAAAAACCGAAGAAGCATGGAATGCCCTGGGGGATACGGAAGCCTATGGCCTTCGGGAACCCCAGGCAGTGAAATTGTCTCGACTGCTCCACTTGCCAAAAATTTCCGGCCATGTCAATGAAGTGGCACGGGAAATACAACAAGCAGCGCTTCCCCTGGCGGTCCATGTGGAACGAAAAGAAAGTATTTCACAGGCACCGGTCATTCTGGAAGGAAAAAATTTGCACTACCGCTATGAGGGGGCAGAGAAGGAAAACCTCCATGGGGTCAATTTCCAAATCCATAAGGGTACCATCAATGCGCTTATGGGATTCAACGGGGCAGGGAAATCCACTTTGATGAATTTGCTGTCTGGCCTGGATGCTCCTTCTTCGGGAGAGATTCTTCTTTTCGGAAAGCCGGCACAAAAACAACGTCATCACATTGGCTATATGCGGCAGGAAGCGGATCTGATGCTGCTCACCGATTCGGTGGAAGAAGAATTGTCATGGAACAATCCGAGCCTCACGGAAGAAGAACTGGACCAGCTTTTGACCAAACTCCATCTTCGTCATTATCGACGTGATTTTCCCTTGGCACTTTCAAAAGGGCAAAGACTGCGGGTGGTTTTCGGTGCTATGCTGGCCCGGAAGGATAACGATTTGCTCCTTTTGGATGAACCGACTACTGGACAGGACCAGAAAAGTTTAAAAGAAATCAAAGAACTTTTGCTATATGCTGCTTCAGAAGGTAGAACGGTTTTCTTCTGTACCCATGATATTGAATTGGCCACAGAACTGGCAGACCAGATTTTGCTTTTAAAAGAAGGACAGCTCATCGCTCATGGCAGCGCCCATGAGATTTTCAGCAATAAAAAATTGCTGCTGGAAAGCGGCCTTTCGATTCCACCGATGCTTACCTTGTCAGAAAAGCTAGGAATCGAACCTTGTGTATCTATGAAGGAGGTGATGGCCCATGTCCTATAGGCAGTTGTGGGAAGGCGGCGATGGTAGTTCCTTCCTGCATCGTTTGGATGGACGGACGAAATTGTCTTTTCTCTTTTTATATGCCATGATGATGATCATTGTGGATAATTCCAGGACTTTATTTATCCTCTTTACAGGCACATTGGTGCTTCATCTCCTTGGAAAAACGCCGCTTTATAAATGGCGTGTACTGGCGATTTTCATCCTGTTGGGATTGTGGGGCTCTATTGCTAGCCAGGCCCTTTTCTTTGCACAAAATCCACGGACACCGCTGGTGACTCTTATTTCACCAGGCTTTCCTGTATTGGGGGCTTTGACCAATGGTCTCTATATCTATCGAGAAGGAATCATTTACGGGGCCATTCAGGGGATGCGCACGGTGTCTATGATTACCTTAGGACTTTTGGTTTGCTGGACCAGTGATCCACGAAGCCTTTTGAAAGGGCTTACCGCGTGGCATCTGTCGCCTCAAGCAGCCTTTATGTTGGTTACCGCCATTCGCTTCTTTCCTGTCTTGGCGGCAGAAGCAGGAGAAGTCATGGTGGCGTTGCAACTCCGTAGTGGCAGCGAAAAAGGGCGACATCAAGTGCTGACCCATATTCCTCATATGATTAAACCCCTCTTGGCAAGGTGCCTCCGCCGTTCTTCGACCTTGGCTTTGTCTGTCATCAGTCGCGGTCTGTTTCTAGCCAAAGGAAAAGAAGCCCATCCTTGGGAACGGAAAGAAAAAGTGGTATGTTTTTGCTTTCTTCTCTTTACAGTGGGCTGCGGCATGAGCAAGATTTTGTACTTGCTCTCTAAAGAAGGATTTTATTTTGGCGCCCTTCGCGTGATTTATGACTGGACGAAGTTGTATTTGTAAGAGAAAGTGGTGAATAGTGCGTAATGCGAAGTGCGTAGTGCGTAATGAAGGTGGCGGCGCATCAAATTATATAGCGCCGCAGAGTACAAAATAAAAAAGGGGTATGGGGCACTTCTTAAGTTGTGTGCCCCATCTACCATTACGCGCTACACATTACGCATTGCGCACTCATACAAGAGGAGGTTTTATGAAACGTTGTAAGACCATAGCCATTTTTGTCTGTTTCGGCTTGACTTGGCTGGCGTTGCTTTGGCTCACTGGGAGTAAAACGCCTTGGCAGCTTTGGAACCATACGGAATCGGGAGCAGCTCATGTGATTTCTCTGGGAGACATGGCAGGACGGAACTATGACCGCATGGGATTTGACGGTGGCGAAGTGCTGTATGTGAAATCTGATGGGGGATGGCTGGTGGGTACGGCCAATGGGGAATTGATTCATTTTGATAAAAATGGAGAAGAATTGTGGTCACATTCTGTAGGGACCGGTCTCATTCGCGGTATGGCAGTCAGCCAAGATGAAAAAGTGGTCTATGCAGGGGAGAAAAGTCCCCAAGGAACTCTCTATGCCATGGATGTGAAAAATGGCAATGTGTTGTGGACCTTTCAGGGGGATTCTCTCATCGGTTATGAAGCCAATATCCAGTCGGAACCTACAGCGATCCATATTTCTACAGATTCCCAAGGCAATGCCTATGCGGTATTTTATCGTTTTACCATCATGGCTGACGGCCAGCGAGGCTATGTGAGCCGGATTATTTCCTTTGATAAAAACGGGAACGAAAACTGGCGGTATCCTAAGGAAGGAAATATGGATGCCTGGGTGAATTGCGGAGCTCTTGGGGAAAAGACCAATCGCTATGCCTTTGCGACTGCCAATTACGATAGGTCCAAAACGGAAGGCATTACATTCAATAAAAATATCTATATTCTGGATGATACCACTGGCGAACTGGTGGCAGAAAAAGCGATTCCACCAGCACCGTCGTTTGGCACCACCACCATCCGCAATGGCCTCTCTTTTTCGGAAGATGGAGAGTATCTGACGGCCATGGCCAGCGATGGGCGTGGATTCTTGATGGATAAAGATGGACATATGATTTGGACAAGGGAAATTTCCAAAATCATGAAAGTGGGAGAAAGTTATTACAATGCTGCTGGCCGGGATGCGATGATTCGCCCCGAAGGGGTGGTCTTTGGCACCATCAATACATTCAATCGTGAAAACTGGCAGCTCCCGGCGCCGGTGATGCATCCCTCTGGCAATAGTCTCTATTTGTTCGATTTGGAAGGTCATTACCGTTTCCGTTACCAGGCACCCACTGAAATAGAAGAAATAGACTTCGCGCCCTCTGTGGCAGCTTTGGCCTTAGGAAGAAATGTGAGAAATCACAACTATAAAGCCCACGGCGCCGCCGTAGTGAGCCTCACTGATGGTAGCCTTTTGAATGAATATCATACAGCCGGCCCAGTGCAAGCTATTTCGATTTCTGACGATGGCTTGTCTGTCGCAGGCATTGAAGTACCGGCGGTTACGCCAGAAGGCAACCTGCTGGGGGCCTATCGGTTGCATATTTGGGAACGGTGACTGTGACGGAATTTGCACTAGCGTTTACCCTCTTCCTTTGGAAGGGGGCAGGGGGGATAGCTCGCACTGGCGGATACATTGAGATGAGACGCATAGCGTTGTCGGCGTTCTGTGAAGTCAGTTTATCTAACAACTCTTCTTCATCGGCCTATCCCCGGCTCGCAAGCGAGCCTGCCCCTTCCTGAGGAAGGGGCTCTTAGGGGTTCTGTAGTGATGACATGGATAGTGAAACTTAGCGAGATGCATTGGATTTCAAAAGGTTCTGGATCCGAGAAAATCGCTAGATTTTCAATGGAGCCAGAACCCTGAGAACCCTGAGAACCCTGAGAACCCTGAGAACCCTGAGAACCCTGAGAAC
>CAKQBK010000012.1 GCA_934216155.1 uncultured Dialister sp.
TTCTTTTTTCATGGTTAAAACATGAAATTCATTAAATTCTAATCTATTCGTTTACACAAAATATTTTACACTGTCTATTTGTGCAAATATGTTTCTATCCTAAATTTCTCTTTACGTCTCTTTACAACATATGGTATAATAACAACGTAGTTATGTGTTATTTATAGAATTTCCTGTGGAGTGAGCTTCGGCTCACTTTTTCTTATATATGAAATAGTTGATGGTAAATAGTTAACAGTAGACAGTAAACAGTTAACAGATAACCGTTTACCGTAAACAGAGACAAGGAGGGCATATGGCACACAAGGAGATTGAAGAAGCGGTAGAGAAGTTATTGGAACCGATTTTGGAAGCGGACGGGATCGAAGTGGTCGATGTGGAGTATGTCCGTGAAAGAAATTGGATTCTCCGTATTTATATCGATAAGGAAGGCGGCGTTGATTTGAACGACTGCCAGACCATCAGTGAAAAGGCAGGGGCCATTCTGGATGAGAAGGATATGATTCCGGACAATTATATGTTGGAAGTGTCTTCTCCTGGTTTGGACCGGGTGCTGAAGAAGGATAAGGACTTCATCCGCTATGCGGGAAGTGATGTAGATATCAAACTGTTTGCTCCATTGGATGGCAAGAAAGGCGTGAAGGCTTTGACGGCTCGTCTGGAAGGTCTTGCGGAAGATGGCAGTTTGCAGCTTGTTTTGGAAGATGGGGAAACCCTGGTATTGGAAAGAAATAAAATTTCGCAGGTGAGACTGCATTTTTCATTTTAATTAGGAGGAAGAAATCATCGTGAACGGTAAAGTATTGCTGGAAGCTGTAGCAGGCTTGGTCAAAGTAAAAAAGGTAGATCCAAATATTGTATTTGATGCATTGGAAATGGTGCTTCTTACGGCCTACAAGAAGGAAAGCGGCAGCAACGCCAAAGCATCTGTGACTTTGAATCGTGAAACCGGCACCTATCGTATTTATGAAGAAAAGACCGTCGTAGAAGCGGTGGACCCCACTTCTGAAAATGCAGTCAATGAAATTTCTCTGGAAGAGGCTAAGAAAATCGATCGTTCTTATGAAGTGGGCGATATGCTTCGCATCGATGTGACCCCGAAGAACTTCGGCCGTGTGGCAGCACAGACCGCCAAACAGGTGATGATTCAGAAGCTTCGTGAAGCCGAAAGAGGTTCCATTTATGACGAATTCTCCGGCCGCGAAGGGGATGTCATTACTGGTACCGTCAAATGGAGCGAATCCCGCACCGTATTTGTGGACCTTGGCCGCGTAGAAGGGATTCTTCCTTTTGCTGAACAGATTGAAGGGGAAGAATTCCATACCAATGATAAAATTAAGTGCTATGTACTGGAAGTTAGAAAGACCACCAAGGGACCGGAAATCATCCTGTCCAGAACCCATCCTGGCCTCTTGAAACGCCTCTTTGAACTGGAAGTTCCGGAAATTTACAGCGGCACCGTAGAAATTAAGAACGTGGTTCGTGAAGCCGGCTCCCGTTCCAAGATTGCTGTGTATGCCATGGACCCCACCGTCGATCCAGTTGGTGCTTGCGTAGGTCCGAAGGGCCAGCGTGTACAGAACATCGTAGACGAACTGCATGATGAAAAAATCGATATCGTTCGTTGGGATGAAGACCCGGCCATTTACATCGCCAATGCACTGTCTCCGTCCAAGGTTATTTCCGTTTCCGTATGGGAAGAAGAAAAATCTTCCTATGTCATCGTTCCAGATTACCAGCTGTCCCTGGCTATCGGCAAAGCAGGACAGAATGCCCGTCTGGCTGCCAAATTGACCAACTGGAAAATTGATATCAAGAGCGAATCCCAGGCCAAAGAAGAAGGTTTCGGCAACGATGTGCCAGAAGAACCAGTGGATGATGATATCTTAGGCGATATTGAATCTAGCGACGTGGAGGAAACCAAGGAATGAAAGCCAGAAAAATCCCCATGCGGATGTGCGTAGGCTGCAAAGAATTGAAGCCGAAGAAAGAATTGCTTCGTATCGTAGCACTTCCTACGGGTATCATCGAATTGGATAGAACCGGAAAGAAATCCGGCCGTGGCGTTTACGTGTGTGATGACATCGAATGTTTCACCAAAGCCTACGAATCTCACGGATTGGAAAAATCCCTGAAGCGTCCGGTTTCCAAAGATGTGTATGATGCACTGAAGGCACAAATTGAAAATGGATGAACCGATTTACCGGATGCTTGGCCTTTGTATGAAAGCAGGACGATTGCTTTCTGGAAATGAACAGGTGGCAGAAGGGCTGAAGAAGATGAAATCGCCCAAACAGGCCCTTCTCCTTATTACAGAAGACAGCTCCCCACGCACAAAGGATGAATACCAGAGCGCGGCGGAACGAGCCCACATTGCCTGCCGCATCTTCGGTGAAAAAGAACGGTTGGGACAAGCCTTAGGAAAAGGTGTCCGCACCGCTGCACTGATCGTGGACAGAGGATTCAGTGAAGCCATTATGAAGAAAATTGATAATCGGTGAGTAGGGATTAGTAGCTAGTGGCTAGGGATTAGGATAGAATCGTCAAATGACCTATATCAATAAAAGTAGTATTGATATTCCTTTTATAAAATGGGGTATTGGGGCGCCCTATGATTTTGATGCGCCCCTTCCATCACTACGCACTACGCACTCCCCACTACGCACTACTTTCGTCATAAATGAATGAATAAACAAAAGATTTACATATAACCAGAGAGAATGGGAGGCTGCTTATGCAGAAAAAGAAATACAGAGTGTATGAACTTGCCAAGGAATTTGGCAAAACAGATAAAGAAGTCATTGATATTTTGAAAAAATCTCACGTAGACGTGAGTAATCGTTTGTCTGGCGTAGATGATAACGGCAAATCTTTGCTGGCTAGAGCCATCGCTGAACAGAAGAAGAAAGCCGCAAAACGTCCGGCTATGCGTACCGTTCGTTTCGACCAGTCCGGCCAGCCGGCTGACCGTAAAGGCGGCGAAAAAGGCCGTCAGTCTTCTTATTCTTCCTATTCCACAGAAGAAGTGAAAGAAGCAAAACCGGCAGAAGCACCGAAAGCAGCACCGAAGAAAGACGCTCCTAAGGCAGCTCCGGCCAAAGCACCGGCAGCAGAAAAGAAAAACGATCGCCCCCAGAAACGGGAAGATAGAAATGACCGTTCTCGTAGAGATGACAGAAATGGAGACCGTCGCGACAACCGCAATGGCGATAGAAGCGACAGACCGAGAAACGGCCAGAGAAACGATCGCAATGATAGAAATGGCGAACGCAGAGACAACAGAAACGGCGATCGCAATGACAGACCAAGAAATGGCCAGAGAAATGACCGCAATGATAGAAACGGCGAACGCAGAGACAACAGAAACGGCGATCGCAATGACAGACCGAGAAACGGCCAGAGAAATGACCGCAATGATAGAAATGGGGATCGCAGAAATGACAGAAACGATCGCCCGAAGACCGATAGACCGTCTCGTCCGCAGCGCCCGTCCGTACCCGCAGCTCCTGTGGTAGAAGAAACTGCCCAGAAGCCAACCACCAGACGTGAAAAACCGGCTAAGAAGAAGACAAAGAAGGATTGGGAAAGAAGCAGAAGAGAAAAAGAAGGCGGCTCTTTGATGGCTCGTTCCCTGAACCAGAACAAGAAAAAGAAACATCAGGCAGAAAAGAAACAGGCTGCGTATCCGACAGAAGTCGAACTGCCGCCGAGTGTTACCGTTAAGGAACTGGCAGAACTGTTTGGCCGCGAAGTCAGCGAAATCATCATGAACCTCATGAAAGATGGCGTCATGGCGACCATCAACCAGAACCTGGATAGAGACACCGTAGAAATTCTAGCAGAAGAATTTGGTGTCACCCTGCTGGAACCGGAACAGCCGGCAGATCCGACCGAATACGTACCAGCAGAAGATGATCCTCGTTTCCTAAAACCAAGACCGGCGGTTGTTACCATCATGGGTCACGTTGACCATGGTAAAACCACACTCCTGGATGCACTCCGTCAGACCAATGTGGCTCTTCACGAAGCCGGCGGCATCACCCAGAGAATCGGTGCGTACCAGATTCGTTACAAGAACCATAAGATTACCTTCCTTGATACCCCAGGCCACGAAGCCTTCACGGCTATGCGTTCCCGTGGTGCCCAGATCACCGATATTGCAGTCCTCATCGTAGCTGCTGATGACGGCGTTATGCCACAGACCATCGAAGCGATTCACCATGCAAAGAACGCAGGTGTACCGATTATGGTTGCTATCAACAAGATTGATAAACCAGGGGCTAACCCAGATCGCATCAAAGAAGAACTGGCTAAAGAAGGCCTGCTTGCAGAAGATTGGGGCGGCGATGTCATCATGACCCCAATTTCCGCTAAGAAGAGACTCGGCCTGGATGACCTGCTGGAAAACATCCTTCTGGTGGCAGAAATGCAGGAACTGAAAGCCAACCCGAACCGCGAAGCCTACGGCGTCGTAGTCGAAGCCCAGCTGGATAAAGGCAGAGGTCCAGTGATGAGCGTCCTCGTACAGAATGGTACCCTTCATATCGGCGATGGCATCCTGGCTGGCAAGAGCTGGGGCCGCGTCCGTGCTATGAACAATGAAAACGGTCGCAAGATGAAGAGTGCAGAACCGTCTGTTCCGGTAGAAATCCTTGGTATGGACAGCGTACCGGAAGCAGGGGACCACTTCTTCGTCATGGACGAAAAGAAAGCCCGTCAGCTGGCTGAAATCCGCGCCGCTCGTGCGAAGGAAGAAGAACAGAGAAGCGTCCAGAAAGTCACCTTGGATAACATCTTTGAAAAGATTAAAGAAGGCGAAATGAAGGAACTGGATGTGATCATCAAAGCCGATGTTCAGGGTTCTGTAGAAGCACTGGTACAGTCTCTCCAGGGCATCAAGAGTGATGAAGTTCGTATTTCCATCGTTCACTCCGCCGTGGGTGCCATCAATGAATCCGACGTCATGCTGGCTTCCGCTTCCAATGCACTCATCATTGGCTTCAACGTTCGCCCCGATGCGAATGCCCGCGCTATGGCAGAAAAAGATGGCGTCGATGTCCGTCTCTACCGTGTCATCTATGATTGCATCGATGATGTAAAGGCCGCTATGGCAGGTATGCTTTCCCCAACCATTCGCGAAGTGGTTCTGGGCCATGCAGAAATCCGTCAGGTCATTCATACACCGAAAGTTATCGTTGCCGGTTCCTACGTACAGGACGGCAAGATTACCAGCAACTGTCAGCTCCGCCTCATTCGCGATGGCATCGTTATTCACGAAGGCAAGATTGCTTCCCTCCGTCGTTTCAAAGACGATGTGAAAGAAGTGGCTGCCGGCTATGAATGTGGTATCGCTATCGACAGCTATCGTGACGTCAAAGAAGGCGACCAGCTCGAAGCCTTTGAACTGAAGGAAGAAGCAGCAGAGTTGAAATAAAATCAATGAGTAATTAGAAATGAGTAATGAGTAATGAGTAATTGTGGTGCGGCGCACAATTCATAAAGCGCCGCAAAAGATTTCTTATTGACTAGTAAAAATTGTCCGTCCAACTGAATAGGGGCGGACAATTTTTGCTTTTGAATATAGATAATTAGCGGTTGCTCGTTAAATCGTTTTTGTGGAATAATGTGTAATAAATGGTAGCAACACTAGCGTGTGGCCCCTTGGAGAAGGGGCGGCAAAGCCGGGGATAGAATGGCCAGAAGGGACATAATCAGCACTAATGGATGATAGTTCTTTGTTCGCCTATCGAGCAGAACATTTTATACCGCTAGGCGCGTCTATCCCCCTAGCCCCCTTCTCCAAGGGGGAACGTTGTTTACTGCTTATTCAATATTTTTTTTACTGGTTCAATGTAAGGAAATTTGCTAGTGCACATAAATCCATGTATCTTATTGACGTAATTTTAAATCATATAAATTACGGCGCTATATAATTTGAAGCGCCGTTCCACAATTACTCATTACTATTTACTCATTACTCATTATCTAGACTTATGAAACGAGGTATACACCATGTCCGAACTCAGAGTACGCAAAGTACAAGAATTTATCAAACAGGAAGTGAGCCAGATGCTCCTTCATGACCTGAAAGATCCCCGCATTGGATTTGTCACCGTCACGGAAGTGAAAGTGACAGGGGACCTCAGGGAAGCTACCATTTATGTGAGCCTTTTCGGAAAGCCATCGGAAAAGAAGGCTTCTCTGGAAGCGCTGAACAAGAGCCGCGGATTTGTCCGCCGAGAACTGGGACAGCGTCTCAAGATTTATTACACCCCGGAAATTTCCTTTGAAGAAGACACTTCTTTGGATTACGGCATGCACATCGACGGCCTTTTGAAAAAGATTCATCAGGAGGAAAAAGAATGAGCCTGGAAATCAATCACGCCAAAGAAATCAACAAACAGGAAGCCATGGATTTCTTGAAGAACCATAATCGTTTCCTTCTGGTGGGGCACGAACATCCCGATGGAGATGACGTAGGTTCTATTTGCGCTCTCCACAATGTGCTCCTGTCCATGGGAAAAGAAGCGGATATGCTGCTGCCAGACCCGGTGCCACAGGTGTACACCTTGGTGAAAGCCTCCGCTTTGGTCCATACCCAGCTGCCGGAAGGCAAGGATTATGATGCCATCGTATTTACCGACCTGGGCAACCTGGAACGGGGCGGCAATTTCGATTTCCCACAGGATATCGACACCTTAGCCATCGACCATCACCGCACCAATGAAAAATACACCGACTATCTGTACCTGCAGTACAAGTATGCTGCCACCGCGGAAATGCTGGCAGAGATGTTCTTCGACGAAGGTATTCAGATGGACGAAGACACCTGCAACGCCCTGTACATGGGCATTGGTACCGACAGCGGTTTCTTTCGTTTCAGCTGCACATCGCCCCATACACTTCTGATGGCCAGCAAACTGGTTGAAATGGGAGCAGACCCATCCTATATTTCCAACCATTTGGAAGAAAAGACCATCGAAGCTATGCATTGCTATGAAATGGTAGCCAAGTCTGTACACTCCTATGCGGACGGGAAAATCGTCATCGCTTACATGGGAAAAGAAGCCATGGACCTGGACGGTGAAAACTCCGATTACTACGCATCCATTCCGCGCTGCATCCGGGGCTGCGAAATTGCGGCTCTCTTCAAATATAGAGGCGAAAAGGAAACCCGTATTTCCCTTCGTTCCAAAAACTATGCCAATGTATCTGAACTGGCCGCTGAATTTGGTGGCGGCGGTCACTGGAAAGCCTCTGGCTGCTCCATTCATGATTCTTTTGAAGAAGCAGAAAAACTCTTTGTCAAAGCAGCGGAGAAATATCTCTAATGGATGGGGTACTGAATATATTGAAACCGGCGGGCATGACCTCCTTCGATGTGATTGCCCGGCTCCGGCGGATATATGGACAAAAGAAAATCGGTCATGGCGGCACCTTGGATCCTATGGCGGCCGGCGTGCTGCCCGTATTTCTAGGACGAGCCACCCGGCTCATCGAGTACGCGCCGATTCACCAGAAAACCTATGAAGCGGAATTTCTCATGGGCTTTCGCACCGATACGGAAGACGCCACCGGCAAGGTAGTAGAAACAGGAACCATTCCCAGCGATACATCCATCTGGGAAAAAGCGGCTTGTCAGTTCCGCGGAGACATTCTCCAACGGCCGTCTAGCTACTCGGCCATCAAAGTCAATGGCGAACGGGCTTACAAACTGGCACGGGAAGGAAAAGCAGTAGAACTTCCGGCCCGTCCAGTTACCATTTACGACCTCACCATTCGAGACATTGAAATCCCGAAAATTCGCCTCTCTGTCACCTGCTCAGCCGGTACCTATATCCGCGCCCTGGGCCGTGACCTGGGCGAAGCCGCTGGCTGTCCGCTCACCATGTCATTCCTCTTGAGAAGCCACATGGGACCTTTCTCTGTGACGGAAGCGAAGACATTGGAAGAAATAGAAGCCGATCCCGAAGGGGCGCTCATGACCGACATCCGTCCCATACTTTCCGCATTGCCTGCACTTTCTTTGTCAGAAAAAGAAGGCACCGATTTCCTGCAAGGAAAACGACTCCGCACCAGACATGAACCGGTGGAAGTGGTCGCTGTATTTGCAGGAAAGCAATTCCTGGGTACTGCATCGGTGGCACGAGGCGTGATACATCCGAAAAAGGTATTTAACTAGTGACTCGTGACTGGTGACTAGGGATTAGGAAGAAGGGGAGCCCTTCGGGCAGGTTATCATTATACAGATTTCGCTTTCGTAACATAGGAAGAAAATCGCTAAGCAAAGGGTTATAAAAGGTTATGAAAGGTTATGATATCAGAATTTCATAACCTTTCATAACCATTTATAACCTTAATCTAAGCGGCATTTTTGTACGTGAGATGAAAGAAATCTGTAGAATAATAACCTTTTATTATAGCGGTCTTTTTCTCTGTTGAGAAAAAGAAATTATCGGAATGATATATTTTTCGAGGTAATGGCTTCATGACATATATATCTACATTAGAAAAACTGCCACTGGGGAAGAAGTACGTATTCGGCCTTGGTTTCTTCGATGGCTGTCACAGGGGACACCAGGCGGTTTTTCAGGCAGTCAAAGAGCTGGCGCAGGAGAAAGAAGCTGTGCCGGCCATTTTGACATTTTATCCCCATCCGATGACCATTTTGGCACCGGATATTCACGTGCCGTTGCTCCAAAGCCGAGAAGAGCGAATGGAAAGTTTCAGCAAGGCAGGAATGGAACTTACAGTGTGTATCACCCCGGATCGAGAATTTCTCTCTGAAAGTGCGGAAGATTTTCTGTTCCAGCTGTCCAAGGTTCCTGGCCTTCGGGGGATTGTGACAGGAGAAAATTTCACCTTTGGGAAAGGTGCTCTGGGCCATGGAGACATGATGAAATCCTATTTCCAAGATACGGGTGTGACAGTGAAAATCCTTTCTCTGCAGCAAGCCGTGGAGCAGACCATTTCCAGTACAGAAATCCGGAAACTTCTTCTGGCGGGACAAGTGGATATAGCGGCGCAGCTACTAGGTCATCCCTATGCTATCACCGGTGACGTGGTCCACGGATTCCGCCGGGGCCACGAAGCCCTGGGATTTCCGACCGCCAACTTAGACGTGCCGGAAGACCGGGTGGTTCCTTTTGATGGAGTCTACGCCACCTATGCCAAGGTGGAAGGCAAACGGTATCCATCGATCACCAATGTGGGCAACAATCCTACCTTTGGAAATACAAAGAAAACCATCGAAACGTTCATCTTCGACTTCGACGAATCCATCTATGGGAAACAATTTACCCTGGAATGGGTATCTCGGATTCGAGGAGAAAAGAAATTTGACTCCGTCTCCGCTCTGGTGGCTCAAATTCAGAAAGACATCGAAGTAGCGAAGAGAGCGGTAAGCAGTTAACAGTTAGCGGTTAACCGTTAACTGTCAACTGTTAACCGCCTTTTATCAAAAATATACATAACCTGCAATAAATCATTTTTATAGACGTATAGAATAAAATATTTTCTTCTGCTGCCTATGAATCAGATTGCATACAGAAATGGTAGATGCATTTTTATTGATAGAAGATATGAATCGTTTCATAAAATATCTATAGCAATGCATCTATGATTTGCAATTCAAGTGACTTTCAAAAGTTTGCTAAAGAAATATTGGATACCCAGCTATAAAAGATGTATATTATAACCATACAAAATAATATTTTCCGGGACGAACCGGAGTTGCTATTTGGGAGGCAAATGTACAAAATGAAAGATCAGCAGGTTAAAAACGAAGTAGTTAATGAAGAACGTGAAGAAGTTATGTGTTGGGCATTGCTTGAACTGGAAAGCTCTAAATAAGGTTACAACCTGGTGAGACATATAAAAAAGGCCAGTGGTATTATTACCACTGGCCTTTTTGCGTGGAAACTATTATATTCTCATGGTGTCGCAAGACGTAGATAAGTTAGGAGTGAGGAATGAGGAGTGGTGGAAGGGGTACACAAAATTTGGAAGCGCCCCAATACCCTCTTATATATTATGTTTCCCGTGAGATAAAAATCGGCGAGCATATAGAAACGGGCTCGGCGATACATGAAGTTATCCATATAAGAGCAATTCGACGCGCTCGCCGGCCTCCATTCCTAACTCCTCACTCCTAATTCCTAACTATTTTGCACTAGCTAATCTATAGGCAAGCATAAAAATACGGCGCTTCTAAATTTGATGCGCCGCACTTTCATTTCTAACTTCTCACTTGTCACTTCTCACTGCTTTTTAGAATTCTTCCACCAAAGTATATCCTTTGCCCTTCAAGAAGGCTTCAGTTTCCGATTCGTCGGTGCTGAAGACAGCAATTGGAGAACTGGTGGAACGGTCGAAGGAAATATACAGGTAGCGGATCATCACATTGGCATCTTTCAGATCGTCCAGGATGCGGTTCAAAGCACCTGGTTTATCAGACCCCATGTCCACAGCCAGAACCAAATCGACGCGGCACTGATAGCCATCCTTTTCCAAAGCGGCTCTCGCTTCCTCTGCCTTGTCTACGATGAGACGGATGATACCAAATTCCGCGCTGTCATTGGCCAGCATGGTGTAAATATTGATGTTTTCCTTTGCCAAGATAGAAGTCATATGGCTCAAAGCGCCCTGTCTATTGGCGGTGAATACGGATACCTGTTGTAACATACTATTTCCTCCTTGTATCGAATGCTTTGATTGATTTTATCATACTTTTCTTATTTATGATAGAGAAAATTTAGAGTTTGGTAGTTGGTGACTCGTGACTCGTGACTAGGGATTGGGGAAATAAGTTTACACCGATTATATCGCCCCCGCCGGGGGAGATGCCGAAGGCAGAGGGGGAGGCACTAGCGGTATACTTCGCTATGAACATAACCTGCGAACTCGGTGTTGCCCGCTCCTAGCGGTTTGATGAAAGGGGTCTGAAGGTTCTAAGGAGTCTTAAGGTTCGTCAAGTGAGATAGAAACGGTGGACTTTAAAAATTTACATTTACTGAGAAAACGGGTACAATACAACTATCTTTGATTTGTCTTGAAATTGGGTGATAATATGAATCATATAGTGAAACTTGGGACTGTGGCAACGTATGTTAATGGATATGCCTTTAAACCTTCTGATTGGTCTGATGTAGGGGTGCCGATTATTCGTATTCAGGATTTAACTGGTAACTCGTACCAAATGAATCGTTTTTCTGGCGAATACGATAAGAAATATGAAGTACAAAATGGAGATGTATTGATAGCTTGGTCAGCCAGTTTAGGTGTCTATGTATGGAAATCAGAAAAGGCGGTTTTAAATCAGCATATTTTTAAAGTCTATTTCGATAAAGTGGATGTGGATAAAGATTTTTTTGTATATCAAATGGAGAGATTGCTACAAAAAGCTTCAAGTCAGGCACATGGTGCGACCATGCGTCATTTGACTAAAGTTGTTTTTGATAATTTACCATTTTATTTACCGGATAAAGAGACGCAAATAGAAATTGCTAAACGGCTATCTACAGTAACTGCTTTAATTGATTTGCGAAAAAAAGAATTGGTAAAATTGGATGAACTGGTCAAATCTCGATTTATAGAGATGTTTGGAGATCCAGTTACTAATCCGTATGGTTTTGATATATTACCAATTGGAGATTTTGCAACAGATGTAAGATATGGGACTAGTAAACCGGCTGTAGAGGGGGGACGCTATCCTTATCTTAGAATGAATAATTTGACAATTGATGGACACTTAGATTTACATGATTTAAAAAGAATAGATATAAATGATGACGAATTAGAAAAATGTATTGTAAGAAAAGGAGATGTACTATTTAATCGGACCAATAGTGTAGAACTGGTAGGAAAAACTGCTTATTATGGATTGAATGAGGACATGATTATTGCTGGTTATATTATTCGTGTTCGCGTGAATGAGTTGGTACATCCACTATATTTTGCATCTTATATGAATATGCCATTTACTAAACAAGTGATTAGAAACATGGCTAAAGGAGCTGTTAATCAGGCAAATATAAATTCACAGGAACTAAAAAGTATAAAGGTTATGATTCCATCGATTGAATTGCAACGAGAATTTGTAAATTTTTATAATGGTATCGAAAAATCTAAAATAGCTATCCAAAAGAGCCTGGACGGATTGGAAACGCTCAAAAAATCCCTCATGCAGCAGTACTTCGGCTGATTGCCACTATCGGAAGCATCACTAGCCTTTACCCCCTTCCTCAGGAAGGGGGGCAGGGGGGATAGGAAGACGAAGAAACAGAGAAACAAGCCGTAAGAGTAGAACGTTTTAACCGCTAGAGTGGACGCCGAAGGGAAAAGAGACAATCCCATTTTAAATCGCTAGAGGGAGCTATCCCCTGGGACGTATCGCTTCGCTTACGTCCTGTCCCCTTCCAAAGGAAGGGGATAAAAGAAAGTGCCACAGAAGGAAGAGAAACCTTGAGAACTCTCAGAACCCTCAGAACCTTCAGAACCATGAAAATCCCCCAAAATTCCTATTGCATTTTTCGACGCTCCATTGTAAAATTAGATAATTTGTGCATTTTTCAATGCATACTATTATTTCTTTTTTCTTAAGTGACATGGGGAGGAATTATGTCAGAAAAATCTTTAGAAGAATTGGAGTTTGAGGAAACTGGGGTCTCTCGCCAGGAGCGATGGAAGGTCATGTGGGCTTCTATCGTGGGGTATGCCATGGATGGTTTGGATGTGCTCATCCTGTCCTTTGCGATGGCGGCCATTGTTAGTGAATTTGGACTGACCTTAGGGGAAGGCGGTCTGATTGCCACTTACACATTGATTGGTACCGTACTGGGCGGCTATCTTTTTGGTATTTTTGCGGATTACTTTGGCCGCGTGCATACTTTTGCACTGACCATTATCATTTTCTCTATTTTCACCGGTGCGTGCGCTTTTGCAGACAACGTAATGCATCTCAATATTCTTCGTTTCCTGGCTGGTCTGGGCCTTGGCGGTGAATATGGGATCGGCATGACTTTGGTTACTGAAACCTGGCCGGCTGCCAAACGTGCTCGTGCTACCGCTGGCGTAGCTATGGGCTGGCAGGCTGGTGCAGTACTGGCTGCTATTCTGGCTGCTGTGGTTCTCCCTGATTATGGATGGAGAGGACTTTTCCTGGTGGGCGTCGTTCCAGCTCTCTTAGCTGCTTGGGCTCGTCATGGTCTGAAAGAACCACCGATGTGGCTGAAACGTAAGGAAATGAAGAAACAGCTGCAGGAAAGAAAAGCCAGAGGCGAAGCGCTGACCGCAGAAGAAGAGGAAGAACTGGCGGAAGCAAAGAAATTCCCGCTGGCTCATCTTTTCTCTAGCCCATCTAAGACATTGACCACTATTTCTTTGACCATCATGACCAGTGTACAGAACTTTGGTTACTACGGCATCATGGTTTGGCTGCCAATGATTCTCTTGAAGGAACACGGTCTGTCCACTAAGTCCATGTCTGGCTGGATGGTTGTTACTGTGGTAGGTATGATTGCTGGTATTTATGTATTCGGTTACCTCTCCGACCGTTTCGGACGTAAAAAACCGTACCTGCTTTTCTACGTTTGCGCCGCTGCCATGGTGTACATTTATGTCAATCTGGGAACCCCGATGGCGCTCCTCTTCGGTAGTGCTATGCTGGGCTTCTTCTGCAACGGTATGATGGCTGGTTATGGTACTCTTCTTTCTGAAAACTATACCACCGATGCACGTTCTACCGCACAGAACTTCATCTTCAACACCGGTCGTGCTGTAGGCGGCTTCGCTCCGGCTATCATCGGTGCCATTGCACAGAACCAGGGCTTCTCCGCCGCTTTCGTTCTCCTCTCTGGTGTCTACCTGGCAGCTGCTGTGAACGTACTGCTCTTCATTAAAGATACTAAAGGTGTGACGATTAAATAATTTTTGGTGACTAGTGACTGGGAAATAGGTTATTATTCTGCTGATTTCATTTGCAATCATAGCAAGATATGAATTGGCAAAGGGGTAAAAAGGTTATAAAGGGTTAGGGTATTTCGCATAACCCTTTATAACCTTTTTTAACCTTGTGACAGGCGATGGTTTTGAGATGCTAGAAAATGGACCTGGAACAATAATAACCTTTATAATTGGACAAGTTATCTATTTCTCTGTATAATAATTCATATGATTTACTGTTTTATGAGGTGACGACATGAAAACTTGGAAAAAAGGAATGCTTCTGGCCGCTGCAGCTTTGATGACTGTGGGACTCATCAGTGGTTGTGGCGATGATAAGAAGGGAAATGAAGCCGCTGGAAAGACACCATTGAAGGTGGCTACCAATGCGACTTATGTACCGTTTGAATTTAAATCCGCTGATGGCAAGGATTATACCGGTTATGAAATCGACGTGGTTCGTGCCGTAGCAAAGCAGATGAATCGGGAAGTGGAATTCAAAAATATCGCTTTTGATGGACTGATTCCTTCCCTGCAGTCCCATGAAGTGGATATGACCGCTTCTGGTATGACTGCCACAAAGGAAAGAGCAGGAAAGATTCTCTTTGCTGCGCCTTTCTATGAAACAAAACTGGCTGTGGTTACACCGAAAGATAGCTCCATTCACTCCGTGGCTGACATGACCAATGGGGAAGAAGTGGCTGTCCAGGTGGGCACCACTGCGGCGTACTATGCCCAGGATAAAGGCATGAAGATTCGCGGCTTTGATCACTCTTCGGATATTGTGATGGAACTGAAAGCCGGCGGTGCCAAGTCTGGTATTTTGGATAAACCGGCAGCTGATTATTTCGTAGCCACCGATGGAAAAGATAATTTCCGCGTCGTAGATGTACCGGATTCTAAAGTACAGTACTTCGCATTTGGCTTCAATAAGGATAACAAAGCGCTGCAGGAAGAAGTCAATGGGGCTATTAAAACTCTGACAGAAAATGGTACCTTGAATGAACTCCATGAAAAATGGTTCAAGACACCGCTTCCGAAAATGCCAGCCACTTGCGAAGAAGCACTTGGACTGTAGTGAGAAGTTAGAAGTGAGAAGTTAGAAATGATGGTGGCCTGGCACAATTCATATAGCCAGGCTGAGTATATAAACAGGACATGGTCGAATGAGGGGATTCGGCTATGTCCTTTTTGCGTGGGGAGGGGACAGGTTTCTCAGGTTACTCAGGTGGTTCAGGTTGCTAAAGGTTCTAAAGGTTCTAAGGGTTCTAAGGGTTCTGAAGGTTCTAAGGGCTCTGAAGGTTCGTCAAATGTGCCTCTAACCGTAGTCGTCATTTCGACCGGTCGTATTTGTGCTTGATGGTGTAGAAGAAATGAAATTCTATGTGTAGGAGAGTGGAGAAATCTAAAAGCAGTAGCGGTAAGGGCTTGATGAATCATATCATTACGGTTTGTCCAACAAAGTTATGCAGCTCGATAGAGCTGCCCATCTCGCTTTGCTCGAAATGGCGTCTCACTGCATCCTTGCGTCGCTATGCTCCTAACGATGCAGTTCGCTTGCACACCTCTTGTGTTCTCCCCCAAAGGGGGAGATAAATCGATGATGCCGATTGAAATCACTTGGCTTGTTTATCGCAAATTAAGTTGTTACGATTTGATTCTTTAAGCCCTTCCCGCTGGTGCTACTGAGATTTCTCCACTCAGGGGCGCATCTCATTTCAATACACTTACGCCATCAAGCACGAATGTGATCGGTCGAAATGACGGTTACCGATAGAGGCACATTCGAGAAATTGAACCACAATCCCGCTAGGAGCAGGTGTCACTAAGTACGCTTGATATGTTCATGGAAAAGTATACCGCTAGTGCAGCCCCCTCTTTTATTCTCCCCCGACGGGTAATGCTGTTAAGTTAAGAATTTGCGTTAGTAGGTATGATTCCGCTAGTAGTAACAAGTTGCTCAAGTTTCTAAGGGTTCTCAGGTTGCTCAGGTTCTCCGAATGTGCCCATAGACGCTAGCGTCATTAGCTCATTCGAGAAACGTGAGAAACCTCAGTATCCTGAGAAACCTGAGCAACCTTTGCATCAGCAGAAATCATTGCATATCTCGCTTAACTTAACAGCATTGCCCCGACGGGGGAGACGAGACGCTAGTGCTGATTTCGCTAGCGTCCTTAATCCCTAGCTACCAGTCACCAGTCACTAGCCAAGGGCACTTCAATCATTTTTCCAAAGGTGAAGGACCAGAGGTAGAGGTGGAGGACTGGTTTGCCCAGAAGTTTTTCTGCTGCTTCGCCGTAGACTTGGAGTTGCACTTTGTAGTGGTTTTTCAGTTCTTCTTCGGTCATAAAGCGGTCGGTTTTATAGTCAATGATGAGGATGCCTTCTTGATTTTCCAGCATGCAGTCCATGACGCCTTGGAGGAAGATTTTTTCTTCCAGCTCACAGTCGGGATAGAAAGAATGGGCAGGCAAAAGGATGGAGAAGGGCATTTCTTTGCGAATCACCATGGCTTCTTTCATGGCTTGGCAGAGGGGGCTTTCCATGAAGGCGAGAATGCCCTTGACGGGATTTCTATTTTTGCGATGGGAAAGAAGGGTTATCGTTTCTTCTTCGGTGAATACGTTCTTTTGAGAAAGTTCTTGGATGCGCGCGCGGATGGCGGTTTCGGTGGCTTCCAGGGTGGTGAAGTCAATCATTTCCATGGCTTTATGCATCAAGGTACCGAAGGTGGTGCCGCTGTAGGTGGGGGCGTCGTCCTGTAGGAACGTGGGCGGTTCGCTATAGTCGGCGGGGAGGGCGTTTTCTTCTTCGTTTTCCGTTTTTTCCGTGTTGGCTTCTTCGGCTAAGGTGACCGACGGGTAAGGCGGTTCGTCGCTGGCGGCGTATTCCGCTTCTTCCCTAAGTTTCACCGCCGAGGTGGCGGTCAGTTTGGCTGGTGTGTGAACGGCGCCATTATGGCTATAGGTCCAGGTGAGCTGCCTTGTCATCCAGTCCGGCACGGGCTGAGGGAGTAAGGCAAGGAACGATTCTTTGGTGGTAGCTACCGGTTCCTTGGCTATTTCTGGAGAAATGGTTTCTTCCTGGTTCCAAAGGAATTGTTCGTCTTCGGTGAAGAGGTCTTTTTCTTTTGTGATGGTGAGTTCAAAAGAAGAATGATCGCTGGGCGCATCGTCCTGGTAGACCGGGATTCGTTCCACCAGGTCCCATGCTTTTTGGAAACTTCTATGGTGCAGCATAGCGGGGAAAATCCAGTCCAAGTAGGAGCTGCCGTTAGAAATCAGATGGGACGGGAGCGGGCTGACGGTCTGATTTCCTGTGCCAGCCAGTGGGGTACTATAGGCAGTGATGTCTTTTCCTATATCTTTTCGGACCGCCGTGAGGTACAGTTTGTCCCGGGCGCGGGTCATGGCCACGTAGAGCAGCCGGGCTTCTTCGGCGCGGCTTTCTCTTTCGGCGGCCGCTTTCACGGCGTACCAGTAGAGGGAAGGCCAGCGGAGGCGGTGGATTTTGTCATAGTGCTGGATACCGATGCCCAGATTTTTGTGACAAATGGCCGCAGCGCGGGTGTCCTGCAGGTTGAACCGTTTCCCCATGTCAGCCAGGAAGACCACAGGAAATTCCAGCCCTTTGCTTCGATGGATGGTCATGATACGCACCGCATCGGAAGAGGTGCCGGTGGTTGTGGTGGATTTGAAGTTTTGATTCTCCTGGGTGAGACGGGTGAGGTAGTTCAGAAACGGATAGAGTCCATTGTGAGACGTGGCGTCCCGTTCTTTGGCTAGCTCGTAGAAAGATAGCACGTGGGCTTTGCGGAAGGCACCATTGGGGAGGCCGGAAATATAGGTGAGGTAGTCCGTATCTTCCAGGATTTGCCGCAGCAATGGGGCGATGCCGTCTTGGATGGAGGCCTGCCGCCAGGATTGGAAATGTTGAAGAAAATCGGATAATTGGGTTTGTTTCTCTTCTGAAAGAAGCCCTTCGGTATCAGCTAGAACGGAAAAGAGGTGGGATTTTCCCATTTCTTTTTTCTTCAGCGTCAGACGGGCGATGTCTGTTTCATCGAGGCCAATGAAATAGGATCGCAGAATAGCGGTCATAGCCAGGTCCTGCAGGGGGTTATCCAGAATTTTGAGGAGGGCCCACAGCATTTCGACTTCGCTGTTTCGGACAAAATCATCTTCCCGATCAGACAAAGCAGGGATATGAGATTCTTCCAAGACTTTCAAAAGGGCGGGCCCTTTGGTGGCTACGGAGCGGAGAAGAATCACGATGTCACTGTAGGTGATGGGGCGGAAGGTGCCATCTTTGTTCATCACTTGCTGCTGGCTGTCTACCAATTCATGAATCCGGCGGGCTATGAGCCGGCCTTCCCATTGGATATTTTCCAGCTCTTTCAATGACTGGTCGGTGTTATCGTCCTGGATATCACTGGTGTCGATGATTTCCATCGATACAGAGCCGCCCACGTAATTGTCTGGCCGGGGTTCTTCGTGGCGTCCCGCATAGAGGGATTCTGGGTCTCCATAGGAGAGTTCCAAATTCTTTTCTGTCATGATTTGACGGAAAAGGAAATTAATGGACGACAAAATGGTGGCATCGCTTCTAAAGTTTTTGTTCAAATCGATGCGATAATTGGTGGCTTCTTTTTCGGTAGAAAAGGAATTGTATTTAGAGAGGAAAATGGTGGGGTCTGCTTGGCGGAACCGATAAATACTTTGCTTGATATCGCCCACCATGAAGCGGTTATTTCCTTTAGAAATCAAGGCGGTGATTAATTCCTGTACGCCATTGGTGTCCTGGTATTCATCGATCATGACTTCCTTATATTTCTGCCCAATAGAAAGAGCGGCCGCCGATGGAAATTCTATGGCCTGTTCTGGGGTGAAATGGGGGTTATCCTTTTCCAGTAAAATATCCAGCACGTAGTGTTCCAGGTCATTGAAATCCATCAGATTTTCTTTGCGTTTCTGTTCTTTGTAGGCTTTGGTGAAATCTAGCGCCAGGTCGGAGAGGACTTTCACGATGGGATACATGGACGCTGTTTCAGAGAGCCACTGGTCTTCCTTGATGGAGAGGAACGGCACCAGCTGCTTGGTGTAGGTGTCTTTGGCTTCATTTCGGAGGGCTTTGATGGCACCGGCTTCCAGGCCATTGTTGAAATCTTTGGCGGTGATATGAAAGGGCTTCACCTGGGCGGCTTTGGCCGATTTCAGCGTGGCGTATTGGAAGGACGGCAAGCTGTATAGTTCTTTCCATGTTTTCACTTGCGCAAAGGCAGAGAAGAAACTGTATTCACCGCTGAGCTGTTCACTGTAGACGATTTCGCACAGTTTATTATTTTCCATAATAGAAAAGGCCTGGCGATACAGGTCGGCCGCTTTTTCCGCGGTGGCAATCAGTTCATCCAAAATGGGCTTTGTCCATGGGAAATCATCCATGGAAGAATCTTTGGTGAACTGGTAGCTGTTGGGCAAATGGGAAATCCAAACTTCTGGGAACGCCATGGAGCAGGCGAATTGGTGGATTTTCAAAATGGTTTGCTTCAAGGCCCCGTCTTGGTAGCGGCTGGCAAATAGGTCGGCGGTGTCTAAGAAATGGGGATCGTTTTTTTCATACCACGTTTCCAATACATCCGAAAGAACCTGGTCTTTCAAAAGGTACGCTTCGTTCTCATCGGTCAGCATCTGGGTCTTTGGGTCTAAGTCAAGGAGGTAGAAATATTGACGGAGAATGGATTGGAAAAACGAATCCAAGGTAGAAATCTGGGCACTGCCCATAAGAGAAATTTGTTTTTCCAAGTGATGCATCAGCACCGTGTTGTTGTCCCTGTCGGACTGCTCCAGTTCCTTCGTGAGCGACTGGGCCACACGGGATTTCATTTCATTGGCCGCCGCTTTGGTGAACGTCAAAACCAGAAGTTCGTTGATATTGACCGGATGCAGCGGATCTTTCACCAATCGGATGATTCGCTCCGTCAGTACCGCCGTCTTCCCACTTCCGGCGGCTGCGGAAAGGAGAAGATTTTTATTTCGTATCTGCAGGGCTTCTTCCTGCGACTTTGTCCAAGACATATATCCGTCCTTTTCGATAGAAAACAATGTGATTTAAACGAAAAGAGAAAGTTAGGAGTTAGGAGTGAGGAGTGATGGCTGCGAGCCGCGCCGAATTGCTTTTATACCGCAAGCGTTATGTGG
The DNA here is from genome assembly GCA_934216155.1 of uncultured Dialister sp. Lineage (GTDB taxonomy): Bacteria > Bacillota > Negativicutes > Veillonellales > Dialisteraceae > Dialister. Next base: position 20,139 of record CAKQBK010000012.1, read on the forward strand.
TATGGCAAACCAATCTATATGGCTCGCAGATATTAAAATCGGCGTTTCCATAGGAGCAGGCATCACAGAGCACGCTTGATATGTTCATAGCGAAGTATACCGCTAGAGCTGCCCCTTCAGCCTTCGGCAGCTCCCCCGACAGGGGAGCCAAGACGCTAGTGCTGATTCCGCTAGAGTCCCTAATCCCTAATCCCTAGCTACTAGCTACTAGTCACTAGTCACTAGTCACCAGTCACGAGTCACTTTTCTCCGCTAATGACTCCAACTGTTTTTTCAACTCAGCGTCGCTTGGCATATTGATATATTCGTAGCCTTCGCCGGGGAGGTTCGGGTCGAAGCGGCAGATGGCGTGGTAGGGGCAGTAGGTGCAGGGGGATTTGCCTTTGTAGCGGGTGGGGCGGATGGGGATCTGGCCTTCGCTCATTTCTGTATAAAGGGAAATGAGTTTTTCCTTCACGATGGAAAGTAGGGCTTGGAAATCATCTTCTGTGAGCAGGCTAGTGCTGCTATAGAGTCCGCCGTCTTTTTTGAGACGCACCGACAGGTAGGAGTCGTCCTCTCCCAGGGCGCTGTCTAGGTCTTTTAGGACGGAAACGTCCTGCAGGAGGAAGCCGGAGGTCATTTCTTTTTTGGAAATGGTCGGTTCTCCGCCGGGCGGTACCGATGGGGTGCTCTTTACATCGCCGGAAAGGTAAATATACATCAAGGCGGCCGGGAGCAGGCCGTGGTTTTCTTTGTCTTCTGAAAGGGCCAGGAGGTATGTTAAGAGCTGCAATTTGAGACCGCTTACGATTTCTTGCAGTGTGGCTTTGGTGTGGCCGGTTTTGTAGTCAAAAATGGCTGCTGCTTCGCCGCATCGGTCAATGCGATCGATTTTCCCTTTCAAGGTGAAAGAATCTTTTGTGCCATCGTGGATATGGAGATAAAATTCTTTTTCCAGCGCTTCTGTGTGGAACGCACTGTGCTGGCTCCAGCTGCGCAGGTCCGACAGGGCGTTTTTGAATGTATTTTTCAAATTTCGCTCGGTGTAGCGAGAGGCCCCATCGGAGTCTAAGATACCAAATTTAATTTTCGGTGCTAAATGGGAGGCAATGGTGTCTGAAATCTGAGAAATGTCTTCATCGGTGGCATCTTTCCAGTCTTTGGCGTGGTTCTTCAAGGCGCTGCCGAACTGGTGAAGTCCCGCATGAAGGTAATTGCCCATGTCCATCACGTTCAGTTTCCCGTCATCTCGTTCGGACAGGCCAAGACCGTATTGCAAGTAGTACTGGTAAGGGCAATTTCTGTAATTTTCCAGCTTCGTTACGGAACTGAAGAACCGGCCGCCGGGTTTGAACAGCTGGGCAGCCAGGTCTTTTGGCAGCATGGTGGCTTCATTGGCATAGGACAGGCTGGATAATTTTTTCAGCAGCAGCGGCTTTTCTTCCGGCTTTGACCAGGCCCAGGAAGCCAGGGCGGTCCAGGGGGAATCTGCTTGCGGTGTGGATTCTCGAATCACAGAAGGAAGAAGAGACAGGGCTTGTTTCGGATTGGAGAAAAAGGAGCGGTCTGTTTCGTCCATGGTGGCACCATGGATTTTTTTCTTTTCTGAGAAATAGTTCAAATGAGAGAGCTGGCTCATCAGGTAAGAGGGAGATGTTTCCTGTCCGTCGCTGGTCAAAGAAGGATAGGAGAGGTAGAGTGCTTCAGAACTTCGGGTCAGTGCCAGGTAGGCGTAGAATTGTTCCTGATGGACCATGTCCATGAGCCAGTTGCCAAAGAGAAGCTGGCTATTTTTGTAGATCTGTTGTTTTTCCAGTTCAGTGAAAAAGCCACCTTCTTCGATTCGTTTCGGAAATTCGCCTTCCACCGCACCGGGAACGAAAACCACTTTCGCTTCCATGGCATAGCCGCGGTCCATGCCGGTGACGGTTACGTGGTCCAGGGAAGGCGGAATGGTGGAATAGGTGAGGGCCGAAAGGCCGTCTTCAAAAATGGAAAGGAAGGTATTCGCATCCAGCGGGTCATTTCCTGCCACATGAACGATTTCTTCCAACAGGGAGAGGATTTTCTTCCACACTTGCAAATGAGGACGGAGATGGGTTTCCTGCCATTCTTTTTCATCCAAAGCGGCTAAGGTGTCAGGAATCTTTTCTTGTACCAACCATTGGTACAGCAGGGTGCAGCGGTCTTTCCCCGTCACCGCCTGTTTCCATGCATCGGCCATGGGGTCTAAGAGGGTGGTCAATGTTTCTCGCCATCCATTGGCTTCTCGCAGTTCTGCCAATTCTGCCTCTGTCATAGGCGGTGGTTCTTTGTCTAAATCGCGATAGGTTCGGAATGTCCAGGGGGCATGCCACTGCCAGGAACGGATTCGATGGGTGAGGGTGTAGTTTTCCAGCTGGTCTATTTCTTCCTGGGTCAATACAGGGAGAAGGCCTGTCTTCAGGAGTCGGAAAAGGGACTCCAGTTGCCATCCGCCGTGGGTGCGTTTTGTTTCCTGGGCGAGAAATCGAAGTAGGAAATCCAGGAGCATCACCAGAGGATGGTTATTCATAGGGTGCTTTTTATCGATAAAGCCGGGGATGTCATATTTCTGAAAGGCCTGCTCAAACAGGTCATTGTAATTGTCCGGCGTGCGGAGCAGCACCAGCACATCGCGGTAGCGAAGGCCCCGGTCTCGTACCAAGGTCATAATGGTGCGGGTGATGCCATCCACTTCTTCTTCCTTGTTGGAGGCAGTCAGGAGATGGAGCCCTTCTTGCACGGAAGGATTGGATTCTGCTGGAAGCAGGCAGCGCTGGGGACGGGGCGCAAAGAAGGAACGAGCCATGGCAATGAGATGATTATTGTGGAACCGTTTGTCTTCGGTGAGGTGAATGGCAGACGAACGGCGTTCCTTTTCTTGTAGCAAAGAGTACAGATGGAAGGGACGGGAGAAATTGGTGTTTTCTGCCGCTTCATCGGGGGTGTCCATTTGGAGCGTTACTGTCACTTCTTCGGCGGTGTGAATCAGGGCCGAGACGATATTGATCTTTTGAGGCGCCATCCCATTGAATCCATCAATCCAAATGCGGGAATGGCGTAGCTTTTCTGATTTCGGTATTTCCCGGGCCAGCAGGTCAAAAAGACTCCCCTGGTAAGAGAAATGGTCTTTCAAGTACTGGTGATAGGCCTGATAGAGAAGCGATAGGTCGGAGAGTTTCTTTCCTAAAGGCGTATCTCCTTCCGCTTCGGCAGCGTTTACCATATCGTCTTCACTGATGCAGAACATATCCAGCTGGTGAAAGAAATTGGTCAACTCTTCCGAGAAATGGGGCTGGGAAGCCACTTTCACAATCATCTGCAGCTGCTCTTTGTGTGTTTCCAAAAGGCGGCGAATGATGATTTGCTGTCCCAAAGGAGACAGGGCATCACTGACAGGGGAATGGACTTCCTGAAATACCCGGTAGGCCAGGCGCGAAAAACCAGAAACGGTGACGTCCACAAATCCTTCTCCTGGAAAGGCCTGGGCCAGCTGGTATTCCGCTGTGTAGGTACACTGGTCCGGTACCAAAAGATACGCCCGGCTTCCTGGGTTCTGTGTGACATAGTCTCTGATTTCCCGGCAGCACCGACAGGTCTTCCCCGTCCCGGCCCGACCGAAGATGAAGTGTAAGCTCATAAATTGACTCCTTTGTGGATAGAGACAATAGCGTAGAAAACGATTTTTAATCAGTTAGGAGTGAGGAGTGAGGAGTTAGGAGTGGTGGCGGCGAGCACTCATATTGCTCTTATACCGATGTATGCCAAGTTATAGGATTCCTTTTAATATAGCTCGCCGAATATTACAAACCGGTAGAGTTATGTTTCACAGAAAACGATTAGTATAAGGGTATTATTCTGCTGATTCCTTCTGTAAAACATGACATGCTATCGCAAGTTTCAAGGTTATAAAGGTTATGGGGAGTACCTGTTTTCGCATAACCCTTTATAACCCTTTTAACCCTGTCGATTACGTGTATTGTTCTATGTTAGAAATAGCAAGCAGTAGAATAATAACCTTTCTACAACGTTTCCTGTGAAATGTGACTCTATCCGTTTTCCGCTTTCGGCGAGCTATATAAAAAGAAATCATGGAACTTGAAATCCATCGGTGTAAGAGCAATGCGAGGGCTCGCCGCCACCACTCCTCATTCCTAACTCCTCACTATCATTTCATCGCCTTTTCCGCTAACCCGTCCATATCTCCTGCGAGAATGTCCCATTCGGAGTCGGCGCAGAGGGCGGCTAGGACGTAGTAGGAATTTCCTTTTTTCCAGACGTAGCTCTTCATGTAGAATGGCAGGGTCCAGCCGTCAGCTTTGGCGATGATGCGGCTACTGAAGGTGTAGCCAGTTTTATGGAAGACAGCGGCGGGACTGGTATTTCTCAAAGAGAAGGAGAAGATATCCGACGGCATAGGATTTTTATTTTTCTGATTCGTAGAAGAAATATAGCTCTTAATCATAGCGTTGCCGATTGGTTCTGCCAGGGTGAGCATTTGATTGAAGCTAGCCAGGGAGGTGTCGGCGGATTTCTTGTCGGAGAAAAGACTGCGGAGGGGATCCGATTCGCCTTTGGCTGGCACCGGATAGGACCAGTTGTATATCATGGCGGTGGCATAGAATCCATCCTGCTGCTTTTGCAGCTGCCCGGCAGGGAATTTTTGCAAAATCTGCTGTATGGTTTCGGGCAGTTTTTCTATTTCAGGCAGCTGAGAAGCGTCAGGGCTATAGGGGACGTAGGTGCTTTCCGGTAAAGAAATCGGGGTTGTCAGGAAAGCGGAACCTTTGGACAAGAAAGAAGGAACTTCCTTTTGGGAAGATGTGGCAGCTGCTGGTACGGTGGCAGAGGGAGTCAGATTGGTGGCACTGACTGCGGCGGTGGAGAGCAGAGCGGCTAAGATGAGAGCGGTTAATTTTTTCATTGGAGAGCCTCCAGTGCTTTATCAATATAGGGCTGGAAATAGAGCCCATCGGTGGATGAAGTGGCAATCAGCGTAAAGCATAGCTTATCTTGGCCAGGGGTGACTAGCACCGATAGATACAGCGGTGTCAACATTCCGTTCATCTTTTGGGTCGATGTGAGGGAATAGTGCATATAAGGCACGCCACGGCGGGAACGATTCTGCTCCCACTGGGTATGATTCATAATCACTTCTCCCAGTCCATCGCCTAAAGAAATCGCTGCATCGTATTGCGTTTCCTGGCTGGTGATGCCAGAAGAAAGCATGGCCTGGTATTCTTCCCAGGTGGAAATACCATCAAATGGTGTGGCAGTGTCTTTCGTCGGCAAATGGGTGCTGATGGTTTCCCAACTGGCAAAACTGTCCTTGGTCATAGGGCAGGATAATACAAAGGCCTGGTATACATGGTCACCGGTATCAGAAACGATTTGCCCGATCTGGGTATCCTTCAAAAGGCGGACCGCTTCTTTCGCCATGGTTTCTTTGTCTGTTTCGGAAAGGGTGGAGAAATTTTTATTTTTCTTCATGGCTTCTACCATTTTCTTCTCTATTTCAGGAGAAGAAATGAGTTGGTTGAAATTTTGGCCGTAGTAAGAATCTTTTCCTTGATGGACAGAAATAGAAGCATCCAAAGGTAGCACATGTCCATCGGCCAAAGGCAAATCCGCCGCCTGGGCATAGCCAGCACTCAGCATGGCACTGGCAAAGGCAATGCAAAGTAGTTTTTTCATAGTTTTCTCCTTCTTCAAATGCAATGAGGAATTAGGAATGAGAAATGAGAAATGAGGAATGATGGTGGCGGTGCACAGCTTATAAAGCACCGCCTTTTTATTTCTTATTATATTGCTTTTGGTAACTGGTGACTAGGGATTTTAGAATAGTTAGGAGTGAGGAGTTAGGAGTGAGGAGTGGTGGCGGCGAGCCATCGCATTGCTCTTACACCGATGGATGCCAAGTGGCAAGATTCCTTTTTATATAGCTCGCCGAAGGCTGAAAACGGATAGAGTCATGTTTCATATGAAATGGCGTAGAAAGGTTATTATTCTGCTGCTTGCTATTTCTAACATAGAACAATACACGTAAGCGACGGGGTTAAAAGGGGTATAAAGGGTTATATGAAAACGGTACTCCCATAACCTTTATAACCTTGACACTTGCGATAGCAGGGCATGTTTTACAGAAGAAATCAGCAGAATAATAGCTCAAATTTCCCACTTTTGAAAAAGTAGTGTCAATGGAGGATATACTAAAACGGGAAGGCTCTTTTCATAACGCCAGTGCTAACAATGAGCTGTAAGGAATAACACAAAGATTCTTCGACTTCGCCCTACGGGCGGCTCAGAATGACGGGAAAGAGAGGAATCACGCTAGGGAGGCAGAAAAGAACGCAAGAAATGAGACTAACAGATAGGCGGTATTCTGCTTGTTAACGCAGAACATTTATCTCTCTAGCGTCATTCCGACCAACGTGGAGGAATCTTTTTCGTTTTTATAAAAGGCAGGATGAGAGAAGAATGGAATGAAATGAGTCAAAGCGTCTGGGGCGTTTACATACAGGGCTAACAGACAAGCATGTTATCTGCATGTTTAGGTTTTAGTAGTGCAAAATAACATTTTTTAGGTGGGAAGTTTGCGTAATAACCCTTATCCCTATCGTTTCACGGGAAACACGGATCTATCGTTTAGCAACATTCGGCGAGCCATATAAAAAGGAATCATATTTCTTGCTGCTCATAGAAATAAGAGCAATACGGGTGCTCGCCGCCTTCACTCCTCACTCCTCACTCCTCACTCCTAATTCCTCACTCGATTTGACACCTATGCTATAATAATGAAATTGATTTTATAGAAAGGTGAAGTGTCATGGAAAACAAAATCTGGACCCGAGAGTTTATTGGCATGGGTCTGACGAATTTCTTTTATTTCATGTCCCAGTACATTTTATTGGCGGCGCTGCCGGTGTATATCATGGATGATTTGCACTTGGGGCAGTGGGAAGCGGGGATGGCTATGACTTGCTTCCAGATCGGGACGGTGTGCTGCCGGCCCTTGGCGGGACGTATCATCGATGGGGTGCAGAAGCAGAAGCTGTTGCTTGTCACGTCGGTGTTTTTCCTGCTCACCATGGTGGGATTTCTTTTAGCAAGTCAGTTGGAAATGGTGTGGGGGCTTCGTCTCATTCACGGCGTTATTTTTGCTTTGGGAACCACCGCTTCTGCCACTATGGCAGCTTTGGTGCTTCCGCCGAAACGGAAAGGGGAAGGCATCGGTTACTTTGCGGTGTGCGGCAATATGGCCATGGTAGTGGGTCCTCTGGTGGGACTGCTCATTGTAGATGCTTTCGGAGCGAAGGTGTTGTTCTGTTTCCTGTCTTTCTTGGCTGCTATGGCAATTTTTTCTGGCAATGGCAAGAAATTGCCCGATGGGGTGGTTCTTCCTGGGAAGAAGGAAAAGAAAGGCTTCCACGTCAGTGACTTCTTTGAAAAGAAAGCCCTTCCGGCGGTCATTTTAGGTGGACTGGTTTTCTTCGCCTATGGCGGCGTTTTGACTTTTATCCCCATGTACACCCGGAGTTTGGGATTGGGGTCCTATACCAGTCTGTTCTTCATGGTTTTTGCGCTGGTCATTGTACTGTCTCGTCCTTTCGTGGGCTATTTATTTGACCATCACGGTTCGGACTACACAGTGTATCCTGGATTTGTTTTCTTCTCTTTGGGATTAGTGGCTTTCAGTATGGTTTCTGGCGTATTGTCTTTGCTGTTCTCTGCAGCGGTTTTGGGTATTGGCTTCGGTGCCCTGGCACCGGCTTTTCAGACTATTGCGGTACAAAGCGCTCCGCCTGTCCGGGCCGGGGTGGCAACGTCTACCTATTTCTGGTCCCTGGATATCAGCGTAGGACTGGCCGCGGCCTTCCTGGGCCTGATCGCCGCCCAGTGGAGCTATTCCTTCATGTACGGCGTGATCTGCCTGGCATCGTCTCTCTTGGGCTTGGCGTACTATACGTGGTGGAGGCATGCTAAGTAGCTGGTGACTGGTGACTGGTGAGGAGTTAGGAGTGAAGAGTGGTGGAAGGGGCGCACAATTCATAAAGCGCCCCAATGCCCTATTTTTTAGGTTATTATTTTGCTGATTTCTATAGCAAACATGATGATATATCAATGCAGTCAAGGTTATAAAAGGGTGTAAAAGGTTATGCGATTTTGGTAGTCTCATAACCTTTTATACCCTTATTTCATGTGGTCTAGTTTCATTGTTAAAGAAATGTATCGTGTAGAACTATAACTATATATTTTGCGGCGCTTCCAAATTTTGTACGCCGCCACTACCACTCCTCACTCCTAATTCCTAACTCCTCACTATTCATAATCCCCAGTCCCTAGTCACGAGTCCCCAGTCACGAGTCACCCAAAACTATACACGCGTTTGATTTTTTCTATTAGAGGTGTATAATAGCGGTATAAATAAAAAGTAACAAATATTGCAGATATAGCTATGTTGTTAAGGTAAGAATAAATATAGGATGATTTTTGGTATCAAGGTTACTCAGGTTTCTTAAGTTGCTCAGGTTCCTCGAATGAGATGATAGCCTTAGCGTATATTGGTACATTCGAGAAACGTGAGAAGCCTTAGAAACTTGAGCGACCTGAGTAACCTATACTATCTAGCGGAATCATACCTACTAACGCAAATCCTTAACAATAATGCGAAAATACAGAGGTAAAAGTTATGAGACGCAAGGGGATACCATCTTACTTTAACCTGACCACGATCTATATAGGGATCATTCTGACCATCGTTCTTGATGTTTTCGTATTTCGTCAATTGGAAGTGAAGGAGCAGGAGCAGACCCAGGAGTTGGGCAATGCCCATCTGGCCTGGATTTCACAATCCGTTGAGCGATATGTGAACATCGCTGACGGTATGGTCTCTTTTGTGATGCGTGAAGAGGGAAATACGAAAAAAATCAATGAGCGGGCGGGACAATATTTCCCTATGAGTCCAGAACTGACTAGCATCCAGTTGGCCCCAGGCGGTGTGGTCAGTGAAGTGTATCCTTGGGATAAGGATCGCATTGATTTGCAGCAGTTGATTCCCGATACGGATTCATGGAAATCCGATAGCGCTAAGCGGCGGCAGCGGACTTCTATGTCCACCATTGTAGAGAAGGAAAACGGAGAAAAGGAACTGGTATTTATCCGTCCTGTCTACGTGTGGCAGCAGGGAAATCTGGAAAATTTCTGGGGATTTGTTCTGGTCGATGTATCTCTCAATCGCATGCTGGAGCAGATGGATGTGTCTCGGCTGGGCATGGTCGGCATTCGCTATCAGCTGTGCTGGACCGATACGGCGACCGGAGAAGAAATCACCGTTGCCTCCAATGGAATTCTGGTAGGTGATCGGGTATCGGCCATTCGCGGCATCGATGGGGATGTGTGGACCTTGTACATGCAGCCTATCCATGGCTGGGGAAATATGTGGATTACCCTGATGCTCACCTGGATTGGCCTCACAATCACAGGCCTTCTGTCTTTTGCTAGAGGGCACATTTTGCGGATTCGTCACCAAGGGGAAGTGGATGAACTGACCGGCGCCTATAACCGCAAAGGCGGCGACCGGGTGGTGGCCGAACTGATGCAGAAGAATTCGACGGGAAAATTCATGATTATTGCCCTCGATGTGGACAATTTCAAACTCATCAATGACGTGTACGGTCATGATGCAGGCGACCGGGTATTGATGCAATTTGTATATAATATGCGGCAAACCTTTGGAGACCGTGCCATCGTGACCCGCAATGGGGGCGATGAATTTGTCATTGTTTGCCCCTTTGAGGAAGAAAATCTGGTGGCAGAAAAAGCACGGCTTTTCTCTGAAACCCATCACAAGGTGCACCACCATGGGAAACTTGTCACTTTCCATACCTCTTTGGGGTATGCGGTCTATCCGGAGCAGGGCACGTCATACAAGAATCTTTGTATCAAAGCCGACTTTGCGTTGTACAATGCAAAACTCAATGGGAAAAATGGCTGCCGGAAATATGATGACTCTCTGGTCAACATGCAGGAACGATTCCAGCTGGGGTTCAACTTGTCTGATATGACCAACCATATGCCAGGAGCCATGGTGGTCTATCGGGCTGATGCAGAACGAAAAATCCTTTTCGCCAGCGACCAGGTGATTGACCTTTTTGAGTGTGAAAACTGGGCCGATTTCATGAACTATTGCCACGGCAGCTTCAACTATGTGGTTTCCGATGCAGATAAACGAGTGCTCGATGCAGAGCGAGAAGAAATGATTACGTTCTCTCATAGTGATCGCAATGTAGAATTCCTGGATTTCCAAATCATCACCAAAACAGGAAAAGTACGGGACATCATCAGCGCCGGCAACTACAATGTCAACGCCTTCCACGGTGGCGTCTTCTACGTGAGCATTTTCATCAAGAAACATTTGCGACTGAAAAGTCAGAGGATGTATGATAACTGGTGACTGGTGACTGGTGACTAGGAATTAAGTCGGAAGTTCGCTACCGTCATGTTTCACGAGAAACGGTAGCGGGGAAGGTTATGATTATGCTGTAAGCTATTTCTGACATAGAACAATAGACGCCAGTGATAGGGTTATAAAGGTTATATAAGGTTATGACTTATTAGACTATTTTGCGTTGATGAAATCTATCATCAGGCGGTATTTAAATACAGATGATAGGTCTATGGACATCCATCCTGTTGGGGAATGTTATGGTGCTACTGTATCAGCTCTAGCGTCATTTCGACCGATGGGATTTGTGCTTGATGACTCTATGGTGTAGTTCAGTACTATGTTGAACAAAAGTGGAGAAATCTCAAACCTCCAGCGAGAATCTATCCAGCTGAATCCAACCGTAACGGGATGTTTCAGCTATTACCTTTCCCGCTACTGCTTTGAGATTTCTCCACTTCTGTCTAACATAGTATCGGACTACCCTGCTTTGTCGTTCCGCACAAATCCCGTCGGTCGAAATGACGTTTACCGGTAGAGTTACATATTCCCTAGGGCCTGGCTACTAATCCCTAGCTACCAGTCACGAGTCACTAGTCACTTTTACCAAGAAAACGCATTTCATTTTCAGTGAAAAAGTAGTATGATACAGAGAAAAGAACTTGTTCTTGACTATAGTTGCTGGTAGAGGTGACAGGTTACTCAGGTTTCTCAGGCTACTTAGGTTTCTCACGTTTCTCGAATGAGCTAATGACGCTAGCGTCTATTGGCACATTCGGAGAACCTGAGCAACCTGAGAAACCTTGGAAACTTGAGCAACCTGTCACCACTAGCGGAATCATACCTACCACCGCAAATTCTTAATGTAACAGCATTACTCGACAGGGGAGCCAAGACGCTAGTACTAATTTGGCTAGAACTCCATAGTTCCTAATCCCTAGTCACCAGTCACGAGTCCCTAGTCACCAGTCCCCAGTCACAAAAAATATTTCCAAGGAAGAATCCCTTATGCATACATTCCTGCGTCAGTTAAAACAATATTTCCATATTCCTGTTCTTATTCTCGGCATTCTTGTGACGGCCCTATGGTCTGTGATTTTGTATGACCAGACGGCGGCCATTCGTCAGCATCAGTTGGAACAACTCGGGCAGCTGCAAATGGATAAGGTGCAGCGGTCGGTCAATAAGTACATCCATATTTCGGAACGTATGGCGGAGTATGTGGTGCGTCATAAAGGCAATGCGGAAGGCATCGATAATTGGGCGTTGCCGTTCTTTTCTATGAATCGATCTCTCCGGTCAGTGCAGATGGCGCCGGATGGGGTGGTGACTTATGTATATCCCAAAGGGGTCAATCGATTCTATTTGGGGGATTTGAGCAAAGGTCCCTATGCGTACCAGGCTGATTATGCCCGGAGAAAACATACCCCTGATGTGGAATCCCTTTTCCCCATGTATATCGGCGGCACAGGGATGCTTTTCATGTACCCTGTTTACATTTTTGATGATTTCGGCGGCGAACGGTTTTGGGGCTATTCCATTGTGACCGTGGCGCAGGATGATTTCATCGATGAAATGAATCTGGCCTCTTTGGAAGCCCTGGGCATCAATTACGAACTGTCCTGGGATGGGATCGGTCACGACAAGGAACAGAAAATTTTTGACCATGGCTACTTGGGACAGGAAACGGTGGCAGTGAAGAAAACCGTGCAGGACGACACCTGGACCATTCGCCTTTGCTATGCCAATAATTGGGAAAATCGAGGCATGATTTTCTTTGCCATTTGGGGCGGGCTCCTCAGCAGTGCCATTGTATCCTTCCTGTGGCAAAGAAATCGGAAATTAAAAGAAATGAGCAGCATCGACTCTTTGACTGGCGCATATAATCGCAAAGGCGGCGATGAAGAAGTGGCCCGGTATTTGAAAAAAGAAAAACCGGAACACTTCATGGTCATGGCTCTGGATATTGACAATTTCAAATTCTTAAACGATGTGTACGGCCACGATGCAGGTGACCAGGCATTGAAAAAAATGGTGGCAGATATCCATCAAAATTTCGGGGAACCGCTCATTTTGACCCGAAACGGCGGCGATGAATTTGTCATCATGAAACCCTATGAAGATGAAAATGGGATGCTAGAAAAAATTCGTCATTTCACCGTGACGCCCCATCGCTTGCCTTACCGGGACAAAATCATCGATTTCTATACCTCCCTGGGGTGTGCTTCCTATCCGGCGCAAGACCAGGAATATAAGAAACTTTGTATCAAAGCGGACTTTGCACTGTACAATGCGAAAATCAACGGCAAAGCAGGTTGGCGGAAATATGACGACAGCGTGCTCCATTTGCAGGAACGGGTGCAGTTGGGATTCAAACTGTCGGATATCACCGATAACATCCCCGGTTCCATCTTGGTCTATCGGGCCGATCCAGCAGCACGGATTCTCTTTGCTACCGATACGATGATTCATATGGCTGGTTGCAGTAGTTGGGATGAGTTCATTACCTACAGCCAGGGTAGTTATAGAAATATCGTCCTTCCCGAAGATTGGGACTATCTTATTTCTGAACGAAAGAAAATGCGAGCTGGCATGGAAGATGAGAAGAAAATTGTTTTCATCTCCTATCGGATTCGGACGAAGTCTGGTGCGCTGAAGCGAGTCTTTGCGGCGGGGCATTACTCGATGAATAAGTTCCACGGCGGCATTTTCTACGTCAGCCTCTTTGATAAAGAAATGCTGGCAATAAAGCGGCAGGAGTCGCATAGGGATAGTGATGAAGCGGAGAAATAGATTATTATTGTGGTGATTACGCTTTTCTAACAGGGAAAATATTTGGCTTAGCAAAAGGGTATTAATGTGGTGGCTCCGATTGTTTAACAGGGGAAATATACGGTTTAGCAAAAGGGTATTAATGTGGTGGCTCCGATTGTTTAACAGGGAAAATATTCGGCTTAGCAAAAGGGGATTAATGTACTGACTCCGATTGTTTAACAAAGCAAAATACCGCTACCATTAAGGTTATAAAGGGTTATGAGATTAACCTTTTATAACCTTGGTGGTAGCGGTATTTTTTCTGTGTTTGACAATTGGAATCAGCAGAATAATAACCTTTAGATAGTGACTGCTCGATAATTCTTGTAGATAGTGTCTATCGGGAAAAACTGCATAAATTCACAAGTGAATAATGCACATTTTTATATGGTATTGGGCCAATTCCTTTGCACTGAGTTTTCTTTTTTTCTGTAAAAAGGGGTATTGCGGCGCTTTATAAGTTGTGCGCCGCCACCACCACTCCTAACTCCTCACTCCTAACTATTTCTCACAAAAACGGATGAATGACTAACTATTACTTATGCCCTTTAGTGCCATCAATCCCAAGTGCCCGCAGGATACCGAAGAAGACTTCGGTGTTATCCATGGTGCCGTGGAAGTAGTCGGAACCTGGGCCGCCGGCGTTGAGAAGAATGTCATCGGCAGAGTGGCATTCCTGTGGGTTGGATTTCGGCGTGTTGGCTGGCATCAATTCGGCCGGATCGCCTGGATGGATACGGGCCGGATTGGCTTTGGAAGAGGATTTGGATACCTGATGGTATTCTACCTTATCACCGTTTTGGACAGCTCCTTCTTTGGTTTCTGTCACTGCCAGAGCTGGCGGTGTCGGGGTCTTCATGAAGTGATAGTTTTCATAGTATTCAGGATGGTTAGCGTACTGGATAGCCAGGGTTACATCCGGGTCTGGATTGTCAGGGAAACCATCTTTGTTGGTGTCTTTGAAGGTTGGGAAAATGGAGTCCGCATAGGTTCTGACAGCTTCGGTGCCTTTCTTGCCATCTTTTTCATGGTAGGTACCGCTGATGGAAATACCGTGTGCGTGGTCAGCCAGGACGATAATCAAAGTGTTGTCGCCATGTTCTTTGGCCCATTTTTCGGCGTATTCGATGGATTTATCAAATTCGATGGTGTCGTATGCGGCTCTCTGCCAGTCCATCACGTGGAGCTGTTTGTCGATGGAAGCGCCTTCAATCATAGCGAAGAAACCATTTGGATTCTTGGAGAGGATATCCAGAGATTTCTTTGTCATATTCATCAGGTTTGGCTGGTCGGTGAAACTTTTCAGCACTTTCGGGTCCTTCTGCATTTCTCTATCGATGTAGACATTCATAGTGCCGGTATGGAAAAGGCCCAGAAGTGGTTTATCGGAAGGAGCTTCCATCATTTCTTTGGAGGTAGAAACGAAGGTATAGCCTTTATTTTTAAATTCTTCAATCACGTTGATAGAATCTTTTCTCTTGGAACCGGGCACATCTTTTGGAATGTAACGAGCGGAACCGCCACCCATGATGACGTCTGGTCTATGGTAATCTTCCAGGTAATCTTTTGCTAAGAAATCCTGAGCGGCTCTTCTTCTGGTGTGTCCCACCATAGCGGCCGGGGTTGCATCGGTGGATTCTGCCTGGGTGATGATACCGATGGACATGCCTTTGGTACGTTTCAGGATTTCCGATACATTTTCTACTTTCGGGTCATCCAGCGGATCTTTTGTAGAATCTTCGTATACGCCCATGGCATTGACGACGGACTTATGGCCGGTGGCATAGGCAGAAGCGGAGTTTGCACTGTCGGTGACCAGGGAATCGTAACCGGACGTGGTGATGATCGCATTGTGTTCCAGTTTTTCCATAGCCAAGAGGTCATTGTATTTCCCGTTGGTCATGCCTTTGGAAATAATACGAGCCACTTCACGGGCCTGGAGAGACATGCCGTCTCCCACGAAAAGGATCACATTCTTGGTTTTCTTATTGGCTGCTTCGCGGACCACCTGGTAGCTGGCTTTGGCAGCAGAGGTACCAAGGCTATCTTTGGCAGATACAGTGACTTCTACGGGCCCTGTTTTTGAGAAGGATACCTGGTCGATGCGGAAAGAAGTGACTCCATTTCCCAAGTCCTTAGTGACTGCTTTCTTGCCGAAATATTTCTCTGCGTCTACGCCATTGATTTTTACATCTACGTTTTCTAGATTCTTGGCGTTGGCTACTTCTACATCGAAGTCAAACTTCGCACCGCTCCAGAACTTGGCAGTATCTACCGGAAGAATCCGAATATCCGATGCCTCAGCGTGAAAGACACCACCTGCGATGGCACTGCTGGCCAATACACCTAAAATAGCCAATTTCATCCAACTTTTTTTCATAAGTTTCTCCTTTTTGTATGACTGCTGCGTCAGTAGGGAAGATTCCTATGGTGCTTACAGGTTGCACAGGTTTCTCAAGGTTCTTAGGTTTCTCAGGTTCCTAGAATGTGCTAAGAGACATTAGCGCTACTGGCTTATTTGGGAAACCTGAGCTACTTGAGCGACCTGAGCAACCTGTACTTGCTTCACGTCACAGCAGTTTGATTTGTTTCCTGTGCTTACTACTGTAAAGGACTTACGAAAAAGAAAAACTTGGATTGTGTATGGCTTTTGAAAAAATTGCATTAGAAAAAAGCCGTTTATTTGACAAAACGGCTTTTTACAAGAATTATGTAAACAGATAGAAAAAGGTGATTGCTCTGCTGGGGCGGGTGGAGTAACAAAGTAAGTTACCGCCTGTCTAAGGGTTATTACTCTGCGGATTTGGATGGAGTAACAAAGCAAGTTACCGCCGACCAAAGGGTTATTATTCTGCTGGCTGCGATGGAGTAATAAAGCAAAATACCGCTACCATTAAGGTTAAATAAGGTTATATAAGGTTATATACTACATGGCATAACCCCTTTATAACCTTGATTATAGCGGTATTTTACTGTGTTACAAAATTGGAATCAGTAGAATAATAACCTTTGGATAAGCCGAATATTTCGATATGTTAGAAATCGTAGTCAGCAGGATATAACCCTTTACTAAGCGGTATATTCTTTATGTTTCTCAAAGGGAGCAACAGAATATATATATACTTTGCGGCGCTTTATAAGTTGTGCGCCGCTACCTTCACTCCTCACTCCTCACTCCTCACTCCTCACTCCTAATTCCTAATTCCTAATTTCTCACTGCTTTTCGAATCCCGCTTTCAATTGGCGCAAGCCTTTTTCCAAAGTGGATCTTGGGCAAGCCAGGTTGAAGCGGAGGAATCCTTCCCCTTCTTTACCGAAGATATAGCCCATATCGAGCCACAGGTGGCAGTCGTAGAGAATTTTGTGTTCCAATTCTTCGTTGGAGAGGCCATAGGCAGACGCATCAACCCAGATGAGGTAAGTGCCTTCTGGTTCGATCAGTTTCATTTTCGGCATTTCTTTAGTGAGGAATTCTCTGGTGAAGTCCAAATTGTCCTTGATGTAGGCTTTCACCGTATCGAGCCATTCCCGGCCATAGCGATAGGCTGCTTCACAAGCCACCAGGCCCATGACATTCAACTGGTCATAGCCGAAAGAGTCCAGTTCGTCCTGGAAGGCTTTGCGAATGGTGGGATTGGGAATCAAAATATTGGAATTCTGCAGCCCTGCGATGTTGAACGTTTTGGATGGAGCGGTGCAAATGATGGCATGCTGGGCTGCTTCTTCGCTGATGGTGCCAAAGGCAATCTGGGTGTGTCCCGGATAGGTGAAATCTTCATGGATTTCATCAGCCACGATGGTGACGCCGTGTTTCAAGCAAATGGCTGCATAGCGGGTCAGTTCTTCTCTGGTCCATACACGGCCGGCCGGATTGTGAGGGGAGCACAGAAGAGCCAGTTTCACATGGCCTTCCACAATTTTCTTTTCCATATCTTCAAAGTCAATGGAATAATGACCGTCCTTCAGCACCAGACCGCTGTTCACCAAATGACGACCGTTTTTCTCAATGGCGTTGGTGAAAGGATAGTACACCGGCTGGTTCAGGAGCACCCCATCTCCGGGCTTCGTCAGGGCTTTCACAGCAATGTGAATGGACGGTACCACGCCGGGGGTCTTAATGAGCCAGTCTTTTTGGATATCCCAATGGAAATAGGTTTTCTGCCAGTTCGCCAAGGCTTCGAAATAGGAATCCCCCGATTCAGAATAGCCGAAAATCGGGTGGGCGATTCTCTTAGCCAACGCATCGGTGATAGGCTTTGCTACTGCGAAATCCATATCCGCCACCCAGAAAGGCAGCACATCCGCCGGCTTTCCACGCTGCACAGCGAAATCATATTTCAAGCAACCAGTATTGCGGCGGTCGATGAGTACGTTTAGATCTTCTTTTGTCATAAAAATCCTTCCTTGAGTTAGGAGTGAGGAATTAGGAGTGAGGAGTGGTGGTGGCGGCGCACAACTTATAAAGCGCCGCAAATATATGATGGAAAGTAGCTACTAATCCCTATTTACCTTATAAAAGGGGGATTGGGGCGCTTCCAAATTTTGTGCGCCCCTTCCTTCACTCCTCACTCCTCATTCCTCACTCCTAACTTATCTATATCTGAATAAATGAATAGTGTATCTATCGGAAGTACCGCTTAGTCAAGTGCTTGTTCCAAATCAGCAATCAGATCGCCGGCGTCTTCGATGCCTACGGAGAGGCGGAGGAGGCAATTGGTGATGCCACGGGAGTTTCTTTCTTCTTCTGTGAGGTCACAGTGGGTCTGGGTGGCCGGGTAGGTGATGAGACTTTCCACGCCGCCCAAACTTTCTGCGAAGCGAATCAATTTCACGCTCTTCAGCACCTTGAGGGCTGTTTCATGGGTATCTGTGTAGAAAGACAGCATAGCGCCGGTGCCGCGGGACTGTTTGTCATGGATGTCTTTGTTTTTGAATCCCGGCAGGCCTGGATAAAGAACCTGGGTGACTTTCGGATGGTTAGAGAGCCATTCTGCCAATGCCTGGGCATTTTTCTGGGCGGCTTCCATGCGGAGCGCCAAGGTCTTGATACCGCGGGCCACCAGCCAAGAGTCCATCGGAGCCAGACAGCCCCCTACGGTTTTATAGAGGAAACGAACTTTTTCTGCCAAGGCCGGGTCTTTGCAAACTACGAAACCAGCCAGGGTATCGTTATGACCAGCCAGGTATTTCGTACCGCTGTGGAGCACAATATCAGCGCCCAGATCAATAGGATTGCAGAAATAAGGGCTCATGAACGTATTGTCTGCAATGAGAATCGCCCCATGGGCATGGGCCAAGTCGGCAGCGGCCTGGATGTCAGTGACCTGCATCATTGGATTGGTTGGGGTTTCGATATATACTGCTTTGACGGTGTCATCAAAAGCAGCTTCCAGATTTTTCAAATCCGATGTGTCGATGAAACGGAAATTGAGACCGTTCTTTTCATTGATGAAACGGAACAGACGGATAGAACCGCCGTACAGGTCGTCGGTGGAAAGAATGGTGTCTCCCGGTTTGAACAGTTCCATTACCATGGAAATAGCAGCCATGCCGGAAGAATAGCTGGTACAGTCACAGCCGTGCTCGAGAGCAGCTACCACCTTTTCGGCACATTCGCGGGTTGGATTCTGCACGCGGGTGTAATCATACCCCGTGGACTGTCCCAATTCCGGATGACCAAACGTAGCAGACTGGAAAATCGGCACAGAAATGCAGCCGGTGGGATCCTTCCAATCACTTCCGTGAATGCAGATGGTTTTGATATCGTATGTGTTGCTATTGTTGCTCATAATGATGCCTCCTATTTTAGTTGTTAGTTGTTAGTTGATTGTTGTTTGGTCTGGGGTTATTTACCGAGCACTATGTCGTTAGTTTGCACAAAGGCATATTGTCATTGGTTTAGGGTTTAAGGGTTAGAACGTAAACCTTAAACCCTAAACCAGTGGGATTAGGAAATCAGCATCTCCTGGAAATAAGCGAGCCAAGGAGATAAACCAACAACCAATAACCAACAACTAAATTTGCAATAAAAAAATCGCCTCTTATAAAAGAGACGATTGTATACCGTGTTACCACTCTCATTCTTCCTATAGTCACCTATAGAAACTCATCAGGTACGCTGGCTGTTGCCATAAATACCCTACTGCTGTAACGGGCAGTCCCGGCGAGCTTCATGATTCGGCTCGGAGGCTCAAAGTCCATCTTCTGTGCTTCTCCCTGTGCTGCTTTTCACCCACCGCAGCTCTCTTTGCCATTTCCAAGCACATACTCTTCTTCTCATTGCCTGTGTGAAATTATGGATATGATAGCACGATATGGGGGAGATGTCAATTGGTGGGGCTTAGGTTGCACAGGTTTCTCAGGGGGCTCAGGTCGCTCAGGTTCTCCGAATGTGCCACGATTCGTTTCCGTCATTTCGACCGATGGGTACGACTAGAGGCACATTCGATGAACCCTTAGAACCCTTAGAACCTTGTCCGACATAGCGGTTCTCCGGAGATAATCTGTGCTGGTGACACTAACGTTTATCAGCACATGCGAGAAACCTGAGTTACCTGAGAACCCTTAGCTACCTGAGCAACCTGTCATCACAGAAGAAATCATCTCATCTACCGCTTACTGAAAAAGAGAAGCACAAAAAAGGCATAGTATCCCCCTGGTAGGCGAGAAGGATCCTATGAACCCCCACGCTAGATCGGCGACAGCGCGTTG
>CAKQBK010000013.1 GCA_934216155.1 uncultured Dialister sp.
TTCTTTTTTCATGGTTAAAACATGAAATTCATTAAATTCTAATCTATTCGTTTACACAAAATATTTTACACTGTCTAACGCAAGCCTTTTTTCCATACCATTTCAGCTCATCTTCGAGAAAATGTACACTATCTGAACGATTAAAAGCTGAATAAATAATTACCTGGTCATAATTTTGAGATGAATTCAAAAGTTCTTTGATAGCGTCTTCATGATTAGAGTCAGCATTGATTCCCTGGAGTAAATACTTTACTTTTGCCATGATTATTTTTCCTTTCTGTTAAATATAGGTATACTATTCTAATCTGTTTATATCATTTTCTGTAACATTATACAAGTGCTTTTATATTAGGTATATTTTGAAATGAAATAGATAATATCTGGTTTTATATAAAAGTCGCTATAGATAACTGGATAAAATACTTGATTTATTAATGCAGTGACGGTAATGTAGGGTAGATGAATAAGTGTTAAATGCTTGGAGCTTAGTTGCAGGAGCATTTCGAATCTATGATATAATGACTAATTGATAAAAGTGTTTAGGCATATGATGAAAGGATGAGTTGATTGCTGTTAAAACAAGACGCTTCTGCTCAAAAATTAAGTGGAAGCTATTTTACCCCTAGAGTAATAGCAGAATATATTACTCAGTGGGCTTTGAATCAAGGACAAATTATAAATGTGCTAGAACCAAGTTGTGGAGATGGAGTATTTATTGACTGTATTGCTGCGGCGCAACGGGAAAGAGCCGTGCAAGGTCATATTCTTCATTATAAAATGACTGCTATTGAGATTGATAATCATTTCGCTAGATTGGCTACAGGAAATTGTGATAATACTGAATGGTTTGAAAATTGGAAAAGCTTTGAGGAAACTGTATTTAATCAAGAAGATGACGAACCAGAAGTTTATGTTATAAATGATGATTTTTATACTGCTTATAAAAGTGGCCTTAAAAATCATCAATTTGAAGTCATAATAGGAAATCCTCCATATATAAGGTATCAATATCTTACAGAAGAACAGCGAAATGAGCAAAGCTGTATACTTATAGATAATGGTATGCGACCGAATAAGCTGATAAATGCATGGGTTTCCTTTACGGTAGCCTGTATAAGTTGCATGGGGCCTAATAGTCGTATTGGGCTGGTAATACCGGCGGAGCTTTTACAAGTTAAATATTCAGAAGAACTTAGGAAATACTTAATTCAACACCTTAATCAATTAACTGTAATTACATTTAAGAGTCTTGTCTTTGATGGGATAGAACAGGAGGTGGTTCTTCTACTGGGAGAAAAAATTGCTGATTTAGATACACATCAAATTCGAATTATACAGTGTTATAATGCTGAAGATTTGCCAGACGAAAACATGTTAAATAATATTCCTTTTTATGATGAGGATAATGGTGCTATCAGAAAATGGACGAGATATTTTTTAAATGCTGAACAGGAAGATTTGCTTCATGCTATTGAACATGATGGCAGATATGTGAGATTTTCAGATGTCGCAAAGATTGAGGTAGGCATAACAACTGGAAATAACAAATATTTTTGTGTAGACAATAATACTGTAGAGAGTTATGATCTTAAAAAATATTGTTGTCCCCTGATTGCTCGGAGTGTGAATATTAGAGGTGTGGTATTTACAGAAGATGATTGGAAATATAATATTAATCAGGGAGCGAGGACATATCTCTTGAATCTAGCGCCATTTTCTTATCCAAGCATGAATAATGGGGTTAAATCCTATATAAAATATGGTGAGGATGAAAAAATGAATTCAACTTACAAATGCCGGATTCGGGATGAATGGTACAAAGTTCCTTCTGTGTGGTCTCCGGATGCGTTTTTTCTAAGAAGAAATTATTTGTATCCGAAGTTCATGCTCAACAGCCCTGAAGTTAATGCGGTAAGCACAGATACAATGCATCGCGTCAGATTTAAAAGAAAGAATATCGAAAAGCGCGCAATTGTGGCTTACTATAATAGCCTCGCATTAACTTATACTGAAATTGAAGGGCGAAGTTATGGTGGTGGAGTGCTAGAAATATTACCTGGGGAAGTAAATAAAATTGTTCTTCCTGATGTTTTTAACCCCCAGGTAATTAGTGACGGTAAAATAAATGAACTAGTTGATACTATTGATCATTATGTTAGAAATAATGCGGATATAGAGGGATTACTGGATGTTACAGATAAGGAAATTTTAATGGGCGTTATGAATATGACGGCTGAGGAAGTAAAAGTCGTTCGAAGCGCGTGGCGAACACTTAGAAGAAGAAGATTGGAAAGAGGCGGATGGGATAAGAAAAGCTCCGATGAGTTACTTTAACGGTGCCTTATTTGTTTATCGATAAAAGACATTACGCTTTTACTTGCCATCCAGATGATTCTTTTTTCATGGTTAAAACATGAAATTCATTAAATTCTAATCTATTCGTTTACACAAAATATTTTACACTGTCATATTGAACAAACAAGGATACTCAGTTAGCGATATAAACCAACATATCAAACAGATACTGGAACAGCATCAAGAATTAAGCAAAATTCCGGTTGTTGGAGAAATTTCAAATTTTAAATGCTACAGCTCCGGTCATTGTTATTTCACTTTGAAAGACAGCACATCAGCCCTGCGCTGCGTCATGTTTAGAGGATATGCTTCCCGTCTTTCTTTTATTCCTAAAAATGGGCAGAAGGTCATTGCCTTTGGGAATATTGCTGTATATGAAAGAGATGGTGCATACCAACTGCAGGTTATGGCAATGCGTCCGGAAGGCATTGGAAGTCTTATGCAAGCCTATGAAGAGCTGAAAGAAAAGCTAACCAAAGAAGGTCTTTTCGATATTTCCCGAAAAAAACCTCTTCCGATTCTTCCTAAGACCATTGGCGTTGTCACCTCTCCCTCCGGGGCAGCCGTCCATGATATCATCACTGTGTCCAGAAGAAGAAATCCGGGCGCTAAAATCATCCTGTATCCCGTCAAGGTACAAGGCGAAGAAGCTGCCAGTGAAATCGTTCATGCCATTCAATTCTTTAATCGGAAGAAATTGGCAGATCTCTTAATTGTTGGTCGAGGTGGGGGATCCATTGAAGATCTCTGGGCATTTAATGAAGAGCCTGTTGTACGTGCAGTAGCAGCTTCGGACATTCCTGTTATTAGCGCTGTAGGACACGAAACAGACTTCACACTTTGTGATTTTGCTGCAGATAAACGGGCTGCCACACCATCCCAAGCAGCTGAAATTGCAGTCATTGATGTGGAAGCCTATAAAAACGGGATTGCATCTTTACTTCAGAAGGGAGCCAATTATTTGCAAGCCCAAATCTCTGGGGAAGCACAATATTTGGACCGACTGGAACAAACCATGACAAACACCATGGATAATCTCTTGGAAAAGAAGAAGCATGACTTTGTTTTGCTCACAGCAAAGCTCAATGCATTAAGTCCATTGGCAGTTATGTCCCGGGGATACACCATCACCTGGAAAGACTCATCTACCCCGGTGGTAAACACAAAAAATGTATCCGTAGGGGATACGATTACCACAGCCGTTACGGATGGAACCATTACCTCCATTGTTAGTGATATAAATCAGAAAGGATGAATCCAATGACCATAAATAAAGACAACATTTCCTTTGAAGAATCCCTGGGCCTTTTGCAGAATAAAATTGAACAACTGCAGAAAGGGAATCTTTCTTTGGATGAAGCGTTGAAAACCTTCCAAGATGCTGTAGAAGTCAGCCGTATTTGTAATGCAAAATTGGACATGGCACAAGAAACAGTAAAAAGGATTGCAGCTGATGCCAATGGAGAAGATTATGAATTAGAAGAATTTGAAGAATAAAAGGAGATATTATATGAACGTGTGTAAAAAAGCAATATTGGGAATGGCGTTAGCTTGTACCCTTTGGATTCCGGGGTTTGCCAACGGCCTGGATGAAGTCGATCAAGTAACACAAGATTTCTATGTGGCTTATACCTTATATACGGGTATGCGTGTGGCTGATGCAGAAGCCACCTTTGATAGTCTCCCTGACTGGAAGAAGAAGGTAGAAATAGAGTATGGATGTGGTCCGGCTACTTTTGTAACCTATACCCGAGTCTTGCAAGATAAGACAAAGCAAGAAGTTAACTTTTGTAGAAGGGATGATGGAGAACTCATTCGTTTCGATATTAACTTTTATACAAAAAATAAGCAGAATGCCCGTGAAATGTATGAAATAGCATTAAAAAATCTCAAGGAAAAATATGGCGAACCGGCAGGGGCTACCGAAAGAGCTGCCATGTTCAAAGATTCTTATAAAAGATACGTGAATATTGATCTAAACATAGAGAAAGGATGTATAAGAATCACTAGAGCACAGCCCTATTTATAATTTAGCTTGATCCATATGGATTCAAAGAAACAGTAGTTATTGTACATGGAGGTAGTCATGAAGAAAAAATTATTAGCCATAGCATTGTCCCTGGCTACTGTAGGTTCCATTGCACTATGCTCCACCGCTGATGCCGCTTATTCGGGAACCGCTGAAGAAAAAACAGAATCAGCTTCAACATCAAGCACTACAAAGGTCCCCAAAAATTGGACAAAGATTTATGAGAATGAATACTACACCACTTATGTAGAAAACACCCAAATGAAAACAAGAGGAACAGGGGATGGTAGAATACTGACTGTTGTTTTGGACAGAAAATATACGCCCTTAGGATCACAGTGGCTCGGAGAAATAAACAAAGGAACAATCGATGCAAGTGTACTTACCCAATGCATCTATGTTGGAATTTATCAGCCATACCAGTCTCGATTTATTGATGATACTGTGCAAAGGCCCAAATATTATGATGCAAATCTTAACTTAGTTTACGATGGCTTTCTATGGGATTTGCATAAGCCGGGATGTTTTGGCTCATATGTACCGGAAACTGAAAATGAACAGATCAGAGATGCACTATTTAAAATGGTAGGATGGCGTACTCCAACTCAATCACAAACTCCGGAAACCCGATGGACTAAAATTTATGAAAATGAATATTACACAACCTATGTAGAAAAGAATTCTATTAAAACCAGAGGGTAAGCCCAAAATAGGGAACTCACCGCCTTTCTGAAACGAAAATATACACCGCTCGGTTCCCAGTGGCTCGGAGAAAATAGCAACGGACGTATCAATCCGGATACTGTCACTGAATGTATCTATTTTGTTTTCTACTGGCCAACTCACTCCCATTTGGACGATTATACCAAGAAACAACCAAAATATTTTGATGCCAATCACCGTTTAATCTTTAACGGTCCTCTGGAAGATATGTACGGAGAGAATGGGTTCGGTCAATATAACAACAAAGAGGAAAATAACGAAATAAAGACTGCCCTTTATAGTCTAGTAGGATGGAACTATTAGGACTAGGGGTTGAAAGATTTAAGAAGACTTCTAAAGTCTGCAAAAGTCTTTAGAAGTCTTCTATGTTTAATAGTAATTCAATGCATTTAATGTTTTTAGAAAGGAGACTCAAACAATGAGAAAATGGAACATGAAAGCAGGAATGCGTATTGGTGTATTGGCAATGGCTCTTTTAGGAGCAGCATGTGGAGCAACTTGGATGGGAAATGTTTCTCCGTCTTACGCTATGCCGGAATTCAAATATGGACAGACGGATGGCAGATATCCGGTTGAAATGTCCGATGGAGTTCGTTTGTGCTATACCCACATGGATTCCGGTATTTATATCGATGAAACTTCAGCTTACATTGTTTCTCAAAACGGACATGAATATACCATTGCTGCTAACAGTGTCAACTGGAATAAGTTCAATGGATATCAAAGCATTCGGACAAGAACCTATGTGTACAATACAGCTACACGTAAAATGTACCTGATTATAGACAATGGAAATAGAAGCAAAGCTATAGGACCGATTCGAGAACATACCAGTCAGGCAGATATTAGAACCGTAATGATGGGAGAGCAAATTTGGCATGCTGTCATGAATACAGAATGGCGGTGGTAATAACACACTAAAAGTTGTGGCTGTCAGAAGAAGTGGAGCTCGGAGCGGTGGAATAGCAATAAAAAGCCTAAGGAAGGAAAACACATTAATGAGTAATATAATAACCATACGTGGCATAGCAGATGTTATTCGGAATTATTTGACATATAACTCCTTACTGCTGAAAAAGTATAAAATTATGCTGACTTATACGTTAAGTTCAGAAAATAAGGGGAATCAGGAAGAAATCTTTAAAACCATAAAGGTATTTATGCCAGATGTTCAGTTTATTGCACTGGAAAATCGCAATGAAATTCCCCAGGCCGTTTGGCAGGATAAGGAACTGGATGGCCTTTCTAAATGCATAGACAACCTAGAACTAATCGTTGATAAGGAAAAGAAAGAAGAATGGTATTCTACTCTTGTAAAACGTGCTAACATATTGATTATTCTATACGAGCAGGTTCTTAAACAGGCGACTAAGAGAAACACGCAGGGGATGCGAACTCTGTTAGCAATGGAAAATCGAATTTATAGGACTGATGTAACTGAACTGCAGAGGCTTGGTGATACCATTATTAAGACATCCAAGGAGTCCCATTTGGATATGTCATCCTTACCACTGGAAAAGCAAAAAATCTATGCTATTGCTTCTTTTGTAGAAAAATGTATGGTCACTTATGGATGTAATACAGTGCCGGAATTAGAGAAAAAACTAAATGCATTAGCAAAGAAACCAAACAGCCAGGAATGTAAGGATTTTGAAAAAGCCTATGGAATTGCCCTAACTCCGGAGATGGTAAGAAATTACCTTCATTCTGATGAATGCTATAAAGGCAGCTATCTCCATCGTTACTTTATGGATCTGGAAGCTATAGCAACTATGGGGAAATGGGAAAGCATTCAGCACATGCTGGATGAGGAAGAAAAACTATTTACATTTCCACTGGAATGGCTGGACAATTTTATGAATCAACTGGAACAAACTGTGGGCCTGAGATAAGAATATTTATGTTTTATTTTGAATAAGCTCGTTCTAGTTACTTTTTCTTGCAAAAAAGTAACATAACTGCGGGGAATATGGCTTTGAGAATATAGTTTTTTCTATAAACTATAGATTTTCCCACAGTTTTTACTCCATTTTTGCCTATTCAAAATAATACAAAATCACCGAGCCAGCGAGAGGAGTACGATTTAAAAATGAAAAGGGACTTTATGCCCATTCTAGGAGTAAAATAAAAATTCCACATACCCAAGAGGGCCTGTGACAAAACATTTCACATTTTGTCACAGGCCCTTTTATTACCGAAATTCGAAAGCATAATTCAATTCAACGCCAACGGTATCCTCATAAACATAAACGAAAATCTTGAATCTTGTAGTATATCACAAAAAAATGAAAATAGAGCAGACTTTAGAAGACTTCTAAAGTCTGCTAAAGTCCTCTAAAGTCTTTTAAAGCATTTTTAAGTCTTCTAATATCAAAAATAAGAAGCAGAAATATCGAAGATGGGGGGGAATAAAATCGTTCTAAATAATAAGGAACTACGTGTTTTTTTATATTTTTGATTGTACCATGGCGAAGCCATGGTGTTTTTAAAATATAAAAAAGAAAATGATTGTTGAATTAGGAACTGGCGTTCCTTTGAGAGACATTTTGATGAAGTGGTCATTTGTTTGGTGCGTAATTATTTACAAGATTGTGCTTGCTTTTTGCAAGAAGTGCGTATATAATTACTGCCATGGAACAATTTAATATGTACAGCTATAAGAAACAGATTTTTTACTACATGCGGGAAGCATTAACGACTGATATGGTTTATGACAAAATACGGCTGCTAAGTGATATGAAATATAAGCACAGCTTATTTTGGAAGTGTTGATACTCCCGGATAGCTGTGCTTTTTAATTTCTTTCGATGGAGGTAAGAAAGAAATGGTTGGTTTGGTTGTATTTTAGGTATAAGGAGTAGATGACGATGATGAAAAAGATTATGGCATTTGTATTGGCTTTGTTTGCAGTGGTTTCTTTTGCCGGTTGCGGTAAGAGTTTTGAAGGATATTACGTAGGGGAGGCATTGGAAAACGATGGGCCCTATACGTATGTCATGGAGGTCAAACCAAATCAGGGAAGTAAGGGATATATGCTTTCTGTTTACCGAGCAGAGTACAGTGAGTATTTGAATACCGTAGGAAGAAGAACCTATGGCGGTACTTCTAAGTACAAGTATAGTTTGATTGAGACTTTCCAGGTAACGGACCCAAAGGATAGTGGGGTGCTGCATGCTAACCTGATGGGAATGCCTATTGATTTTTCCGTCGATAAAGAAGGAAATATTGTAGATAAATCCGGCTTTACTACTAGCACATTGCGTCAGCAGGTTCGGACTTACAAGAAGAAGGATGGATTCAAAGAAGAAGATTTGAAAGCCGATCTGCAGAAGCGTGCCATGGAATATTATAAAAAGAAATATAATACAGGTAAGTATTCTACTTTGAATGAAGAATCTATCAAGTTTGAAGGGTAAGGGAGCAGTTACTATGACGCAAAGGATGGAAGATGTATTGAATCAGCCAAGGGTAGCAGCTTGGATTATTAAGGGATTAGTCAAGGAATGTAATCGCTTATCTGTAGATGAAATCATGGATGTGTATATTCCTAAAACGCACCGCTGGGTATCCTCCGGATCCCCTGATTCTTCTTGGGTGAAAAAGTGCCGGGTTATGGACATGGATGTGCCTTTGAATGTGAATCTCGAGGATTTAAGTCCGGAAGAAGCTTCTGTTTATGATAAGGTTCGTTCTCAACTACTTTATTTGAATGCAGATTTCTATGCGGTCTGTGCAGAGGATATGCGAAGAGGATTTAGAATTACCTTTGATTTTTCCAAGGAGTTAGATGTTTCTTATGTGGAAGATCATACCCTTGTTATTCGGGTAGGGGAAAACGAGATAGAAGTTCCATCACAATGGGATTTTGCTCATCTGGTAACAATTCATGTAGGAAATAGAACAGAGGATACGGCTCCGGAGTATCTTAAAATGTTAACCGAATTGTACCGTGTTTTCTCCTCTTTTGAAGTACTTGAAAACACCTTTGGCATTAGGGTATAAGTAAGAATTAATCTGTTAGAATGACATGAAATTTTCTATATGTATTTTTCTTAAAGGTTGTAGAGAAAAAGGACTAAATCATGTAAGATAAATACATGGATGTTAACGAAATGTGAAGCGATAGGAGGTTAAAAATGGAAGAACACGCGAAAGGGTATACTGAGTTACAAGAGTTATGTGGAAAGTTATCTACGTTTAGAAAAAATACCGCGGATTGTGCGGAGAAACTTCTTTCTGAGCTGACGGAAGATAAATGGATTGAAAAATCGCTCTTAAATTCTTTGTCTACAGCAGCGAAAGAAATGGAAGAGCTCCAGGATTCTCTGCTAAATTCTTTGGCGGTTCGCAATATTCAAGCCGGGGCTACTTTGTCACAGGCTCATGATGCCATTTCCGATTGGGATAAGAAGGAACTGGCTAAGTCTATTGCTGCAGAAATCGGAACGGTGTTAAAGAAGGTTTGCTCTCTCCAATATGTAGGAGAAGAGGAAGGTGTCAAAGAGGATTTATCCGCTATTCAGAAGGAAGCATCTTCTCTTTTGCAAGATTTAGAACACTATGAAGCCCATCAGGAACGGATTGATGCTATGAAGAAGCTGATTTCCTGGGTGGATTCCGGTAAGCCTTTAACGTTCACTGAAGGTGCGCTTTGCAATACACTTTTTGGATTCAACCTGTTTTTTGCTATCAATGCCAAGCAGCTGGTATTTGGGAAGGAACCGGTAATGGTGCCTGAAAAGCAGGAAAAGGAAGTTACGGTAGAACCAACACCGGTAGAATCCGCTCCTGTAGAATCGATTCCGGTAACGCCCGAACAAACCGTGGAAAAAGTTAAAATGGATTGGGATATTCCGGAATCTGAATTTTATGATGGCAGTTTAACCGTGGAAGGTAATCCGGTCAAAGCAAAATGGACCAAGAGTGCCACCAAGTTTAAGAATGAACTGGAAAATGCTACCAGAGGAATGACGGATAATGTACTCCGGGTAATTGCCATGTTACAGCAAAATATGGTATTTAATCCGGAACATTATAAGAAAGAGTGCTGCAAGACACCAAGGGATATGGATATTTTCTCCCGTGCCATGGAACGAGTCTATAGTTTGGGACTTTCCAAAAAGATTCGTTTTTGGGGAAGCGAAATGTACACCTTGAACAGAGATGTACTGGATCTTTATAAAACAGACACACTCAAGAAAATGGTTCCGGCCAAGAAACCCATTATGCTTCACGAGGAAAATATTCCTGATGTATGGTTTGCTCGCGATCTGATAAAAATGGCTCTGTTAAACCAGTTACATGAAAAATATCCGGATTTCTTGATTGATGATGTCAGCCCGGCCAGCGTAGGAAAACCGGCTAATATGTATCGAGTTCCTGTAGGTAAAAATAAGCTCCTAAATGCCGGTATTTTAGTTCCTATCTTTACAAAGGAACATTTGGAAGAAGAGCTTGCTGCTGTAGAAGACCTCCTTTCAGAAGCCGAAAAAGAGGAAACCAATCTGTTTGTAATTGCCAAAACAAAAGCAGATCGACTTTATTGGGAAGAAAAGGTAAAAGCCCGTGATATTTTCCGTCTCATGATTTGTAGTTTGGATGAAACAGACGGAGGGCTGAACCCTGTTGATGTTGAACATGCTTTGGCGTACTCGGTAGAGGAAGAGGAACCGGTCAAAGAAGAAACGGTTGTAGAAGAAAAGCCTGCTCAGGTAGAAGAACCTGTCAAAGTAGAAGAACCCGTTAAGGTTGAAAAGCCGGTTAAGATTGAAGAGCCGACTCCGGAAGTAAAGCCAAAAGAGAACATGGCGCCTGCTAAGGTAGAAGAAGTCAAAGAAGAACCGGTAGAAGTAGAAGAACCGGTAGAAGTAGAAGAGCCGGTGGTGGTAGAGGAAAATAAAGAACCGGCTTCCGATATGATTGCTACCATTTCTTCTGAAATTCATAAGCATCATATTGCAGAAGGTATGCTGATGCTTCATGGTCTTGATATGCAAGAGCATTCCGATTGGTCTCGCCGTCTTCTGCGTGAAATTTCCTATGTCATGGGAGATCCGCTGTATCCACAGATCACTCCGAAAGAAGATGCATACAATTACTGGAACTACACCATTGATGTACCCGGTATGGATGCAGAAAAGGCCAGAGATTACCTCAATGCAGCAGCTATGATTCGCTATTTCTTTAAGCCTTCTTACAATGAAGGGAATTGGCATTGGCAAAGCAATCAGGTCTGGAAACAGATTAGCGATGATTCTTCTAACAGTGCTTTGTTGGAAATTCCGGAAATAAAGAAGGTCATTTCTTTCTTCAATGCATTCCTTACCCGAAATGAAAAAGGTCTTGGCTGGTGCATGAGCGGAGACAGTAAAATTCAGGAACAGCATGAACAGCATTTGGCATTTGCCACCAATGAAGTACGGAATATGTCGAAAAGACTCGGCCAAAAGAGACTGAAGCGCTTTAACCATGCACGTGTCATTAAAACCTATGAAAAGGTTTGCCGTGACAGCACATTGTCTCTGTTCTTGAGTTCGCCGGCTGACTTTAGCACTAAAGAAATTCTGGATTTCTGTAATTCTTTCGCAGAAGAACCAATAACTACCGAGAATATTCTGGCTGATGAGGAATTAACATTTACCCCATCGGGTGCGAAACTGGATCAGTATATGGACGAAATCTGGGATTCCATCAAGGTAGATAAGAAACAGAATGACCATTTTCTGGGAACCGATAGAAGCAGTCTGAAATCTCTTCTGGTGAGTGCTTTTGAAGTATTGGGTAATTACATTTTTGCTCGTATTCGTGTAGAAAATAAATCTGAAGTAGCTATTGAAACTTCAGTAATTAGAAGGGCTTTGGAAGAAGCAGGAAAGCTCTGCACTGACCTTATCGGGCATTTACAGGATAAGACATCTAAGGATCCACTGGAAGAATTGTCTTTCTGTGCGCTTCGTTACCTGGTGAAATCACTGCTGAAATCTTTCAATACCAATTACCAGCCGATGGAATTCTATGAACCATTCCTCTTAACCAACTATGTAGAACTGAATGAAAGATATCTCCCTATGATGGATTTCAATTACCGGTTACCGCAACTTAGCTTGTATAACCGTGTCAAAAAGCATGTGGAAATGATTGAGGAAAACCACCTGGTACCGGAAGAAGAATGTTATGAAACCATCAGAGACTCTGCTTATGAAGCCATGAACATGGGGACCTACAATCTTCTTTCCCAAAAGCTGGGGATTGATGGGCAGGATGTAAAGGAAGAAGACATTCAGACTGTTGGCAATGAAAATCTGAAAAAGTACCTGGAAGATTTCAGAAGTGAACTGGAACTGGCCTACAATTATGGCAGGTTGACGCAGAAGAATGAAATTACATTCTATGAAGGATTGGCTGATTCCCTGATTGCCCATCTGAAGGAAACCAAAAACTATGGCCTCTTTGAATTATTTGCTACAACGGCAAATGATCAGATTGAAGAAACATCCAAACCTCGTCAGAAGGAATTGACCGATCAGTTCCATGCTTTGGAAGAAATGCTTAAGAAAAAGATTGCAGATACCCATGAAACCTTCCTGGATTATCCCATCCTGGAAGATATCAGGAGATGTCTTGCCAATAAGAACTTCAGCGTAGCAGAAGACTACATGCGCCAGTGCCAGGATGGCAATCTGAAAGAAATTAAGAATCTTCTCGGCACAGAATCGGAAGAGTTCAAGCAGTTCATGGATTCTTACCAGGAATACTTTTCAATCTGTAGTAAGAATAAAAATAATGGTCTGGATAAAACTTTGGACGATTGGTTCCCGACCAGAAGAAAAAACCGCAAATCGACGATGATGAACAGTATTGGTAAAGGGCAGATTGGATTTGCCAAAGAATGGGATCGCCTTCTTTCTTCTACCGGTAGAACAACTCCGGAAACATTCTTGGAAATGCTGGGCTATCCAAAGGTTCTTTCTTCCGCTGTGACGGCCTACAGACAAACCAGCAATCGCACCGCCTATGATGTGAGCTTCAAAGGGGAACCGATGCAACAGAGTTCACATCCATTCAAGCAATTCGGAAGCGGTATCTATGATGAAGGGCTCCGAATCATTACCTTCCCCGGTGCTCATTCCCCGGACAATATCATCAACGAACTCAAAGCAGCCGGCGTGGAAAGAAACAAAGGCACCATCTGTCTTCTCGATGCTGCTATGCCATGGGCAGACCGCTGCAAACTCGCTATGCTCATGAAGTGCGATGAATTTATGTACAATGTGATTGTCATCGACAGAGTCATGGCTCTCTATCTCTCTCAGTTCGCCAAACTGGAACGTGAAGATAAGATGATCAAGCTCTGTATGCCATTTGCCAATGCTACGCCATTCCAGGCCAAAGGCTTCATTCCACCGGAAATGTTCATTGGCCGCACCAAGGAACTGGCAGATATCCGCAATATGGATGGTCCAAATCTGGTCTATGGTGGTCGTCAGTTGGGGAAGAGTATCCTTCTCCGCCAAGTTTCTTTCCTGGATAATCATCCGGAACAAGGCCGGTATGCTTTCTATTTCGATATGAAGGACAAAGACGAAACGACCGTCCTGAAGGATATTTCCAGAAGACTGGAAAAAGAAAAGCTTATTACTAAGCCACTCACAGACTGGGAAGATTTTGCGAGCACCATGGATAGCATTATGGATAAAGTAAAGCAGCTCATCCTTCTCATTGATGAAGCGGATGCATTCATTGTGGCTTCCAATAAGATTAAGGACAGACCGATTGAAGTACTGCGCATGACCCAGAACAATTTCCAGGGCCATTTCAAATTCGTTTTGGCCGGCCTTCATAATGTCATCCGCTATGACAAGAGTTCTCTGTCTTCCAATACGGTCTACGGACAGCTTGGACACATCAATATCAAGCCATTCGAATATACGGAAGCATCCGATCTGCTGCTTCGTCCGCTTTCTTACATGGGATTTTCCATTGAAAACCCGGATATCGTGAGCACCATCCTGGCTAAGACCAACTATTTCCCGGGCCTCATTCAGTATTACGGTTTGAAGCTTCTGGAATCGGTCAAGACTGCTTACCAGAAACATAACTTCAATCCAACCACCAATCCGCCTTATATTCTCAATGAAGTCTATCTCAAACATCTCATGGAAGATGATTCTTTCCTGAAAGAAATTGAAGAAAAGTTCATGATCACCCTCCGTGTAGATAAGGATGATGATAACTACTACTATCTCCTGACTTTAGGAATTGCTTATCTCTATGCCTCTGATGAAAAACCGGTTACTCTTGAAAAGATTAAGGATATCCTCTCCGGTACTCGCATTGCTGAACTTTCCGATGACAAACTTTCGGCTCTTCTGGAAGAACTGGGAGAATTGAACGTTCTTCGCAAGGTAAACAACACAGAATACATTTTCAATCGTTATAGCTTCTACAGTATGCTTGGCGGTTCGGATAAAATTGAAAAGGCATTGAGTGAATATGAAGACAGATAACTGGTTAGAAGAAGAAAAAGGGGACATCTGGTGGAACCAGGTGTCCGGGCCTTTGGCCTATATGAATGAAATAACATCTAATGTACAGCAAGGAATTTCTACTGTCATTAAAGAATCCGATGTAGATAGCTTATTCTTTACCATCCTGGAAGATAAAATTCAGCAAATAGACAGCGGCTTCTACTTTGAAACATTCAAAGCAAGTGACTATGCCAATGAAATTGAATTCCAAAATGATTTGATTGCCCGTCTGGCGCCCAAATTTGTAAGAAAGCTTACCAGCCCTTATAAAAGGCTGTACAGTGAGGGCCATCTGCAACATCGTTTCATCTACTTTGAAATAGATACCGATGCGCCATGGGTGATGAATGTCATGAAAGAAATCTGTCCATTGTCCTCTCAGGGAAATGGGGTATTCCTTTGTATTACCAAAGATACAGCTCCTTATGAAGGAATCAAGCACCTGAAAGTCTTAGATATTTCTTCCTACATTTCCATCTACAACCTGCAGTATTTTGCGATGCAATGCCTGGGAAATTTTGAAACCAGAGATTCTAAAGGCATGTATATCTCTCAGCTGGCTGCCAAACTATCCGACGTAAACGGGCTGGTATGTGCCAATTTGGCAAAACACTCCCTCTATTCCGATACGATGGACGTGTGTCAGGGGATGGATACGGACAAAGTGGAAAAAGCGGTCTGGGAAACACAGATTCAAATCTTCCTTCCTATCATTGAGGAAATTCGGCGCTATCTCATCCTTCATTATGCAGAAAAGATTCAGCATCTCCTTCCTAAGAAAGATGAATTTGGACACGAGATTACAGATCCGACAGAAATGGAACTCCGTCATTTACAATATTATGGAAGAAAGAATAATAATACTTTCTTTGATCTTGCCGATGACGTATGGTTTAAAGAGGCCTATAATGCCAGAAATGAATTATCCCATTTAAAGATGTTAGACCGAAAAACCATGGATTCCCTTTTTGATATTGAATATGCGTTGAAAAGCCAACGGATTTAATCGTTTGGAAAAGACTTTAGAAGACTTTAGAAACGTTTAGAAGTCTTCTAAAGTCTTTTTTACCAAAAGTAGATCAGAGGAATGATATGTATCAATTAGTAGAAAACTTAGAAGAATACAGAGAACACGCTGCCATTTGTAGAAAGCCACTTGAAAAAGTGGCAGAAAAGCTCCGAAAGGAGTTCCAAGTAAAAGCTACCGTACAACCTGTGGGAAGCTACAAACTCATTTTGATGCTAAAAGATGAAAAAGGCACCTATTATGTGGATTACCACATTATATTAACAAAGAAGCCTATGCAGCTATATAAAGAGCCTAGAAAGCTACGCACATTCATTGATTCCAATATTCAAAACTATTGTAAAGCAAGAAAAGATACCATAAGGAAAAACAGTGCGACTAATCTTCGCTATACCTTAACAACGGCCAAAGGAGAGCGTTTTGTCTTAAATGTAGAGTTTTTATATAGGAATCACAGTAAGACCGGGTATATCCGACTCGTTTACAACAAAGAACAAAGAACCTATGGCTGGACCAATATGCCGGGAAACTGCGCCGATATAGCCACACGAATCCATCGAGTAGAGAAATACCGTCTCCAAGAAGAACTCCGTCAAAAATATCTGGATAGGAAGAATGCAGCATTAGAAGCGGGGGAGGACTCATTATCTCTTCCTATGCTAAAGCAGGCCTGTGTCGAAACGTTACATTTACTGCATAAGAAAGACCTTACCAATACATCTCAAACATTGTGATATTCATTTTTCTTTGCGAATATGACACCAAAAAGAGTATAATTAATTAGTATACAAGCAAAACGATATTTAGAAAAAGCAGGGAAAATATGATGTGGAAACGTACACGACAAAAAGGACAAGGATTAATTGAATATGCTTTGCTTTTAGCTATTGTGGTTGGTATTGGCTCAATATTAACTTCCGGCTTTGGAGATAGTATTTCCGCAATTTTTGGAAATGCATCCAATCTTTTAGGTACAGTAGCAAGTAATGAAAAAGATCCTTCCTCAAATATGTCCTCCAATGACCGAAACATGAAGTGGCTCAAAGATACTCTCATGGGATATATATCTGAAGATTGGTTCCAAGATCAGGTAAACTACGCCATTACTAAAAGAGATAATTTGGATTTTACCGAATACAGAGACAATTTATTCGGTGGACTCAGCGACAGCGAATCAAATTCCAACTTCATGAACCAAATCAACGATTCAGATTTAGGTGATTGCAGTTGGGTGATGTCTGAGTATATGAAAGACGGGAAACAATACTACGGTGTCAGCATTTATGACCCATCTAAAAATGGCGGTCAAAAATTATCTGAATTAAAACCGGGTACGGAAGGTATTATCACGGACATATACCAGGTAGATCCCAATACGGGCAAAGTTACCCAATTGGAAAGTAACGTAAAGCAAAATGTGAAGCAGAAAACTGATAAGAATGGATACACCTATAATGTGATTCGAGGCAATCCTCAAAAATAGCAAAATATTTGATATACGTAAAAAGCTCCTAAGCCTTTTGTGCTTAAGAGCTTTTTTGTTACCTTCTTTTCTTGTACCGCTTGCTATACAGTAGTGCATCCGGTCATATGTGGTCTATTTTTACACATTGCTATTTTTCTTTATCAGTTCAGACAATTGAGGGATAGCTCCATACTTTCCCAGTAGATAATTTTTGGCATAATTTGCATCTTTCCGAATTTTATTGCCATTGGCATCTTGTATATCATCCAAGGAATACAGCTCTGAAATATTATCCTTTTTCTCGGTAAACCAAATTTCATCTCGACGCAATAGCCCCATGTCCATGTAAATCGTATTGTGGGTTGTAAAAATGAGTTGTGCATGCTTGGGATTCCTTTCCCGATCGGTAAAGTTGAGGATCATATTTCGAACGAGTAGGGGATGTAATTGAATATCCAATTCATCCGCAAGGCATATAGCTCCATGCTGCAGTCCATCTTGCAGTTTTTGAAACAGAGTAATCATTTTTATAGTCCCGGCAGATTCATCTTCCAATGGAATCTCTGCACGGTTTCCATTTTTGTCTATATGGATAAAGTATAGTTGATACCGCTCACTTCCAAATGATGAATCATCCACACAAGGACCTTTTATGACATCAATGCCCTGAATGGATGTGTCAAAAGAACGGATATAATCCAATACACATCTTTTTAGCTGTTCATCATCAAATATATTTTGGGCCAATTTATATAGCCGGAATCGTTCATCCTTTTCCTGCGATGTCAAAAACAGGAACTGTTTGAACCATTGGAACACATCTGACAGAAGTTCCATCTTTAGCTTAGTGCCTAAAGAGAGTAATAATACTTTCTCTTGTAGGGATAGCTCGATATTCTCTCTGTATTTTTCAATAGTGCCGGATAAAAGAAGTTTTTCGCCACGCTTGCGTTCAAAAAGCATTTTATAGGGATGACCTTTTTCAATATCTGTTTTAAAGGCTTTTCCCAGCCATTCCTCAGTAATACCTTCAGCATCCAAAGAGAAACCGTATTTGAAGTACTGTGTTTTGCCTTTATATGGCATGGTGAAATACACTTCATAACTAACAGGTTTTTCTTTTTGGAAGAAATGAGGTTCAAAAGGGAACTTGGCCTGAATCATTTCCCGGGGAAAATGGTTTTTGGCTGCACTTATTTGATCATCAAAAGCAAAAGAGACCAGAATATAATAGATCATATCTGATAAAGCGCGAAAGATGTTGGATTTCCCACTCCCATTGGCTCCATAAATTGCTGCCACGGGTAAGACTTTATCTACGCCTTCCAATCGAACGTGCTCACTATATTCATTACTTCCGCTGGCTCTCATATCCAGGACTGTTTCATCCTTAAAGGATCTGAAGTTAGAAAACCGAAATTGTAACAGCATATGTCATTCCTCCTCACTAATCATCTTTAGGATATCACTGTCATAGTGAGATAGTCAATGATTTTACGGAAGATTATCATTTTTATTGATTATAGTCTTAGAATTCATATGATCACATAAAAGTTTCTGACTTGTAAGTCAGAAACTTAGTAAAAATATGAAGTTTCTGACTTACAAGTCAGAAACTTCATAAGCTTTAGCAATATGCAAGTAACTTCAATGCTTACTCCAAAAGAGGCTGAAAATTAATTTTTAAAACCTTTTACTTTGGGAGAATAGACCTTACTCATGATATTGATTATATGAAAGTATTTTATTAGACAAGCCAAAAAGAAAATTTGTAGAAGCTAACTTGTCAGGGGAAGTCAAGCTTTTAGCACGCATTTATTTTACAGGTATTTGTCAGAATGGTTCTTTTTGTAGTAGAATATATGTAGATTTTTATGGTGATAAGTAAGCAAAAGTAATGTTTTTAGAAAAAACAAAGCGAGGATAACATTATATTTATACACTATGCCAGCATATACATGCATATGCATAAAAATTATAATTAAAACATGTTCTTATAAAATAACATGTTTTAATGAAAATAATGCCAAAAAAACACCGAAAATTTTTCAAGAAAATACAAACTAGATGAAATGAGCGAATTTTTACAAAAGAAAAGCTCGAATTTATCGCGTTTAAACAATAGGATAAAAACTGACGGTATCATCATCACAAAGATTGCAGAACTCATGGAAAGCCGATAAACACTGGCTTTTTGGGACTCTCGACATTTTAATATGCCAAAAAAACACCGAATTTCCCATGAGCGCAGTTTTTCCTTCTGTTTAAACGCTACAAAAAGAGACTTTTGGAATGAACTTTTCACTCCAAAAGTCTCTTTTTGTATGTAGATGTATTATTATTCTCCAGTTTGTAAATCGACAATAGCATTATCATCTTATTCAAGGGACCTGAGTAACCCTATTTGGAAATAAAATCATATTTGCTAACTTCATTTCTTGATGCCATATAAAAGCGCAGGCTATGATAAAATAAAAGCATAAAAGCATAAAACCATACGATTGTGTTTTGGAGGATGTCATATGTATAAGTTAGTAGACAATGTAGAAGAATATCGCGTTCATGCTGCTATTTGCAGGAAACCGTTAGACGTGGCTATAGATGGGCTTCGGAAGAAACTTCAATGCAAGGTGGATTTACAGCCTATTGGAAACCAGAAATTGATTTTGATGTTAAAAAATCAAAAGGGGACCTATTATTTTGATTATCACATCGTGTTGACAAAAATGCCCATGAAGATAGAGCCTAGGGAATTACGTTCTTTTATAGATGGCGCGATTCAGGAGTATTGTAAGGCAAGAAAGGACACCATCAGAAAGAATCGTGCGGATCATCTCCGGTATACCTTTACGACTGTCAAAGGGGAACGGTTTGTATTGAATGTAGAAATTCTATGTTGTACGCCATCCAAGTATAAGCGGCTGGTTTACAATAAGGAAAAGAGGAGCTATGGCTGGAGCACTATGGTTGGCAAATGTAGAGATATACGAACACGGATTCATCGTGTGCAAAAATACAATGTAGAAGAAGAGCTTCGCCAAATATATCTAGCAAAGAAAAATGCCAGTTACCAGAAAGGAGAAGAGACCTTATCTCTTCCTTTGCTAAAGCAAGCCTGTGTGGAAGTTATGCATCTGGTACATAGAAAACAGTTTCTCAAGAATAAAGAATTGGAGTAGTTGTTAGTTGATGGTTGTTCCAACGACCTAATTCTATTGCTATTAAAGATTTGCGGTAGTAGGTGTGATTCTGTTAGAGGTTATAGATTATAGGTTACTCAGGTTTCTCAAGTGGCTAAGGTTTCTCACGTTTCTTGAATGTGCCAATACACGCTAGCGATTTCATCTCATTCGGGGAACCTGAGAAACTTTGGCTCAACAACTAACAGCAAGCAACAATTCTTTTCACCTTTAAATACATGATGACATACTAAACATACAAAAAAGAGATTATGAAATGTATTTCTTCATAATCTCTTTTTGCTGTTCATTCATTACTACGCAATCACGGCAGGGGAACGAATTCGTCTACGCCTTTTCCAGAGGCTACCATGGGGACGACCATGTCTTTTGGATTGATATTGACTTCAATCAAGTAGGTTTCGTTCATTTTGAGGGCTTTCTTGACGGCTTTGGCCAGTTCTTTCGGTGTGGAAACGTGTTCTCCAGACAGGCCGAAGGCTTCTGCGTATTTCACGAAATCTACATACCCAGGGAGTTCACAAGCCATGTACCGTTTCTTGAAACCGGTCAGTTGCAGCTGGCGAATCATGCCCAGGCCACTGTTGTTAAATACGATCACTACCACCGGGATGTGGTTGCTAGCTAAGGTGAAAAGTTCGCTGCCAGTCATTTTGAAGCCCCCGTCACCGCTGATGGAGATGACTTTCTTTTCTGGCTGTGCCAATTTGGCACCCATAGCAGCGGGGAGGCCAAAGCCCATGGTTCCTAAGCCGCCGCTGGTGATGAGCTGACGGGCAAATTCGACTTTCAGGTGCTGGGCAGTGAACATCTGGTGCTGGCCTACGTCGGTGACAGCCAGGTATTTCTGTCCTTTCAGCAATGGGTTTAGTGCTTCGATGAAGTGGGGGGCTTCATTATTTCCACAGTCTTCATCCATGCTGGGCCAGGTGAGGATTTCGTCCCACCAGTCTTTGATGTCATGGGGCTTACAACCTTGATGAATCATCAGCAGGGTGGTACGCATGTCGCCGACGATGTTGATGGTGCTGTCGATGTTCTTTTCCAGTTCCGCCGGATCGATATCAATGTGAATGATGGTTTTGTTGGCACTGTATTTTTCACGATTTCCTGTTTCACGGTCATTGAAACGAGTACCGATGGCCAGAATCACGTCGGCGTTGGCGATGGCACGGTTGGAGCGGATGTGTCCGTGAAGGCCGGCCATCCCGAGAAATTGTTCTCTATATTCGCTGATGGCACCAAGGCCCATTAAGGTGCTGGCTACGGGGAGGTTCATCTTTTCACACAGATGAACCGCTTCATATTCGGTTCCGGAAATAGCCACACCGCCGCCGACTAGCATCACTGGACGTTTGGCGTTATTCAAAGCATCGATGGCTTGTTGAACCAGTGCTTTATCAGGCATAGTGACTGGAAGTTTATGAAGTTTTTCAGGATGGTATTCCATGATGCTGGTCTGTACATCTTTCGGTACGTCGATTAGGACCGGACCTGGACGACCGCTTCTGGCAATCTGGAAGGCCAGTCGCATGGTCTGGATCAATTCTTCTGGTTTGCTGACCAAAAAGTTTTGTTTCGTAATAGGCATGGTGATACCGCAAATATCCACTTCCTGGAAGGCGTCATGCCCGATAGTATTTCTAGCGACCTGTCCAGTAATAGCTACCACAGGGATGGAATCCAAAAACGCATTGGCCAGGCCGGTCACTAAATTGGTGGCCCCTGGACCGGAAGTGGCGCAGCAGACGCCTACTTTACCACTGGCACGGGCATACCCGTCAGCGGCATGGGCAGCGCCCTGTTCGTGGGCTGTCAAAATATGATGAATGTCTTTGGCATCTCGAAGGGCATCATAGAAGGGGAGAATGGCGCCGCCAGGGTATCCGAAAATGGTGGAAACTCCTTCTTC
Organism: uncultured Dialister sp.; assembly: GCA_934216155.1. Classification (GTDB taxonomy): domain Bacteria; phylum Bacillota; class Negativicutes; order Veillonellales; family Dialisteraceae; genus Dialister. Next base: position 22,239 of record CAKQBK010000013.1, read on the forward strand.
TTCCAGACATTTGACCATTACTTGTGCACCTGTCAATTTCATCATGCTTTCTCCTCCTTAGCTTCTGGTTCTTCATCATAGATTTCTTCTCCGGGCCAATCATAGCGGGGCTGTTTCACAGCCAAAGATGCTTCGCCACGTTCCAGGGCTACCACACCGGTCTGTACCATTTCCATAATGCCATATCGACGAAGGGCATTGGCAAAAGCAATCAGTTTATCTTCGCTGCCAGTATTGACAAATGTCATGCTGTCTCCGGTGATATCAATGGCATGGGAGCGGAAGGCCTGGGCGAGCTGCAGCACTTCCATCTGTTTTTCTCCTACATGAACTTTGATGAGAAGCATACTGCGCAGGGCACTGGTTTCTTTGTGAAGTACTTTGATCCGTTCTACTTCACTGATTTTTGCCACCTGCTTTTGGATTTGCTTCATGGTCGGTTCGTCCGCGTCGACGGTGATGGTAAGCCGGGCGTATTCTGGATTTTGGGTGACGCCACTGGTCAAACTGTCGATGTTATATCCTCTGCGGGAAATGAGCCCTGTAATTTTTGCCAGCACACCAGGACGATTGTGTGCCACAATAGATAAGATTTGTTTCATAGGATTACCTCATGGTTACAATGAAAAGATTTTAGAAACTGCGCCTTGTTTCACTTTTATGAAAAAGTGCGTAGTGAGTAGTGCGAAGTGCGTAGTGGTGGAAGGGGCGCACAAAATTTGGAAGCGCCCCAATACCCCTTTATAATATATAGTGACTTCTCGTTAATTCGTTTTTCAATAGCAAAAAATCAGATTGGCGATTGTTGCTGGTTGTTAGTTGTTTGTTGTTGGGACCAAACAACAGACAACTAACAACTAATACTATCAGCTATGATCTAAACCTAAAACCAATGCTACTTTGGGGATCAGCTGATTGTGCATCTTGGACTCGGTAAGTAAACCTTAAACCCCTAGTATTCATTGTTTATCTAATATATGTATATGAATGATTATACATTCATTCGCTTCCCGCCTTTTCCACACTTTCAATTTCATCTTTAGAAACCGATGACAGGTCCAGGTTCTGGAAATGGGAATTGGTCGGGATGATCATGTGGAAGTTGGAAATGGTTTCCCATTGTAAGCGGCCTTTCTGCAAGGTGAGGCCAAAGACGTGGCCGCCTTGGCTTTTATCTTCTGACAGGAAATGGATGTGCCAACCAGCCAAGTTGAGCTTATCCATATAGGTGGGGAAGTACACACAGACTAGGCTTCCTTTTACATTTTTAAAAGTGAATTCTCTTTGGTCTGTTTCCATGGCTTTGGCGATGGGACGGTATGGTTCTTTTTGTGCCAATTCAGACCGAGCGTTGACTTCCTGGAAATATCCATCTAAGCGGCAAAGATAGATATTATTTTTACCTTTATTTGCTACTTCTTCATTCATACGTCTGATGAGCTCAGCCATATCCATTGGTTGGGGAATGGGGGAGAGGGAATCAGAGGAAAAGAAAGATGTCACTGCAAAAGGTGTCTCCTCTGCGTTACCCATGACAGAAACATGACCGTTCTCATCGGCGCGATAACAAGTCCCGTCGAGGAGAATCATTTCGCCATTTAAATCTTTGAAAGTACCTAAACCGATATCTCCGTGGGAGAGCAGTTCTTTGATGGTACTATTTCCATAATAATTTCCTTGGGCCAATGCCTGCAAGGTCGATACTTGATATAAAGTATTTGCCATATGATTCACGTCCTTTGTCTCTGTTATTTGTTTTGCTATGATTAAAAATCATTTTGTGCCTTTACTATACGCTTAAGTCATTATATAATCAATTTAGAAGGATTAATAGTTGTATAAAGGAGATTTATACTATGGAGCTAGAAAAGACATATATTTACCAGGTGTGGCTGCAAGGGAGCTTTTCAAAAGCAGCAGAAGCTCTTTTTATTACCCAGCCTGCTTTAAGCATTGCTATTAAAAAAGTAGAAAAAGAAATAGGGGCTGCCCTTTTCAATCGCAATCAGCGGCCATTGACGCTGACCCACGTGGGGGAATTGTATATTTCTCATATAAAGAAAGAATTATTGCTGGAGCAGGAATTGAAACAGCAGTTGGATGATCTCCATGGGCTGCAGACCGGTGAATTGGTAGTTGGTGGCACCCAATATATGAATGTCTATTTATTGACTCCTTATATCACCAGTTTCGCAGAAACCTATCCAGGCGTTACAATCACCATGGAAGAAGCCAGCTCGGACCATCTCATTGAACTGTTGAAAGATAATAAACTGGATTTCACTTTTAGTTGCGAAGAATCGATTATTGAAAATTTTGATAGCTACCACAGTTTCGACGATACCATTCTATTGGCGGTGCCCCAGTCATTCTTCCTGTCTAAACGACTGAAGGGAGAAGCTCTGACTGCTTCGGAAGTGGTGGCAGGTCGCCATTTGGACCCCGATTGTGAGGCGGTGAGCTTTAAAGAGTTTTCTGCGTTCAATTTTATTCGCATTAGCTCTCATGTTGATTTGGGGGCCAGAACGGATAAAATCTTTGATGAAGCCGGCGTGATGCCTCGTTTCAAAATTGTAGTGCCCCAGCTGGTAACGGCATTGCGTCTGGCCGCCTCTGGGGTAGGGGCCACACTCACCAGCGATCGGCTCATTACAGGAAATGAAAATACCTTGCGGTTCTTCAAACTTCGCTCTCGATATACAAGGAGACATTACAGCCTTCTCTTACCTCATCGCTCCTACACGCCATCGGCGGTGAAAGCATTTATAGAGATGATGAAGAAGTAATGTGGGTGACTCGTGACTGGTGACTAGTGACTGGGTTTTTGTATTTCCTAGTCACTAGTCACCAGTCTACCAGTCACCGACAGGAATCGTTTACAGCTAAAATGAGTCGTGCCTAACATATAAATTGAATTAATACTACAATTAAAACTATAAATTTTACTAATTTCAAATGCCGTGATATAGTCTAGGCAGAGTAAAGGAGACGATACCTATGACTAAGAAACCTATTCAAATCACGGAAACTGTATTGCGTGACGGACAACAATCCATTGCCGCCACTCGGATGCGTATCGTAGATATGCTCCCTATTTTAGAGAAAATGGATAGTGCCGGATACCATGCCATTGAAGCTTGGGGCGGGGCTACGTTTGACGTGTGCCTCCGTTTCCTCAATGAAGACCCGTGGCAGCGGCTTCGTTTATTGAAGAAAAATTTACCTCATACACCAATTCAGATGCTCCTTCGTGGGCAGAACCTATTGGGCTACAGCCACATGGCTGATGATGTGGTCACAGAATTTGTGAAACGCTCCGTGGATAATGGGGTTTCTATTATTCGTATTTTCGATGCTTTAAATGATATGCGCAATTTGGAAACTGCCATGCGGGCCACCAAAGAAGCTGGTGCCCATGCCCAGGGGTGTATCGTTTACACCATCAGTCCCTATCATAAGACGGAAGATTTCGTAAAATTGGGCAAAGAACTGGTTGAAATGGGGGCGGACTCCATTTGTATCAAAGATATGGCGGGACTTCTTCGTCCTTATACGGCCTATGAACTGATTCAAGCACTGAAAAAGGAAATCCAAATTCCAATCGAATTGCATACCCATTTCACCTCTGCCATGGGGGATATGACCTATCTGAAAGCCATCGAAGCCGGTGTGGATATCGTGGATACCGCTTTGTCACCGTTTGCCTGCTCCTCCAGCCAGCCATGCACAGAATCGCTGGTGGCAACCTTGGAAGGAACTCCCTACGATACCGGCATGGATTTGCACCTGCTCCATGATTTGGCAGACTATTTCAAACGGGTAAAACGGGATTTGGTGGAAGATTTCCACTTGGATACCAATATCCCAATCGACCCGAAAGTATTGACCTTCCAGATTCCTGGGGGCATGCTGTCCAATCTGATGAGCCAAATGAAAGAAATGGGTGTGGCCGATAAGTATGACCAGCTGCTGGAAGAAATGCCGCGGGTCAGAAAAGAACTGGGCTATCCGCCTTTGGTGACCCCTACCAGTCAGATTGTAGGAACCCAGGCGGTACTGAACGTCGCTTTGGGGCGGTATAAGATGATTCCACAGGAAGTTCGAAATTTGGTGGCCGGGAAATATGGACGCACTCCGGGTCCCATTGATCCAGAAGTCAAAAAACTGGCCATTGGAAATACAGAACCCATCACCTGCCGTCCGGCGGACCTCATTCCACCGCAGCTGGAAATTTATCGGAAGCGCCTAGCCGAAGAAGGCTATCCGAATGCTAGCATGGAAGACCTTTTGAGTTATATTTCCTTCCCGGAAGTGGCGAAACGGTTCTTTGGACATAATAGATATGCCTGATGGGATAAGATAGATAGCGAAACATGAGATAATTTCTGTTGAGGTATAAGGTTTCTCAGGTTGCTCAAGTTTCTTAGGGTACTCAGGTTACACAAGGTTCTAAAGATTCTGAAGGTTCTTAGGGTTCTCGAATGTGCCTTGTGGGTTAAGGTCTATTTTCTGAGTGCATCATTCATAAATGATAGAGGCTATGAAAGTGTCATTGGTTTGAGTTTGTTAAACCTTAAACCAATGACACTTTTAAAATTTGCTTTGGTCAAATCGTGGACCCGGAAAGTAAACCTTAAACCACAGATGCAAGAACCTTGAGAACCCTCAGAACCCTTAGCAACCTGAGAACCTTGAGCAACTTGAGTCACTTGCGTCTCACCCTTGAAATTTTCAAGCCATAGAAAAATCTCTATTTTCCTCTTGCTTTTATCATTCATTATTAGTATAATAATTTTCGTCAATACACTCATCCAGAGCAGCAGAGGGACTGGCCCAATGAAGCTGCAGCAACCATTCCTACGGGAACCGGTGCTAATTCCTTACAGCATATTGCTGGCAGATGAGAGACTTATCATCTCTCCCTGTGCGGAGAGTTTTTTTAGTGTATGATATTTGTATTATATAGATATTTCTTGAGGAGGAAATCGTATGTCTAAGAAAGTATTATTCACATCTGAATCCGTTACCGAAGGCCATCCGGATAAAATTGCGGATCAGATTTCTGATGCCATTCTGGATGCCATTTTTGAACAGGACCCCAATGGCCGTGTGGCTTGCGAAACCACTGTCACCACTGGTCAGGTACATGTTTTTGGTGAAATCACCACCACCGCTTACGTTGCTATTCCGAAGATTATTCGTGATACCATTCGTGAAATTGGTTATACCGATTCCAAGTACGGTTTTGACGCAGACAGCGTTGGTATCAACGTAGCTATCGATGAACAGTCTCCGGATATCGCTATGGGCGTAGACCAGTCTTTGGAAGCCAAAGAAAACCAGGCTGACAAATACGACATCGGCGCTGGCGACCAGGGCATGATGTTCGGCTATGCATCTAACGAAACTCCAGAATTCCTGCCGATGCCAATCGCACTGGCTCATCGTCTGGCTCGCCGCCTCACTGAAGTGAGAAAGAGCGGAGAACTGGCTTACCTGCGTCCAGATGGAAAGACCCAGGTCACTGTCGAATATGAAGATGGCAAACCGGTTCGTGTAGACACCGTGGTTATTTCTGCACAGCACAACCCAGATGTCACCCAGGAACAGATTCATAAAGACCTGATTGCTCACGTCATCGAACCAACCATTCCAGCAGAATTCCTGCAGGATACCAAGTACCTTATCAACCCAACTGGCCGTTTCGTTATCGGCGGACCACAGGGCGATGCAGGTCTCACTGGCCGTAAAATCATCGTAGATACCTATGGCGGTATGGCTCGTCATGGCGGCGGCGCATTCTCCGGTAAAGATCCGACAAAGGTAGATAGAAGTGCTGCTTACGCTGCTCGTTATGTAGCAAAGAACATCGTTGCTGCTGGCATTGCTGACCGCTGCGAAATTCAGTTGGCTTATGCTATTGGCGTGGCTAGACCAGTATCCATTTTCGTTGATACTTTCGGCACCGGCAAAATCAGTGATGAAGAAATTGCTGAACTGATTCGCAAAAACTTCGAACTCCGTCCTGCTGGCATCATCGATATGCTCCAGCTCCGTCGTCCGATTTACAAACAGACCGCTGCTTACGGCCACTTCGGTAGAACCGACGTAGACCTGCCGTGGGAACACACCGATAAGGCAGAAATTCTTCGTAAAGAAGCAGGACTGTAATATATAGTGCGTAGTGAGTAGTGCGAAGTGCGTAGTGGTGGAAGGGGCGCACAATATTTGAAAGCGCCCCAATACCCCTTTTGTAGATTAAAAGTTTCTACTTTCCTAAAAGCACCATAGGAAAATATATGATAAAATAGGACGTATGAAATGATTCATGCGTCCTTTTTTGATGTTATCATATCATACATATGGATGACGTAAGTGATGATTTTTCTATTCCTAATTCAGCGACAGCTAGTGGTTCTTTCGCTATTGCTTTGAGATTTCTCCACTTCTGTCAAACATAGAACTGGACTACACGGTAGAGTGCATTAAGCACAAATCCCAACGGCCCCCATGACGCTTCCGGATAGAGTTTATCAATGCTGTTAAGTTAAGGATTTACGTTTGTGGGTATGATTGCGTTATAGGATTTAGGTTACTCAGGTTGCTCAGGTTGCAAAGGCTGCTCAGGTTTCTCGAATGTGCCAATAAACGCTAGCGTTATCAGCTTATTCGAGAAACCTGAGAAACTTGAGCAACCTAAGAAACTTTGACTCGAACGAAATCATCGCATATTTTGTTTATCTTAATGACATAGTTAATCCCTAGGGCCCAGCTACCAGTCACTAGTCCACCAGTCACCAGTCACAAAAATCAAGGAGTTCTCATGCTTACCTCCGTTGCAGAAGTATTGATCAATCGTCCGTCAAAACATTTGAATAGAACCTTTTCCTATGCCATTCCTGACAATTTGCCCTCTGCTGGTGTGGGATATCGCTGTGTGGTTCCCTTTGCCCGCCGGATGGAAGAGGGGGTCATTCTTTCTGTTCATGAAGAAGATACGGAAAAACTGAATTACAAATTGCTAGCCATCCATTCCCTGGTGGATCCATTTCCTTGGTTTACCCCGGAAATGATAAACCAGGCCATGGCGATTTCTAAGTACTACATGTGCACCCTCATTGAAGCGCTTCGGTTATTCTTCATTGACAAAAAGGGAATCCTCACGGAAGTAGAATATGAAATCCCATGGGATGCCATTCCAGAGGAAGAGGACCTTCGGAGTCTGGTAGATTCTTCTGTGGAAGTCCTGTCTGAAAAAGATGCCAAATTGCTTCTAGGAGACCAGCTCTCTTCCTATGTGACCAAAGGATACCTGATCCGTCATGAAAAGTTATCGGCGGTTCACAAGGAGCCATTGGAAAAATGGATTGCCCCTCTGACAGAACCCAATTTCTTACAAAGAAAAAGAAGCAAGAAACAAGGGGCTCTTTGGGATATATTGGCAGAAAAAGGACCTATTTCTGTGCTGCAAGCCCAATCTCTTGGTTTTTCTTCTGGTATCATCAAAGCCTTTTGTCTCAACAATTACGGTCGTATTTTCTATAAACGAAAACAGACGTACTCCTTGATGGATGTGCTGGAAAAGCGGAAACAGCGTACTATGACGGAAGAGCAGCAGAAGGCTATTTCTGCCATTGAAGAAGCCATTGACCAAAAGAAATACAAAGGGATTTTGCTGAAAGGTGTCACCGGTAGTGGAAAAACAGAAGTGTATCTGAAATCAGCGGAGCATGCGTTAGAACAGGGCGGTTCTGCCCTGATTCTGGTGCCGGAAATTGCGTTGACCAACCAAATGACTGCCTACTTTGGTGCTGTCTTTGGCGATGAAGTGGTTTTCATGCACAGCAATCTCAGCAAAGGGGAACGATATAACAATCGACTTCGGGTGGCCAATGGGGAAAGTCATATTATCATCGGCTCTCGGTCAGCCATATTTCTTCCTTTCCAAAACTTGAAGCTGATTGTGGTTGATGAAGAGTACGATTCTTCCTACAAACAAGGGGAAAGTCCAAGGTACAATGGAAGAGACGTGGCGAAAATGATGTCCGTCATTTACCAATGTCCCATCGTGCTAGGGGCGGCTACCCCAGCCATCGACACATACTATGCGGCAAAGACAGGGAAAATTGAACTGTTGGAAATGAAGAAACGAGTTTTCGAGACGCCATTACCAGAGATTCATGTCTTTGATATGCGAAGCGATCCTGCCTTGGCTGAAAGTGGGGAGTTAATTTCCTTTCCGCTACTAGAACTTCTGCACAAAACTCTGGAAGAAAAGCACAAAGCCATTTTGCTTTTGAATCGCCGCGGCTTTGCTACCACGCTGATGTGTCCTTCCTGTGGGTATGTGTTCAAATGTCCCCATTGTGATGTTTCGCTGGTGTATCACAAAGATACGCAGCAGCTGAAATGCCATTACTGTGAAACGGTCCATCCGCTGCCCACAGAGTGTCCAAAGTGCCATAGTCACAAAATCCTATACTTGGGACGCGGCACCCAACGCATTGAGGAAGAATTGGCAGAAAAGATACCAGAAGCCCGGTGCCAGCGATTTGACGTAGACAGCACAGCCCGGAAAAACAGTGCCAAGGAAATATTGACTCGCTTCCGAGAAGGGCAGTTTGATATTCTTTTTGGCACCCAGATGGTGGCCAAAGGGCACGATATCCCTGGGGTGCAAACCGTAGGAATCCTCTCCGCCGACAGTGTGCTCAATATGCCGTCTTACCTGGCAGCGGAGCAAACCTTCAACCTGATCACCCAGTGTGCCGGCAGAGCGGGACGAAGCCATGAGCGGGGAGAAGTGATTTTGCAAACCTTCAATCCTGACCATTATGTCATTCAAGCGGCAGCCAAACAGGATTATGAAGGTTTCTACCAGCAAGAATTGGAATATCGAAGAGCTTTGCACTTCCCGCCATTTACGCGGATGATGAAAATCACCTGCTTTAACGAAGAGGAGAAAAAGGCCCAGGACCAATCTAGCCGCATCTACCAATGGCTACAAAAAATCACACCCCAACTGCCTGAGCGGCTACAATATACCCCGCCCTATCCAGAACCGATTAAAAAGGTAAGAAATATGTATTATATTTCTATATTAATCAAAGGAAAATCTCTTGCCCGATTAAAAAATGCCATGCGACAGGAGAAGATATTCCAGGAAAATGATATAATCATAGACGTGGATCCGATGTAAAAGGCAGTTAGAAGTAAGAAGTTAGAAGTGAGAAGTGAAGGAAGGGCGCACAAATTAGAAAGCGCCCAGATTATATTTATTTTGCTAAGTAACACTATCGGTTATAGGCACATTCAAGGAACCTGAGAAACTTGAGAACCCTTAGAAACCTGAGAACCTTTGCATCAAAAGAAATCATCCTATGTTTCTCGTAACATAATAACATTATAGAAAGAAGGTATTTATTTTGAGTGAAATTATTATTGCAGGAAATCCTATTTTAAAAGCTGTGGCTGAACCGGTGACGGTATTTGATAAAAAATTGAAATTTTTGATTAATGATATGAAAAAGACCCTTTATGAAGCCAATGGGGTAGGTTTGGCAGCACCGCAGATTGCTATTTCTAAGCGTATCTTTGTGGCTGACGATGGGGAAAGTGGTTTTGAAGCCTACATCAATCCAGAATGGAAGCCCGATGGAGAAGAAACCATCATCGATAGTGAAGGGTGTCTCTCTGTGCCAAATCTTTTCGGCGACGTAGAACGCTATGCCTCTGTAATTGTGAAATACCAGGATATGCATGGCAAGAGAAAGGTAAAGAAAGCCTCTGGCCTGCTCGCCCGTTGCATTCAGCACGAAACGGACCATTTGAATGGGATTCTTTTCATTGAAAAAGCCATTTCTTTGCACAAAGGACCAAAAACTGATGAAGAATAATTACAATATCGTATTCATGGGTACCCCTGATTTCTGCCTTCCTGCTTTGGAAGCCCTTTGTGCCCATGGGTATACCCCAAAAGCCATCTATACCCAGCCAGATAAAATCAACGGCAGAGGGAAGAAAATCACTTTCTCTCCGGTGAAAAAATTTGCCTTAGACCATGACATCCCGGTCCATCAGCCTTTATCCTTCAAGAACGAAGAAGAAGTGGAAACGCTAAAAGCCCTGCAGCCGGATATTTTGATTGTCATTGCCTATGGCCGCATTTTGCCAAAAGCGGTGCTGGATATTCCTACTTACGGTGCCATTAATGTCCATGCTTCCCTGCTCCCGAAGTATAGAGGGGCCGCTCCGATTCAGCGAGTTATTATTGACGGAGAAAAAGAAACTGGCGTTACCATTATGCAGCTCGATGAAGGGATGGATACAGGAAATATGGTAGAAACAGTGACTATGGACATTCCGCCCCATATGACAGCGGGAGAACTGTTTGATGCGTTAGGACCTTTGGGGGCCCAAGCACTGATTGATGTGATGGATCATCTGCCGGAAAAATTGGCCGCTTCTGTTCCACAGAATCATGAAGAAGCCACCTATGCGGAAAAAGTCACCAAGGACATGGGCCATATGGATTGGCATAAAGACGCATCGGTCATTGATTGCCTCATGCGCGGCATGTATCCGAACCCGGGAACCTATACCATGTTCCGCGGCAAGCGGGTGAAACTCCATCGCGGCTGGGCCGAAGAGGAAACATCTGGAAAAGAACCGGGGACCATTATTTCTACAGAAGGTGGTATCATCCGTGTGGCTTGCGGAAAAGGCACTATGGCCATCAGTGATTTGCAGCCAGAAAATCATAAGCAAATGAAAGCCTCTGATTTTATCAATGGATATCAGGTGAAGGTCAATGACACATTCGAATGCTAATCCAGCACCATCGGCTCGTCGATTGGCCTATCAGGCATTGTATGACGTACTGGAAAAGGATGCTTACGCCAATATCACTTTGCAGTCCATCATGGGTAAATATACATTAAAAAAAGAAGAATCTCACTTACTCACAGAACTGGTCTATGGGGTACTTCGGAAATATAACTATTTGCTTTGGATTATTTCCCAAATGAGCAAACAGCCTCTGAAAAAACTCCATCCGTCTGTGCGGATTCTTCTTTGTATTTCTTTGTATCAATTGTTGTATCTGACCCGCATTCCTGAATCGGCGGCGGTCAATGAATCGGTGAAAATTGCTAAGAAATTGACCCATCAGGGCAATGTGCGATTCATCAATGGACTGCTTCGGAATTATCTCCGTCAGAAAGAAACCATTGTCATTCCTTCCGAAACAGAGAATCCGCTTCTGCACGATGAATTGACCTATTGTCTTCCGGGCTGGCTCATTCAGCGTTGGGAAAAAGAATGTGGAAGAGATAAGGCTCTTGCTATTTTTTCTGCCCTGAACGAAACGCCTTGCATGACCATTCGTGTCAATTCTTTAAAAACAACCAAAGAAGATTTCATGAAGCAACTGGCTGACAATGGCATCGAAGCGGAAGATATCCCTGGCCTCAAAGAAGGGCTGACCATTCGTAAAGGGGCCAGCCAATTCTTTACCCATTTGCTTTCCAGTGGAGAGGCTTACGTGCAGTCTGCTTCTTCTATGGTGCCCGTTCATGTACTGGAACCTAAAGCAGGGGAGACCGTGCTGGACATGTGCGCCGCTCCGGGAAGCAAAACGACACAAATGGCAGAATGGATGAAAAATGAGGGCACCATCGATGCCTGGGATTTGTATCCCCATAAGATTTCTCTCATCAAAAAGAATGCCAAAAAAGAAGGCATTACCATCATTCATGCCGGTGCGAGAGATTCTTCAAAGCCTATGCCGCAGGTCAATGGGAAATATGATAAAATCCTCCTCGATGCGCCTTGCTCTGGGCTGGGCGTTTTGGGGCACAAAGCAGAAATTCGTTGGCGCCGGCAAGAAGCGGATTTAGAAGCCTTTCCGCCACTGCAGCAGAAACTTTTGACTTGTGCAGCGTCTTATTTGAAATCTGGCGGCACTTTGGTGTATAGTACCTGTACGCTGAACCGGGCGGAAAATGAAGACATGATTCGCTGGTTCCTGTCGGAGCATCCAGAGTTTGAACCTGTCGATTTCACCCTGTCCGATACCCAAACATCAGAACATGGCATAATGACCCTTTGGCCTGATGAATGGGACAGCGACGGGTTCTTCGTAGCAAAATTGAAGAAAGTTAGCGGTTAACAGTTGACAGTTAACGGTTAACTGCCTACTGTCAACTGCTAACTTATTAAACAAGGAGTACTTATGACCTGGAATATCTGGGGGCATACCCTGTCTGAAATGGAAGACTGGATCGTGAAGAATGGTTTTCCAAAGTTCAGAGCTAAGCAAATACAGGATTACCTGTATCGTCGATATATTTTTTCTTTTGATGACATGAAACAGTTGCCAGGCCCTATGAGAGATTGGCTCAAAGAAAATGCACAGCTGAGCAAACCGGAAATTATGAGTCAGATCCAGTCCACCGATGGAGATACCACCAAACTGCTTTTGAAACTGTCCGATGGGTCTCTGGTAGAAACGGTGTGCATGCATCACGTATATGGCAATTCCATTTGTGTATCCACCCAGGTGGGTTGCGCCATGGGATGTATTTTCTGCGCTTCCACCAGAAATGGGCTGGAACGAAATCTGGACGCAGGAGAAATCCTGGCCCAAGTCTATGCCTTTCGTGAACTCTATGACGCGCCAATTCATTCTATCGTACTCATGGGTGCAGGGGAACCGCTGACCAATTATGAAAATGCGCTTCGGTTCATTCGTCTCTGTAATGACCCAGGGCTTTTGAATATCAGCCTAAGAAATATCACCCTGTCCACTTGCGGTATCGTTCCACAAATTTATCGCTTAGCAGATGAAGGATTGCCTATTACGCTGGCTATTTCTCTTCATGCGCCAAACGACACCATCCGTAATCGGATTCTTCCATCGAGCCGGAATTTTAAAATCGAAGATGTGGTGAAAGCAGCCCATTATTATTTCAAAACCACTGGGCGCCGCGTCACCTTTGAATACATCCTTATCAAAGACGTCAATGCGTCCAAAGAAAATGCGGAAGAACTGTGCCGCCTGGTAGGAAAGATGAATTGTCATTTCAATCTGATTCCTATCAATGGGACAGAACATATCAAACTCTTCCCGCCGACCTGGAAAGAAGTCAAAGCTTTCCAGGAGATTCTAGAAAAGAATGGAAAAAGTACCACCGTCCGGCGGCAAATGGGCGACGAAATCCAAGCCGCTTGCGGTCAGCTGAAGAGACGGTATTTGACGAAGAAGGAAAAGTGATACTGTATTTTGGTGACTGGTGACTGGTGACTGGTGACTGGATTTTAGGGATAAGTAATGGATGCTCGATAATTCATACGCCCGACATTTACTGAATATATGCAGTGAAATATTGTCATGGAGGCGCATAGGGATACGGGCTATTGTGCAGATTTCTGTGCACTTACTGTTGTTGGTTGTTAGTTGTCGGTTGTTTGGCCCCAACAACAAACAACTAACAACCAGCAACAATTGCTAATCCGATTTTATTCTACTTGAAATTTGAATTAACGAGCAGCCACTAAGTAGCTAGGCCCCGGGGATTAGGGTAATGGTGTTAGGTTAAGCGACATATGGGATGGTTTCTTTTGAGGCGAGGTTTCTCAGGTTCCCCGAATGAAATGATAACGCTATGGAAATGTGAGAGATTTGAGAAATCTGAGCAATCTTTTTTTGCACGACAAAAACACGGATGAAAATCCGTGTGGAATTGCCAGGGAGAGGTCACCATGAATACGGCGAAGGCGCATGCC
>CAKQBK010000014.1 GCA_934216155.1 uncultured Dialister sp.
TAAAAGGTTATTATTGAGCCGTAGTGGATTGTTTCATATAAAAGGTTATTATTGAGCCGTAGTGGATTGTTTCATATGGTATCAATATCGCTAGTTGCAAGGTTATAAGGGTTATAAAAGGTTATGTTCCGGTAGTTTCGTAACCTTTTATAACCTTTTTTGAACTGGTGACTAGTGATTGGTGACTCGAAATGGTTCATTGGAAACATTTCTGCCTACTGCCAACCGCCTACTGCTAACTCCTTATTTGATATATAATAAGAAATAAAGCATTTGAACAAGAGGAGAAATTGATAGGGGGGACTGGTGACCGGGAACGAGAAAATACCAGTCATGAGTCACCAGTCACTAGTCACCAAACGACCAAAGGAGAATACTATGACCAAGAAAAACAGTCCTGTGAAACTGAATGAAACATATACTTTAACCATCCGCGACTTGGGGATTCACGGCGAAGGCATCGGCAGTGTGGAAAATTTCACTGTTTTTGTACCGGGAGCCCTTCCGGGAGAAACGGTGAAAGCGACCATTGTGACCGCGAAGAAATCTTATGCCACAGCGAAACTGGTTTCCATTGAGACCGCCTCGCCCCATCGCACGGTTCCCACCTGCCCGGCCTATGCGTCTTGCGGGGGATGTCAGATTTCTCATCTCACCTATGAAGGGCAGCTAGCCATTAAAGAACGGCGGGTGAAAGACGTGATGGTTCGCATCGGTGGTAGCCAGGAAGAATTGGTACGGCCCGTCATCGGCGCCGCCCATCCGTGGAATTATAGAAATAAAATGGCCATCCCGGTGAGCCAAGTTACCGGCGGGGCTGTTCTTGGTTATTACCGTCAGGGCAGTCACCAAGTGGTTCCTATCGACGGTTGCCAGATTCAGGACGAAGAAAACAATCGACTCCTTCGCTTTGCCCAAGGATTCATGACTCGGCATCATATTTCTGGATACAATGAAAAATCCAGAAAAGGAGCCATTCGTCATATCATGGGTCGCGTAGGCGACAATGGAGAAGTGATGGCCGTGATCATCACCGCCACACCGAAACTGCCCTTTGCGGACCTGTGGGTCAAAGAAATGCAAGAACTGCTGCCAGAAGTGGTTTCTATTTACCACAACGTGCAAAGCCATCCAGGCAATGCCATCTTAGGAAAAGAAATCCATCACCTGTGGGGAAAGAAAACCCTCACCGCGTCCCTTTGCGGCATTTCCTTTGAAGTGTCTCCTTTCTCTTTCTTCCAAGTCCATAAAGCCCAGGCAGAAATCCTCTATGAGAAAGCCCTGGAAAAAGCGGACCTTCAAGGGGGCGAAACCGTTATCGATGCCTATTGCGGCACCGGCACCATTTCCCTTTGCCTGGCGAAAAAAGCGGGCCGTGTCATTGGCATCGAAATTGTGAAAGAAGCCATCGAAGACGCCAAGAAAAATGCAGCCTTCAACCATATTACAAACACAGAATTCTATGCCGCTGATGCAGGAGAACTGATGCCCAAACTGTACAAAGATGGCCTTCGCCCCGACGTGATCGTCATGGACCCGGTTCGTGCGGGCTGCAGCGAAGACGTACTGAAAGCCGCCGCCGGCATGCACCCCTCTCGCATTGTCTACGTATCCTGCAACCCGGCCACCTTCGCCAGAGATGCGAAAATTCTCACCGCACTGGGCTACGACATCCAAGAAGTACAGCCAGTGGACATGTTCCCCCAGACTATGCATGTGGAAACGGTCGCACTCTTGGTCGCTAGAGATGCGGTGACTGGTGACTAGGGACTGGTGACTGGGAATGTTTCACGGGAAACTTGAGGATAGGGATTAGTAGCTAGGCCCTAGGGAAATGCTATCAAGTTAAGGAATTGTGTTAGTAGCTATGATTTCGCTAGTGGTGACAGGTTGCTCAAGTTTCTAGGGGTTCTTAGGCCGCTCAGGTTCTCCGAATGAGCTGATAGACGCTAGCATCATTAGCTCATTCGAGAAACGTGAGAAACCTCAGTATCCTGAGAAACCTGAGTAACCTTTGCATCAGCAGAAATCATCACATATTTCGCTTAACTTAACAGCAATTGTGGAAAGCGACCAACTGCCAACCAGTAAGGAGCCAATGACCGATGAATAAAGAAGAAGTCTACCAATACCTGACAGAGCGGGGGATTTCCTTTGAAATAACAAATCATAAAGCGGTTTTTAACATGGACGAACTGGATAGTGTGGAACTGTCCTATCCGGAATGGAATGGGAAAAATCTCTTTGTGCGCGATGATAAAAAGAAAAATTACTACCTTATTACGGTCAAAGGGAATAAACTGGTTCAGTTGAAAAACTTCAGCAAAGCCCATGGCTTGCGCCGCCTATCCTTTGCCTCTGTGGAAGACTTGCAAACCTTCCTGGGCCTTACCCCAGGTTCCGTGACGCCTATGGGCCTTTTGAATGACAAAGAACATCAGGTGCACTTCTATCTGGATAGGGCGTTCTCCGGACACATCATTGGTGTCCATCCCAATGACAATACGGCTACCATATGGCTTTTGGCTGATGATTTGATGAAGCTGATTCTATGCCATGGAAATAGGGTAGAGTTTGTGGACATTGAACCTTAAAAGTAGATATTGAAACATTTTATGGAGATAAAAGAGGTGCTTTATGAGTGACTATACACCGCTATTTCAGATGACAGATCGAATCATGAACCTAGTGGCATAAGCAAAAATATAAAAAGAAATGACTTGAACGCATCCTAGACGCATCCTGGACGCAGAAGGCGTCTAGGGTGCGTTCAGGAGTCATATGTATCCATGTTTCACGTGAAACATGAAATTAGCGGTTTCAAATCCCCTAATCCCTAGTCCCTAGCTACTAGTCACCAGTCACCAGTCACTAGTCCCCATAACCTAAATAATCTATAAAAAATATCTTGACATGATAAACGGGAAAGCGTATAATCACATTCAACTTCTAAAACAAAATCCTTGGAAGGGAAAGAGTAGTTTTTCATAGATTCTCCTAGAGAGCTGATGGATGGTGGAAATCAGCAGAATCGGAAAGATGAAAATCATCCCGGAGGTGCAGGGCTGAATGAGAATAAGCGCTGACGTAGGTTCCACGTTATAGGAAACGCGTATGTTGGTACGTTGGGGAGTGTCTGAAGGAAGTAATTTCTTCAGAAAATAGGGTGGTAACGCGGAATGATATCCGTCCCTTGTCGTAATGACGAGGGACGGATTTTTTTATTTCTGCATGTAGAGGTAGTGTGAGGAAGGCAAGCGGCATATGTGAGTATTTCTTCCGTGGTAAAGGTTCTAAGGGTTCTGAAGGTTCTTAGGGGCTTCGAATGTGCCCATGGACGCTAGGGTTAGCATTTCATTCGAAAAACCTGAGCAACCTGAGAATCTTGAGCAACTTGAGAAACCTTTATTGCTGGCAGATTTCTATGAATTGCCTCTGTACTAAAAAAACACATGACCAATGAAAGGGGAAAGAGTAGTAAAAATGAGAAGTGACATTGTCAAAAAGGGAGCAACCCGCTCCGCACACCGTACTTTATTTCATGCCATGGGGTATTCCAATGAAGATTTAGCGAAGCCGATGATCGGTATCGTCAATTCTTTCAATGAAATTGTACCGGGCCATATGCACCTTCGTGAAATTTGCGAAGCTGTGAAATTGGGCGTGGCGGCTGCAGGTGGTACACCAGTGGAATTCCCGGCCATTGCGCTTTGTGATGGGATTGCTATGGGTCACAATGGGATGAAATATCCGTTGGCTTCTCGCGAACTGATTTGTGACTCCATCGAAGCCATGGCCAATGCCCATGCGTTTGATGGCCTCGTCATGATTCCAAACTGTGACAAGATTGTTCCGGGCATGCTCATGGCTGCTGGTCGTCTGAACATTCCGACCGTAGTGGTCAGCGGCGGCCCGATGTTGGCTGGTCGTTGGAAGGGCTGCAACATCAGCGTTTCTACCATGTTTGAAGCAGCTGGTAAGTTCGAATCCGGGCAGCTCTCTGCGGAAGAAATGGAACAGATGGAATTCCGTGCTTGCCCAGGCTGCGGTTCTTGTGCAGGTCTTTTCACCGCCAATACGATGAACTGTATGACCGAAGTGCTCGGTATGGGTCTTCCAGGAAATGGAACCATTCCGGCGGCTTACTTCGGACGTCGTCGCATTTTGGCAAAACAGGCAGGCAAGGTGATTCTTGATTTGGTGAAGAGAGATGTGAAGCCAAGAGACATTCTGACTCTCGATGCGTTCAAGAATGCCATCGCAGTCGATATGGCCATCGGTGGCTCCACCAATACGGTGCTCCATCTCCCGGCCATTGCTCATGAAGCTGGGCTGGAATTGCCGCTGTCCCTCTTTGATGAAATCAGCAGCCGTGCCAGATACATCACCAAGATGAGCCCTGGCGGCACTTACCATATGCAAGACCTGGATGAAGCAGGTGGCATTCCGGCTATTATGCACGAACTGACCAAGCTGGGCCTGATTCATACCGATTGCCAGACCGTTACCGGCACCGTGGCAGACCGCATCAAGTATGCGAAGATTGAAAACGAAGAAGTGATTCACCCAGTAGAAAAAGCCTACATGAACAAAGGCGGCATTGCGATTCTGAAAGGAAATCTGGCTCCTGACGGTGCGGTTATCAAAGAAAGTGCCGTCGATCCGGACCTGAAAGTGTACGAAGGGGTAGCAAAATGCTTTGACTCGGAAGAAACAGCCATTGCAGCCATCACTGGCGGACAGATTCATGAAGGTGATGTGGTGGTTATTCGTTACGAAGGACCGAAGGGCGGCCCGGGCATGAGAGAAATGCTGAACCCTACCGCTGTCATCACCGGTATGGGACTCAAAGTAGCGCTTCTGACTGACGGACGTTTCTCCGGTGCCAGCCGCGGTGCTTGCATCGGTCATATTTCCCCAGAAGCTATGGAAGGTGGTCCTATTGGACTCATTCAGGACGGGGACCGTATTTCCATCGACATCCCAGCTCGTAAACTGGAACTCTGCGTCAGCGATGATGAACTGGCAAAGAGAAAAGCCGAATGGAAACAGCCGGAACCAAAAGTCAAGACCGGCTACCTGTCCCGCTATGCCCGTCTGGTTACTTCCGCAAATACCGGGGCGGTTTTGAAATAATATTTCTAGTAGCTAGGGATTAGTGGTTAGGAATACATCGCTATGAACGGAAAGGTAGTAGCACTAGCGTCTTGTCGGAGCAACGCTGTTACGTTATGAAAATATGCGCTGCTATCTTCGCGGTTAAAGGTTCTAAGGGTTCTTAGGTTTCTCGAATGTGCCTATGAACGTTAGCGGTATCATCTCATTTGAGGGCTGTTAGAACCTTCAGTACCCTTAGAACCTTCAGAACTTTTGCGGCGAAAGGAATCATAGTATGTTTCGCTTAACTTAATGACATTATCCCCAGTGGGGGAGCCAAGTCGTTTGTGCCTATTTCGTAAGTGTCTCATTCTTCCTGAGAAACCTGAGAACCTTTAGAAACCTGAGCAACCTGATTAAAAAATAGGAGAGAGTGTATGAAAAAGTTTTGTGCAATGATTGGTAAATACTTCGGCTTCATTGCCATCGCCTTCTTGGTGCTGGGCTTTGTAATGCCGGAAAACTTCAAATGGGTCACTGGTAAAGTAGGTGGCATTTCCGTACTGTCCTGCCTCTTGGGTGTGGTCATGTTCGGCATGGGGACCACCCTGTCTGTTAAGGATTTCGTTCTGGTTTTCAAACGTCCGAAAGATGTATTCCTCGGCGCTTGTGCCCAGTTCCTCATTATGCCTCTTCTGGCATTTGGACTGGCTACCCTGTTCCAGCTGGACCCGGCTCTGACCGCTGGTGTTATCTTGGTTGGTACCTGCCCTGGTGGTACCTCTTCCAACGTCATCACCTTCATGAGTAAAGGTGACCTGGCACTGTCTGTTACCATGACCTCTGTATCTACCGTGCTGTCCCCCATTCTGACACCGGCCATCACTTACATGCTGATTGGTACCAAAATTGCTTTCGACCCGGTGGGCATGTTCATCTCCATCCTGCAGATCGTGATCGTTCCGATTTGCCTCGGCGTCGCTGTGAAGACCTTCCTGCCGAAACTGGCAGCCACAGCTACCGACTATACCCCAGCCGTTTCCTCCATCGCCATCTCCCTTATCATTGCTGGCGTTATCGGCGGCAGCAAGAATGCTATCATTGCCAACATCGGCGTGATCCTTCTGGTTGTTATCCTCCACAACTGCCTGGGCTATGCACTGGGCTTTGGTATCGCTCGTATAGTGGGCCTGTCTTGGAAAAAGGCAGTGGCTCTGTCCGTCGAAGTTGGCATGCAGAACTCCGGCCTGGCTGTAGGTCTGGCAAAAGCACACTTCGCTTCCATGGCTGCGGCTACCGTTCCAGGTGCTATCTTCTCTGCTTGGCATAACATCTCCGGCGCTATGCTGGCTTGGCTCTACATCAACGTACTGAATCCGAAATTCGATCCAGAATACGAAGAAGAAAAACTGCCAGAAGCAGAAGAAATGGCGTAAAAGCAGTGAGAAGTGAGTAGTTAGAAGTGAGAAATGAAGGTAGGGGCGCACAATTCATAAAGCGCCCCTATTTTTTTATGGAAATATTGGGGATAAACGGTTATTATTCTGCTGCTTACTGTGCCTAACAAAAAACCGGTACCGCTAGAGACTGGGTTAAAAAGGTTATAAAAGGTTATGGGATTTCCATAGGCCCATAACCCTTTATAACCTTTTCCCTTTTTGTAACATGCAGAGGGACACTATCGTTGTGGGGAGAATAGTACCCTGCCCGAAGGGCTAACCTATTTCAAAAATGTTTCACGGGAAACATGCCTTTAGCGCTATTGTCGATTTATCGTTCCTACCGGTGTAATTCTTTGAGTTAAGCGGAAGGTAACATCACAATCGTCATTTCGACCGATGGGATTGGTGCTAAATGGCTCAAAAGATCCAAGCAACCATGTTGGACAAAAGTGGAGAAATCTTGTGTCGCTCTCAATAATCTCGCTAGTGGCACAAGATTTCTCCACTTCTGTCTAACATAGTCGCGGAAAAGCGATGGAGGAATCAAGCACAAATCCCATCGGCCCCATGACGAAAATTGGTAGAGGCTTATTTTTCATAGAACCCTCAGAACCCTTAGAACCTTGAGCAACCTAAGCAACCTAAGCAACCTAAGAAACTTACTTATTCTGTTTTAAAACGTTAGAAAATATTTTCCATTTCTCTCATTGACAAGGAAAAATCCTTGCTCTATAATAGCTCCATACATGAAGAAAACATGCGATGAGCAGGATTAAGCTTTTATTCTACAGCACAGAGAGCCGGCATAGGTGGGAACCGGTATGGGAGAGGAAGCGTGTCACCTGGGAGCACGAAGCTGAAATAAGTAAGCAAAGCGTAGGATCCGCGTTAAGGATAAGCTAAGTATAATGCAAGGTGGTACCGCGTACTGTCGCCCTTGTCCGATATGGACAAGGGCATTTTTTATTGAGTGCGTAGTGCGAAGTGAGGAGTGCGTAGTGAAGGAAGGGGCGCACAATTTATAAAGCGCCCCAATATCCATTATTATAAAATTATGCGGCACTTTATGAATTGTGTGCCGCTACTACCATTACACATTACTCCTTACTCATTGTATGATACTTAGCAAAGGGACAAATAAGAGTGGTACCGCGCTTTGGCGCCTCTTGGATACAGGCAAACTGTTTCCAAGAGGCGCTTTTTGTTTTTGGTGACTAGTAGCTCGTGACTGGTGACTGGATCATATCTTTCCTAGTCACCAGTCACGAGTCACCCGTCACCGAAATTGTTATTTTCAGCATGAATGATGCATGTTGTTCAACACAATTATCCAGTATTTCTTGGGAGGAAATTACTATGAAAATCATGAAAACAGCCACTGAAAAACGTATCGCATTCCGTGAAAATTTGAAATCCGGTCACATTATGATTGCACCAGGTGTCGGTGATGCTCTGGGCGCTAAGATTGCAGAAATGGCAGGTATTCCAGCACTGGCTATGGGTGGTTACTCCGTTTCTGCTTCTCGTCTGGGCCAGCCAGATGTAGGCCTTCTGTCCTGCACTGAAATGGCAGAACAGCTCACCGGCATTTGCAATGCTGTCAATATCCCGATTATTGCGGACGGCGACACCGGTTACGGCAATGCGCTTAATATCATCCGCACCGAGCAGATGTTTGAACAGGCCGGCGCTGCCTGCATTTTCTTTGAAGACCAGGCTTGGCCGAAACGTTGCGGTCACATGGATGGCAAACAGGTCATCACCGCCGAAGAACATGCCCAGAAGATCAGAGCCGCTGTGGACGCTCGTTTCGATAAACAGACCATGATTATGTCCCGTACCGACAGCCGCGCCGTATACGGCATCGATGACGCCATCGAAAGAAGCAAACGTTACGCTGACGCTGGCGCAGAAATCTGCTTCGCTGACGGCATCGGCAGCCGCGAAGAATTGGAAAAATTCGCCAGAGGCATGGAAGGCAGCGGCGCTTACATTGTTGCCAACATGATTGAAGGCGGCAAGACCCCACTCATTCCGGCTAAAGAACTGGAACAGATGGGCTTCTCCGTAGTATTCTGGGCATGCAGCGCCGTTTATGCCATTTCCAAGACCCTCTACGACCTGTTCAGCAACCTGAACGAAAAAGGCACCACCGAAGACCACCTGAAAGACATGATCGAATTCGGTCACTTCAACAGCATCATCGGCCTCGATGACTATAAAGAACTGGAACGGAAATATAAGGTGGATAGAGACGACTGAAATATAATTAGGAATGAGGAATTAGAAATGAGGAATGGTGGAAGGGGCGCACAACTTATAAAGCGCCCCAATACCCATTCTTTATAACCTTATGAAAATAGTTGGAGCTGTGTTTCATGTGAAACGTAGGTTCAAAAGGGTTATTATTCTGCAGACTTCTTTTGTGTAACAAATCAATGAACCGCTTGGTACAAGGTTAAAAGGGTTATAAAGGGTTATGGGACTTTCAGTAGTCTCATAACCTTTTATAACCCTTTCTCTTTTGTGTTCTTGCTACTTGATGCTATGAATGGTTCACCAATATAACCTGTCCGAAGGGCTAACCCTTTGATAAGCGGTTCATGGATTTGTTACGCAGAAGCAATAGGCAGAATAATCACCTTTTTCACTATATTTCACGTGAAACATGTCTCTAGCCATTTCCCGCTATATTTATGCTATAATACAACCAAAGAAATAGAAAATGGATACTATCGGTGATTGGAATTGCATTTCCTAATCCCTAGCTACTAATCCCTAGATACTTAATAAGAGGAGGCAACCGATGAACTGGCTCAATAGACTTTTCAAAAATCAAAAAGGCGTTTTTCTGGTATTCACCGCCGTTCTGCTTCCGATTATTTTCGCCTGCGCCGGACTGGCCATGGACTTGGGAAATGCGTTTGCTCATAAATCGAAATTGCAAAATGCGGCCGATGCGGCGGTTTTGGTGTATGGGAAAATTGATTATGGAAATAACAAAGAACCGGAAACGGCTGAGAAATACATGAAAGCCAATGGCGTGGCCAATAAGATGTATAAAATTACCGAGCGTCCTTTGACAGGAACTGGAGATGCCAATAGTGTTTTACTGTCCCTGTATGCTTCGGAAGATGTGCCGACGACCTTTATGCGGATGTTTGGTTTTGATAAAGTGCCGGTGTCTGTTGTGGCTACTTGTAAGGTAACGAAAATACAACCAGCTCACGGTGTATTTGATTATGCTTTTATTGTAGGGGATAATAGAAAAGCAAGTCAAATAACTAGTTCTCCATGGGATTCAAATTGGGATGGTCCATTTCAATTTTATAATAATCAACATAAAATAATTGGGAAATTTCATGCAAATGGTGCAATCCAAATTGTAAATAATATTGATGGAGACCATAAAATTAATGGAACCAGAAATGTTTTTATAGATAAAAGTAGTAACTTTAGTACATCTATTAAAGATGATATGGAATTGTGGTTTAACAAAAGCACATTAAATAAATGGGAATATGCTGATTTGAAATCAAAAACGACATTACATGACCATGATGTTCCAAAGGATCCAACCAATCTTACAGAGACGGAATGGTATCATATGGCCCGTTTTGGATATGAAACAGATGGTGTAAATGGGAGGACTTGGGGGGAAGATATTGTTGCAAGTGAACATTATGAACCTGAAATTGATATATCCCTTGGAAAAGATAATAGTCAAACAGAAGCAATCTATAATTATATAGAAAATTTGAAAAATACACATACTATTGATAAAGATGACGTACATCAGCAAAAAAGTAATATTTATATTAAAACTGACGGGCAATATGATAAAAATGGTACATATCCTGCTTTTGATGGATGGGGGAAATATAGTGTTATTATTTCAGATGGAGATGTTGAACTTAATCAAAATTTGATAGATATGGATGCAATGAATAAGAAAAATACGCCAGTAGTTGTTGTGTCATTGCATGGCAATGTAACTATTCGAGCAGATGATAATGCTACTCTAAAAGCACTTATTTATGCACCAAATGGATTAATAGACTATCAAGCTTCACATACCTTTATTGGAAGTATGGTAGCTAAAAGAATTCGCTTGGAAAAACCAGGAACAACATACACTTGGAATTCTTTTAACTTTCCGAATATAGGTACTAGTGATAGTGGTGGAAGTAGCGGGAATGGCTCTAGTGGAAATACTGGTAGCGATAGTACTGGATCCATTGGAAAAGTCACTTTACATGCTGACCAAGATAGCAACTACGGAAATGAAAGCACTTTGTGGGGCAACTAACAACAGACAACCAACAACAAAGTAGTCATGTTTCACGTGAAACAAAAGCCTTTCCCAGTTGGGAAGGTGGTTCCGCAGGAACCGGATAGGGCCTATCCCGGTATTGAATAGCATATGAGGTAAAAGGAAATAGCGTCCTCGGCAGATGGGGCGCTATTTTCTTTTTTGCGCGGGCATCACCGAGTTCGCTTGTCGTACCGTTGGTGTTTTATATCGCTAGAGGTGCCCCCTCTTTAATTCTCCCCCGGCGGGGGAGACGAGACGCTGGAGATGATTTCGCTGTTGTCTTGTTTCACGTGAAACGATATCCCCATAACCCTTAATAACCTTTTTAACCTTGTCACTTGCGGTAGCAGGAAATGTTCTACAGAAGAAATCAGCAGAATCATAACCCTTATTTCTATGTTTTTCGTGAAATATGACGCAGATTTATTTTATAAAAGGGGTATTGGGGCGCTTTATAAGTTGTGCGCCCCTTCCGCCACTCCTCACTCCTCATTCCTAACTCCTCACTATTTTCCCCCTTGCCCAAATCACCTCTAAAAGAGTACAATGAAAAGAGTATTTACCAAGGAGGCGTACCTATGATTACACCAATGGATATTCATAATAAGACATTTTCCAAAGGACTTCGTGGTTACAGTGAAGAAGAGGTCAATGATTTTCTCCGCCAGATTGTGACGGATTATGAACAGATCTACCGGGAACACCGGGAGATGGAAGAAGAAATGGATCAGATGAAAGCGAAGCTGGCCAATTACGAAAAGATTTCTGACACCATGACCGCAACCCTGCAGCTAGCGAAGGACACCGCGGAGAATGTGAAGAAGAATGCCAAGAGAAATGCGGATATTCTGATTTCCAATGCGAAGATGGAAGGACAGAAACAGGTGAAGGATGCGGAAGATTACCGCCGCCGTCTGGCTGAAAATATGATTCATACGGAAGGAAATATGAAGAATTATGTCAGCAAAATCAGAAAGAACCTGGAACTGGCTCTGGATGCCATCGATGCACTGGACCAGCTGAAAGCACCGGTGGTACCGGGCTACCAGTATCCGGCCGTAGAAGAAGCAAAGGAAGAAACACCAGAAGAACCAGCTCCCGCACCGGAAACACCGGCCGTGGAAGCAGACACTCCGGCGGAAGAACCAGTAGAAGCGGCACCGGAAACAGAAGCTCCAGCAGAAGAAGGCAGCGAAAAAGAAAATTGATGCGCTAATGGAGTGCATAGCAATGATAGGTCCGTAGGACATCGCCCCCACCGGGGGAGATGCCGAAGGCAGAGGGGGTGTATTTTTCAGCCGAAGGCTGGTTGTGTGGTTTTCTAAATGTAAGGCGATTACATTACCATGTTTGATATGGGTCAAGTGATGTGTATTTCGCTTAGTAGTTAGAAAACCATACAACCGGCCTTACGGCCGAGGGAAATGCACCCCCTCTTTGATTCTCCCCCGAAGGGGGCGAGGCCCGATGGGCCTATCATTGGTATGTAAAGAAAGCGGTCCCCTTTGGAGAAGGGGCAACTTTGTAAGATGAGTAGTGTCCTGTTTCACGTGAAACGTGCGAATTGATGCTAGTGGTATCCTTGCCATTTACCCCCTTCCTTAGGAAGGGGGGCAGGGGGGATAGGAAGACGAAGAAGAGTTGTTGGACTAGCCGCTAGAGAGGACGCCTAACGGGGAAGAGTCGAAGTATTTCCTGTGGCTAGTGCGAGCTATCCCCTGGACTTTTCGCTGCGCTCAAGTCCTATCCCCTTCCAAAGGAAGGGGACTAAGAGCGGTTGATATGGCTAGTGTATTTATCACGTTCGAGGAACCTGAGAAACCTGAGAAACTTTTAGCTATAGCGGTATATTACCAAATGACAAATAAACGTAAAGGAGACGATTGTATTGTCTTTTGAAAAAGTAAAAGCCTATTTCGATACCTTCGGTATGGGGGATCGGTGCATCGATTTGAAAGAATCCAGTGCCACTGTGGCCTTAGCGGCCCAGGCTTTGGGCACCGAAGAAGCCCGCATTGCAAAAACCATGTCGTTTCTTTTGGACGACCAGCCCCTCATCGTGGTGGTGGCCGGCGATGCCCGGGTGGACAATCACAAATATAAGGAAACCTTCCACAAAAAGGCGAAAATGATTCCTGGCGCAGAATGTGAGCAGTACATCGGCCATCGCCCCGGCGGCGTATGTCCCTTCTGCCTGCCGCCCTACGTGCCGGTCTATTTGGATGTTTCTTTGAAACGTTTCGACATCGTCTACCCCGCCGCCGGCACCGACCACAGCGCGGTGAAACTCACCATCGATGAATTGGAGAAATATTCCGGTTCTAAAGGATGGGTGGATGTGTGTAAAAATTGGGTGACTGGTGACTAGTGACTAGTAGCTAGTAGCTTGGCCCTAGGGATTAGGAATGTTTCACGGGAAACGGTAGCGGAAAGGTTATGATGTTGCTGCCAGCTATTTCTGACATAGAACCAGGAAGGCTAGTGACGGGGGTAAAAAGGTTATAAAAGGTTATGCGAAAACGGTATTTCCATAACCTTTTATAACCCTTTTAACCTTGTCTCTGGCGATAGAAGAAAATGTGTCGCAGAAGAAAGCAGCAGAATGATAACCTGTAATCATTAGCCGTAATAGGCATTATGCATCATCAGAGAATTAAGAGAGGAAACCATATGATTGTTGAACACTTTGGCGTGGAAGCCTGGATGGATCGGTATGAAGAAGGGGCGCGGTACAATATAACCGATACGTGTGCTAAGCCTTTGACGTTGGCGGAGTTGTTTGCCATGGCGGGGGAAGATCCGGCGGATTTCATGGACCGGTTCTGCAAGCGGCCCCAAACCTATGGGTCCATTTGGGGGGCAGCGCCATTGAAAGAGGAAATCGCCAAGCTGTACCAGTCTGTCAAGGCGGAGGAAATATTGACAGAACATGGCGCCACCGGCGGCAATCAGCATATTTTCTTTTCTCTCATTCGTCCCGGCGACCGGGTTATTGCCTATGCGCCCAGTTACCAGCAGTTTTATTCGGCGCCCCGTTCATTGGGGGCTCAGGTGACGGTGCTCCATTTGAAAAAGGAAAACCAGTACCTGCCCGATGTGGAAGAACTTCGGAAAGCGGCGGAAAAGGGCGTGCGCATGATTTGCCTGAACAATCCGAACAATCCCACAGGGACACTTATCCCGGAAGCGATGATGAAGGAAATCGTGGAAATTGCCAGAACCTGTGGTGCCTATCTCTTCTGCGATGAAGTCTATGCCGGTGTTTCTCATGAAGGGGCCACATGTCCTTCTGTGGCGGATTTGTACGAAAAAGGCATTGCCACCGGTTCTATGTCGAAAGCGTTCTCTTTGGCGGGATTGAGGCTGGGGTGGCTGGCAACCCACGACAAAGAAGCGTTGACGCAGTTCAAAAAAGTGCGGGATTATGATTTGGTGAGCTGCGGCCTTTTCGATGAAGAAATGGCCACCTTGGCTTTGGCTCATAAGGATCAGATTTTGAAAAGAAATCAGGAAATCCTTAGAAATAATTTGCCCATTCTGGATGATTGGGTGCAAAGCGAACCCCACGTGAGCTACGTGAAACCAAAGGCAGGCACCATGGCGCTTGTTCATTACGATCTGGATATCCCCTCTCGCCTGTTCTGCCATCGCATGTACTATGAAACTGGTGCCTTCACTGTGCCCGGTGATTGCTTCCTGGAACCGCACTCCTTCCGCGTGGGCTATGGACACGACCCGGAAGGACTGCGGGTGGGGCTCGCGGCGGTGAGTGAGTTTCTTAAAAGCAATGAGAAATGAGAAATTAGGAATGAGGAATGGTGGTGGCGGCGCACAGCTTATATAGCGCCGCATTATTTTTTATAAGGTTATAATTCTGCCTAGCTCTTCTGAGAAACATTTCTGCTATCGCAAGCAACAAGGTTATAAAGGGTTATATAAGGTTATGAGAATACCGCTTTTGCATAACCCTTTTATAACCTTCATAACCTTGTCACAGGCGATGTTAGGAAATGTTTCATAGAAGAGATTAGCAGAATAATACCCTTCTCACCTATCGTTTTACGTGAAACATGTCTATCATGGTAGCATTTCGGTCATCTCATTTGACAAACCATACTTTCTCATGCTATGATTCTCACAAATCAATACAAAATCACACTGCTTCGCCACCGGGTGGAGCAGGAAGGTGTTTCAATCATTCTCCGTAGGTACGGCGTAGGTCGGGAGAGAGTGATTGGAACACCTTTTTTATTAGTGAGGAATTAGGAGTGAGGAGTGAGGAGTGGCGGCGAGCCCTCGAATTGCTCTTAGACCGATGGGTTGCAAGGGGTATGATTTCTTTTTATATAGCTCGCCGATTTTGGAAAACGAATGGAGTCATGTTTCACGTGAAACGGTGGCATAAAAGGTTATCATTCTGCTGCTGGCTATTTCTCGCATAGAACAATAAACGCAAGTGATAAGGTTAAAAAGGTTATAAAAGGGTTATGGGAATACCGCTTTTTTATAACCTTATATAAAATATGCGGCGCTTCCAAATTTTATGCGCCGCTACTACCACTCCTCACTCCTCATTCCTAACTCCTCACTATAATAAAGCGTTATACATGAAAGGTAACAACATATGAATTACTTCTCTCTCTGGTGGCCTGTGGCACTGATCGTGGGGGCCGATGTGGTGTACCAGGTGTGTGCGAAAAAATTATCCACCAATGCGTCGCCCTTGGCGGCTTTGGGGCTGACTTATATCGTGAGTGCCTTCCTTTGCGCGGTGCTCTTTGAAATCGTGGTGCCTGATGGGCATATCTGGCAGGAGTTACAACATGTCCATATCCCTGCGGTGATTGTAGGTATTTCCATCGCCGGGCTGGAAGTGGGGACTATTTATATGTACCGGGCGGGCTGGCAGATGAATACGGGCTTCCTGACCTATACAGCGTGTATTTCCGTGTTGCTCCTCTTCATCGGTGCCTTCGTCTACGGCGAGCCCCTGGGCTGGGTGAAACTGGCCGGCGTGGTGCTGACGTTGATTGGGATGTTTTGTATCGTAAAGTGAATTTGGCTAGAGGCAGGTTTCACGTGAAACGATAGGAGTGAAGGTTATGATTCTGCTACTTGCTATTTCCAACATGTCATCCTAATGGAAAGTGGCAGGGTTAAAAAGGTTATAAATGGTTATGCGAGAACGGTATCCCCATAACCATTTATAACCCTTATAACCTTGTCACTTGCGGCAGCAGGAATTGTTTTACAGAAGAAATCAGCGGAACAATAACCTTTATAGAATAGGTATCTGCTGTATGTTTTGAAAAGGTGATACTATGTTTAAATATTATTTTCCCCTCGCCATCGTGGTGCTCTCCAGTGTGGGGTATCAGGTGGGGCTGAAGGAGGTGTCCAGTGGGATTGATCCCATTGTGGCCCTGGTGGTGACGTACCTGGCTTCTTCGGTGACGTCGTTTCTTTTGTATTTCATCTTGGCCTCCAAGGGGGAGAATCGGTGGAGGGAAGTGACGCGGGTGAATCCGGCGGCGCTCCTTCTGGGCTGTTCCATCGTGGGCATTGAAGTGGGATGTTTGTACATGTTCGTGGCCGGCTGGCCGGTGAATACCGCCTTCGTGGTGTCCAATAGCTGCATTGTGGTGGCTCTGATGGTGATGGGGAAGGTCCTGTACGATGAGAAACTGACCCTCCGCCAGCTGGGCGGGGTTCTTATTTCCATGGTGGGAATCTTTGCGATTGTTATGGGATGAAAAAGGCAGTTAGAAGTGAGAAGTTAGAAGTGAGAAATGGTAGCCGGCGAGCACGTCGAATTGCTCTTATACCAATTGGCACCAACTCTCATGATTCCTTTTTATATAGCTCGCCGGAAGTTGAAACGGATAGATTCATGTTTCATGGGAAACCGTGTGTGGAAAGGTTATAATTCTGCTGCTTACTTTGTCTTACAAATAGACGCTTCTGCTTGCGACAAGGTAAAAAGGGTTATAGAAGGTTATGATACTAACGTAAGCCTCATAACCTTCTATAACCCTTTATAACCTTTTGTCAGGTGGTGTCATTTTTATGTGAGTAGAAAGGACAAAGCAGAATAATAACCTTTATAAAAATGGGTTTTGGGGCGCTATATAATTTGTGCGCCCCTTCCACCATTTCTCACTTCTAACTTCTCACTTCTAACTGCTTTTGATTGACTTCTATCTGATTCCATGATATATTACTACTAATCGTATATAGGCAGTGAAGAGAAGAGTAGGCAGGAAGAAATGGCAAAGAGAGTCCCGGTGGGTGAGAGGGGATACAGGATGTTCTGCAGAAGATGGCCTCTGAGCCTGGTATGCTGAATGGTGAAGCAGCCCGGGAGCTCCCGTTATAGAGCCAGGGTATATTGGTACCTATAGAGATTTTCCTGGTGACAGGGAAATGAATTTGGGTGGTAACACGAGCGTCTCGTCCCTTAGTGGGAAGAGGCTTTTTTATTGTAAAAATGAGCAATGAGTAATGAGCAATGAGTAATTGAGGTAACGGCGCACAACTTATAAAGCGCCGTAAAATAATTATTATATTTTGGCACTGCTATATGAATTGTGCAGTGCATACCTT
The DNA here is from genome assembly GCA_934216155.1 of uncultured Dialister sp. Classification (GTDB taxonomy): domain Bacteria; phylum Bacillota; class Negativicutes; order Veillonellales; family Dialisteraceae; genus Dialister. The sequence goes on from CAKQBK010000014.1 coordinate 17,458, forward strand.
CATTTCTCATTTCTAATTCCTCATTGCATTTCAAGGGGGTAGTATTGTGCCAATTAAAATAGCGAATGGTTTGGATGCTATTAGTGAATTGAAAAAAGAAGGAATTGTGACCATCGATGAGGATCGGGCGCGGACCCAGGATATTCGTCCGCTGCACATTTTGATTTTGAACCTGATGCCCATCAAGAAACCGACGGAAGTGCAGTTGTTGCGCCTTCTGGGGGATACGCCGCTGCAGTTGGCTGTGGATTTTGCTCGCATTGCGTCTCGCGAATCGTCTCACACGGATAAGTCTTATTTGGATGAAAACTATCTCACCTTTGATGATATTAAGGATAAGAAATATGATGGTTTCATTATCACCGGGGCGCCGGTAGAAAAGATGGCCTATGAAGAAGTGGAATATTGGCCGGAAATGATGAAATATTTCGAATGGGCCGATACCCATGTATTTTCTACCCTTCATTTCTGCTGGGCTGCTCAGGCAGGACTGTACCGTGATTATGGGGTGCAGAAGCGCATTTTGCCAAATAAGCTCTTCGGCATTTACCAGTATGGGCTGACCGTCAATTATCATCCGCTCCTTCGCGGTTTCGATGATCGCTATTTCATTCCCCAGTCCCGTCATACCTCTATCGATGATAGAAAAGTAGATGCCACGCCGGAATTGACCGTACTGTCTCGTTCCCGTGAAAATGGCATCAACATCGTGACCGACCAGGAATCGCGCCGCATTTTCGTGCTGGGCCATTTCGAATACGACCTTCGCACCTTGGAATGGGAATATAAGAGAGATCGGGAAAAGGGCCTGCCGATTCGACTGCCGGCTAACTACTATCCTTACGACGACCCGCAGGAAAAACCCCGTTTCGTATGGTGCAGCTATGCCCACCTGTTCTATCACAACTGGCTGAACTTCGTTTACCAGGAAACCCCGTATTCCCTGGACGACCTCATGCCGGTGGGGGTACATAATCCATTACACCAGCGGTGATACGGGTATATTCATTTGTCATGTAAATGGATAGATAAAAGGGTTATTATTGTGCTGGCTTCGGTAGTCTGACAAAGAAGGAATGACGCTGAAGAAGGGGTTATTATTGTACTGACTTTAGCTATCTGACAAAAATAGAAATACCGCTAGCATTGGGTTATAAAAGGTTATACCATACACGATGACATAACCTTTTATAACCCAATGCTAGCGGTATTTTACTTTGTTAGGGTATCAGAGTCTGTAGAATAATAACCTTTTGGCTATCCAATAAAATGAAAAATGAGACTATCGAAATCAGCAGAATCATAACCTTTGTGATAAAGGGGTATTGGGGCGCTTTATAAGTTGTGCGCCCCTTCCAACATTCCTCACTCCTCATTCCTAATTACTAATTTATGTTATAATGGGTTTACATGATACTGTTATTGTAGCGGAAAAAGAGGAAAAACCATGGGTCAGCTTCGCAGAAAGGTACACAACTACACCATCGTGGCGGTGGATAAGGATGGCACGGCGCCGGATTTTCATATCTATTCCTTTACGGCCCTGCGGGTGCGGGAAGGGAAGGTGGTGGGTCATTACCATTGCCAGCAGTTCCCTGAAAATGATCGAAAGGCCCGGCAGCACATTGTTTGCGAATTTCGGAAATTCATCGGCGGCGATCTGGTTTTGATTGGCGTGGTCAGCGATATGATTCCTATTATGGAAAAGCTGTACCTGGACAATTGTGACGTGTATTTCACCAATGTATCCCTGGACCTGTTCCCTGTGGTAGAAGAGGTGTATGGGCTGATTCGTGACCCAGAAGGGTTCAATCAGAAGGTGCTGGCATGCAAAACGGAAAAGGACACACTGAAAAAGGCCCATTTGATGTTTGAAATCTATGAAGAAGCGGCGGATCTGCTGTTTGATTACCAGGAAGGCTATCCCTACTGGGTGTGCTCTCTGCCCTATGAAGAAGAACGCTACATGGCCAAGCACTTGCAGGAACGAAAACGGCACTTGAAAAAGGCGGTTTTGTATTGGATGATCGGTTGCCATTATTTCTATCTCCATAAGAATTGGACCAATGTGATGTATTGGCTCACCCTGGGCGGTTTCTTCCTGTGGATGCTGGTAGACCTCTATCGCCTGCCTATGATGGTAGATGAAGCCAATGAAAAAATCGCCATCGATACCTACAGAGAAGCACCAAAAATCAGACGATTGGACACGATGAAATGGAATGTGCCTGAATTATAGCGGTGATTTCGCTGTAGTCATTTGGCATGGTATCGAATGAGGAAAGGTTATTACTCTACCAATTTCGTTGGTTATACAAGGAGAAGCTTTCGCTAGAGAAAAGGTTATTATTCTACTGATTCCGATGGTTCAACCAAAAGAAATACCGCTAGTATCAAGGTTATAAAAGGTTATTTCATGCGAAATGGCATAACCTTTTATAACCCTGCTGCTAGCGGTATTTTTATTTTGTTAGATTTACGGAATCAGTAGAATAATAACCTTTTCTCTACCATTCGATTCACCCTGTTTAACTATCGGAACTGGTAGAGTAAATAACCCTTTTCTCTACATTTTTTCATGAAACATGACACCAACGAATATCGGGCCTAATCCCTAGGGCCTAGCTACTAATCCCTAGGAGGTCATCGAATCCGCGTTTTCGGTACTTGTTCCTCTCCCATCTTTTTCAACGCCGCCGCGTTTTTGCTGGCCGAGAGGATATAGAGGAAGTCGCCGGAGCGGAGGCGGGTGGTTCCATCGGGGATGATGATTTGGCCTTGCCGTTTGATTTCCACAATCACCGTTTGTTCCATCAGGGAAATATCGGAAAGGCAATGGTTCTCCAAGAGGGAACCGCTTCCCACAGGGACTTCGATGATATTTCTTTCTTCTTCAGCATCTTTATCTGGACTGGCAGTGAGGGATTTCTTCAAGAGCGCATCATAAATGGGCTGGCCTTTTAAGAGCTCCGCCGTGATGTAAGCCAAAGCGGACGCCAAAGCGAGGGCCATGAGATGATTGAAATCGCCGGTCATTTCCAAAATCAGCAGCGTGCCAGTGATAGGAGAGCGGACGCTGGCGGCAAAGAGGGCCACCATGCCGATGATAATGATGGTGGGGCGGTACAGGTCCGGCAGGAGGACACCGGCGATGAGCAGGTTGGCTTCGGTGGCACCGATCAAAGCACCCAGTACGAGCAGGGGCAGGAAGAATCCTCCCGGCGTGCCGCAACCGTAGCTGATGAGGGTGAAAATAAATTTCCCCGCCAAGAGAAGCAGCAGGAACGAAAGTGGATAGGCGTGGGCAGCCAATTGATCCACCAGAAGATTGCCGCCGCCCAGCACTTGTGGTAGGAAGAATCCTAACACACCGGCCCAAAGCAGGGCGAAAAGAATTTTTGTCCACTGATTTCTAAAAATCGAAGGCCGATAGAGATAATGAATGTGCAGCAGGCCGTAATTGAAGAAAATCCCGGCAAATCCGCAGGTGATGGCCACCAGGGCGACACAGGGGAGGTAAGCTGCCGGCAGGGGCGACAGGTGCAAAAAGGTGAAGCTGGTGCTGTCTCCGAAGAAGAAACGGGTCACAATGGTGGCGGTGATGGCGGACGTCATGGTGGGCAGAAGCACTGCACCGGAAAAATTTCGATGCAATTCTTCCAAAGCAAACATCATGCCCGCCAGCGGCGCATTGAACGCCGCCGCCAGCCCCGCACTGGCCCCGCTGGTGATGAGGTATCGTTCTTCCATGCGGGTTCGTCCCAATAGACGAGAAAACCCTTGCCCCGCTACGGCACCGATCTGGATGGAAGGGCCCTCGCGGCCCAGAGATAACCCGGCCCCGATACCGATGGCACCGGCCAGGATTTTCACCCATAAAATGCGGAGCCATTTCATTTTCATCAGGCCCAGTATGACACCTTTCACCTGGGGAATACCGGACCCGCCCGCCATAGGGGCATAGCGGCACATTCCATAAAGAAGGCCGCTGATACATAAGAGCAGCAGCCCGTAGCCGAGAAGAGGCAGCCAGTTGTCCTGCGCGACGGCGGGCAGAAGGTACGTTTCATAGAGATGAATCCGAAGCGCTTCCGATTCATTTAGCAAATAGCGGAACAGGCTAATGGATAGCCCGCCGCAAATGCCCACAAAGATACCTTCCAGAAATAGTCGGAGACGGAACTGGTGCCATCGATCCAAGGCCAGGCAGGTTTGAAGCAGTTGATTTGTAAAAGATGAGTTTTTCATGGTGAGTAAAAAGAAGTTAGGAGTGAGGAGTTAGGAGTGAGGAGTGTTGGAAGGGGCGCACAAAATTTGGAAGCGCCCCAATACCCCCTTTTTATATAAAGATGTAAGGTGGGCCGTTAGCAGTAGGCAGATCTGCATACTGTTAACGGCCTACTGCCAACAACTTACTATAATCGGCGAGCTATATAAAAAGGAATCAGATAACTCGATGATAATCGGTGTAAGAGCAATGCGAGGGCTCGCCGCCACCACTCCTCACTCCTCATTCCTAACTCCTCACTATAATTAAGTCGATATAAATAACGATGTTAGATTACAGATCTACTTGATAAGTCAGTACCGCATCGATGGCAGAGACGGCATTTTCCCAGGATTTGATGGTTTCAGTCATTTCGTGTTCGTAGAATTCGTCGTCGATGTATTTCAGATTGATGCGAATGTTCAGAATGGATGCATGAATGCAGGCCATAGCGAACTGGGCTGCCATGATGGCGTCGCTCAGGACATTCTTATTTCCTTTCAAAAGCAAATTGGTGAAGCTGGGCAGCAGGTCTGCCATGGTCTGTGCCATTTGTTCCGGTACGGCAATGGCCTTTTTGAAGGCTTCCAGCTGTTTCACCTGTCGTTCTTCCAGAGGGAGACTGCGGATTTCCCGGAGAGTTTTCATCAGTTCCAGGAAAGAAGCGGCATCTTCATCCATCAGATCCAGGAAAATAGAACGGGCCATCTGAAATACCTGGGCGTATTCATTGGCTTTTTCATGGAAGTCCGCATAATTCTTGTTCGATGCGGTCAGGTGGCAAACCATTTCTGCCAAACTGCAAGCCTGGGCTCCCACCAAACCAGCCGCAGCACCGCCGCCGGGAGCGGAAGAGGAACTTCCTAAATCATCGAGAAATGTGTCAATTGTTCTTGTACGAAATGCGTTGTTTTCCATTGTGATTCACCTCTATAAAAATTAGGAATGAGGAATTAGGAATGAGGAATGGTGGTGGCGATGCACAGGTTACATAGCATCGCACCATGTATGATAAAAAGTCACTCCTGATAACCGGATTTCCAAAATAAAAAAGCACGGATTGCAGGAATCCGTCTTCCTGCAGGGTACAAACAGATTCGCCTTTGAATCGGTGCTTTTGGTTACTATGGGTATTATACAACATAAGAAGGGCATTTCTCAATGGAATTATAGGTTGTTACAAGTTACTCAGGTTTCTCAAGGCTCTCAGGTTGCTCAAGTTGCTAAGGGTACTAAGGGTTCTAAAGGTTCTGAAGGTTCTCAGGGTTCTCAGGGTTCGTCGAAATGACGGCTTTGGCTAGTGGCACATTCGACGAACCCTGAGAACCTTCAGAACCTTTAGCACCCTGAGCCACTTGAGCAACCTGAGAAACCTGAGCAACCTGTAATCACAACCGGAATCATCCCATCTGTCGCTTACCGAAAAAGACAAGCACGCAAAAAAGGCATAGTATCCCCCTAGTAGGCGAGAAGGATCCTATGAACCCCCACGCTAGATCGGCGACAGCGCGTTGCTGATCTCCACCCGCAGGTGAAGGAGTGCTCTTGGTCTTGTCGCTAGCACGGATGCGGTACGGAAGTCCTGTTATGCCGTGGATTGGAAGATACTATGCTTTTTGTTTTTGGTGACTTGTGACTCGTGACTGGTGACCGGGAGGTCATTCATCGCTTATCATTTGTCGGTTTGTGAGAATAGTCGGATATGATTCTCACACCATATCCTGCACTGACGTCAGTTCGAGAGGATGAAGTCTATAAAAGAGATGATTTCTTTCTCCATCTACCAGATCTCTTTAAAGATGTGTGCACATGATCCAGCTTTAATGGATTCCGAGACCGCTCTTTCGAGCTCGGACTTCATTACCCCTCTATATATAAAAACGGAAAAATGAGGGAAAAAACGAACATTTCACTGTTAGAAATTCATTAAGCTTTGTTCGAGGCTTGCAGATAGCGGTTAGCCGTTTGCTGCTTACAGTCGGCAGCTTTCCGTCATTTTCTGTCAACTGCTAACAGTTAACTGCCAGCTACTTTTTATCCCTCTATCTATATAAACGAAATAGGACCCCGAAAAAACAACCTATACAGGTTAGAGTTTCATTAAGCTTTTGCTCGTGGTGTATAGTAAGTGGCTTACGGTTATTGCAATCAACTGCTAACTGCCAACTGCTAACTACTCACTTACCCCTCTATCTATATAATCAAAAATTTTCCTGAAAAAACGAACATTTTAAACATTAGAATTTTATCATTTTACTTTTGTTATTGGTTGTTGGTTTATGCTCCGAGTTCTTTCGATACAATCTGCACAAATACGTAGTGACATTGGTTTAAGGTTTGGGGGTTAACCGGCAAACCTTAAACCCTAAACCAATGACATTTTCATCGTGGCAAGTTGTCATAAAAAGAACTCGGCATGTAAACCAACAACCAACAACTAGCAACCTTTGTCACAACTCCCTATTTTCATCCTCCAAGCGATCATTGTATTTGGTAACACTTCATAGTACAATGAATAGAATAATTTCGATCTAAGGTAACCACGTATACTACTGTATAAATGAGCCTCTTCCTCAGAAAGGAGATCTTAGATGTTTTCCTAGTCACTAGTCACTAAATTCCTATTTTTATAAAAAAGGAGACCACCATGAATCAACCCTCTATTTCCCCGGTGGTGAAATGGGTCGGTGGCAAGCGGCAGTTGTTGTCTGCTATCTTGCCTTATGTGGAAAAACAGCACATTGCCACATATATCGAACCTTTTATCGGGGGGGGGAGCGCTCTTATTGGCGCTGCTGCCTGAAAAGGCTATCATCAATGATTACAACCAGGAACTAATCAATGTATACCAAGTCATTCAATCTGACGTGGAATCATTGATTGAAACCTTGCAATCCCATGAAGCGAATCATAGCCAGGAGTATTTCTATACCCTTCGCAGTTGGGACAGGGAAGCCAATTTCCAAAGTCTTTCTCCTGTTGCCAGAGCGGCTCGATTTTTGTATCTGAATAAAACTTGCTATAACGGCCTTTTCCGTGTCAACGCCAAGGGCCAATTTAACGTGCCATTTGGAAAATACAAACATCCCAATATCGTCAATGCAGAATCTCTTCGAGCACTGGCAAAGTATTTCCAAGAGAATCGAGTGGACATCTACAACCAGGATTATGCAGCCATTCTTACAAAGGCCCAGCGCGGTGATTTCGTATACCTGGATCCGCCCTACATGCCACTGTCTGTTTCTTCTTCCTTTACCAGCTATACCGAGAAAGGTTTTTCCTATGAAGAGCAAGTGCGCCTTCGCAACGAATGCAACAAGCTCAGAGAAAAGGGAATTTCCTTTATCGAATCCAATTCCGACTGCGAAGCCATTCGAGAATTATACAAAGACTACACCATCCTGACGGTTCAAGCCTCTAGGAGTATCAATAGCCAGGCTTCGAAGCGAGGAAAAATCAATGAGGTGCTGATTCTTTCTGGAGTGGAGGTGTAGGGGATGAAAAGAGATTTTGAAACATGGTTATCCACTTTTCGGGATAGCATTGCCAGTTATGAGTACTATACGGATTTCCATAAGGTTTATAAAAATGTGGCAGACATTAAAGTGGAGCTGAATATTTTGAATGCTCTCATTGGATCACCACATATTGAAAAAGAATTTGAAGATATCGCTTTTCGTTATCCAGAAGTACTGAAGTGCATTCCTATTCTTTTAGCTGTACGAAATAGTGAAATCTACGCTATGGATGAAGAAGGGGCTTATCTTTACAACTTTAAGAAACAAAAATATAGTCTGGAACAATATAAAATGTTCATGCGAAAAACAGGCCTCTTTGAATTGATGGCAGGGCATCATATTCGCAATCTGATGGATTATGTGACTGGCGTGGAAACCGGCCTGGATTCCAATGGACGGAAAAATCGGGGCGGTCATTTGATGGAGAACTTGGTGGAGAAATTTATACAAAAAGCTGGCTTTGAAAAGGAAAAGACCTATTTCAAAGAAATGTATATCCATGAAATTTATAAAAAGTGGGGAATTAATTTATCGGCTATTTCTAACAAAGGGAAAAAAGAAAAGCGATTTGATTACGTTATCAAGACTGATACTATGCTTTATGTGATTGAGACCAATTTCTACGCTAGCAGTGGTTCCAAATTGGATGCAATAGCAGGAGACTATAAACTGATGGCACAAGAGGTAGAGGGGATTCCTAATGTAACATTTATCTGGTTTACTGATGGAAAAGGCTGGAAAAAATCCAGAAAAAATTTGCGAGTAACTTTTGATACCTTGGAGACTATGTATAATATCCAGGATTTAGAAGATGGAATCATTGAAAAAATCACGGGAGCTACGTATGAAGAAAATCCAATGGGAGCCTGAAAATTTTGAATTGGAAATGAATACGGTGTGGGATTTTCCGGACCGCGGTAAATGGGCCACCCATGATGCTAAGTATCGAGGGAACTGGTCTCCTTATATTCCGCGCAATCTGTTGCTCCGGTATTCTGCAAAAGGCGATTGGGTCCTAGATCAGTTCGCTGGTGGGGGTACCACTTTGGTAGAAGCCAAACTGTTAGGGAGAAATATTCTTGGTGTGGATGTCAATCCCAAGGCATTGGAACGATGCCAAGAAAAATGTGATTTTCCTTGGGAAGATGGGGGCCTTGTTAAAATTCGGGAAGGGGATGCTAGGGATTTGTCTTTCATCCCCGATGAATATATGGATTTCGTTTGCACCCATCCGCCTTATGCAGATATCATTCGCTATAGTGAAGACATAGAGTCTGATTTATCTCATTGTGGTCACGATGCATTTTTGAAAGAAATGGAAAAAGTAGCTAGTGAAAGTTATCGGGTACTGAAAAAAGGAAAATTCTGCGCCATTCTGATGGGGGATACCCGGAAGAAAGGTTGCATGATTCCTTTGAGTTTTGAAGTGATGCAAATTTTCCTGAATGCAGGATTTACTTTGAAAGAACTGATTGTCAAAACACAACACAACTGCCGTGCTACCGGTTTTTGGAAAACTAACAGCGTAAAATATAATTTCTTACTCATTGCCCACGAGCATTTATTTGTGTTCAGAAAATAAGTACTTGGTGTTTGTGTGAAAGCAAGATTATGGACAAATGAGTTCTTTCCTCAGGAAGGAGCAGGCGAGCTGAGGGGCCTGGGGATAGGCCGATGAAGAAGAGTTGTTTGTTTAGCCGCCGTTGCAGAACGCCTTAATGGTATGTGTCACAGGTGAATTATTTCGATAGTGCAGACTATCCCCTGGGACTGCTCGTTCCACTCGCGTCCTGTCCCCTTCCAAAGGAAGGGGATCTTATACATTTTCCCTAATCCCCTTTTCCCAGTCACGAGTCACGAGTCACCAGTCACTAGTCCCCAGTCACCGACCATAACCAAATGTGATACAACCAGCTACACCCTATGCCAAACAGGAATACAAAGAAAAAATTCTTGACGGGAACAGGTTCTATCCTGTATACTACGTTCAACTTCAAAACAAGCGATGACTCAGGATTAAGTTTCAGACCAATGTCATAGAGAGCCGGCGTATGGTGAAAGTCGGTACGGAGGATGAAACGTGTCACCTGACAGCACCGGGTTGAACCAAGTAGGTCCGGCGGAGCTCCCCGTTATAGAGATGAAATGCTAAAAGTTATAAATGCAGGGTGGTACAGCGCCAAGGCGCCCTTGTCCGATGGTTCGGTCATGGGCTTTTTTTATTGCCTGATACAGGTCACTCAAGTTACTTAGGTAGCTCAAGTTTCTCAGGCTTCTTGCCTGTGCAGAATGACGCTGTGAGTATCATCTCAAAAATAAACCTGAGTAATTTTAGAATTTTGAGTAACCTATCATAACCTTTAGCATAGAAGTGATAAACCAGAGTGGTACCGCGCAACGCGCCTCTGCACCGATCTTTTTCGGTGCGGAGGCGTTTTTTATTTCATAATGAGCAATGAGTAAAGAGTAATGAGTAATTGGGGAAGGGCGCATCAAATGTAATAGCGCCCCCATATTTATTAAAATGTAGCGGTGCTATATGAATTCTGCACCGCTACCACAATTACTCATTTCTAATTGCTCATTACTCATTGATTCAAAAGGAGAACAACAATGCTTACCCATATCCATTATCTAATCGGTCATCGAGTCCCTGAGGTGGGACAATTTTCTTTAAAAGTAAACAATCGGCATATAGACATACAAAACAAACGGCGGATACGATCTTAGGGATTAGTAGCTAGGGATTAGGAAAATCTGCAAATGAAAACTAACGATAGCAGGAACCTGAGAAACTTGAGCAACCTAAGCACCCTGAGCAACCTGTAAGAATATCCGCCTCGTACCTTCAGGAGGCAAATTATGAATACAAGAAAAATGATCAAAACAATCGGCATGGCAGCACTTATTGGTTCTATGGCATTCGGCATGGCAGGATGCGGCGGGAAGTCTGCATCTTCCGTATCTTCCGGCGCACCGGGGGCAGCGAAGATTGGTTTCATTGCGGCTCTCTCCGGCGGGGCAGCGGCGTATGGTTTGGGACAGCAGGAAGGTACTATGCTGGCTGTAGAAGAAATCAACGCCAAAGGGGATTTCAAAATTGACCTGGAAACCATTGATACCAAAGGGGCCACCCAGCAGGCCATCAGTGCGGCACAGAAGCTGATCAATAACAAATCATCCCTTGTCATCGGACCGACTTTGTCCGGGGAAATGAAAGCAGCTGGCCCGATTCTTCAGAAAGCCCAGATGCCTACCTTGGGAACTGCTGTTACCGCCGAAGGAATCACCGATATTGGCGATTATATTTTCCGAAATGCCAGCCCAGAATCGGCCAATATCCCCCAAACGGTCAAGAAAACCCACAAGCTCTTGGGGTATAAAAATTGTGTCATCTTGTATTCTAATAACAATGAACACCAGGTATCGGCTTACAAAGTATTTGAACGAACCCTGAAGGAAGAAGGCGTAGATATCCTGGCTACAGAAACGTTTGCCGATGGTGACCATGATTTCGCTGCCCAGGTTACCAAGATTCACGACCTGAAACCCGATTGCGTTGTTATTGCTGGGTATTACCAGGAAGGGGCCCTGATTCTCCGTAAAATGAGAGAAATGGGTATGAACCAGCCGGTCCTGGGGGATAATGGTTTCGTTTCCCCTCGCTTGATGGAACAGGCCGGTGCGGCAGCAGACAATGTATATGCGTCCGCTATGTGGTCGGAACATAAAAATAGCGAACGCACCAAAGCTTTCGTAGAAAATTTCACCAAGAAATACGGTCATGCACCAGACCAGTTCTCCGCTGGTGCCTATGACGGCGTTTATATTGCCATGGAAGCCATGAAGAAAGCAGGCACCACCACAGACCATAAGAAAATCAGAGATGCCATGGCAGAAATCAAAGACTTCCACGGTGTATGCGGTGACCTCACATTCGATGCGAAACGTGACCCCGTAGTGGACCTAGTTCTCCTGAAAGTAGAAAATGGGCAGTTTACGGAGGTAAATACAAAATAATATGCCTGCGTCATTGCAATGGTAACGGATAGGAATAAAGGTTATCTTTTTGTGTTTCCGGTTGAGTCGCCTGTTTTGTGAACCGATTGGTAAAGGTTATTATTCTACTAATTTGGATTGTGTAACAATTTGAGATACCGCTAGTATTAAGGTTATAAAAAGGTTAAGCCATACTCGATGCGTAACCTTTTATAACCTTGTGGCTAGCGGTATTTTTCATTGTGACGCAATCGGGAGTAGCAAAATAATAACCTTTTATCCATCGGATTGCGTGACAAGTGACACAAGAAAAATAACTTTTATCCATTTTCGTTTATTTCCAAAAAGTCAAACACCGCTAGAGGCAAGGTTATAAAGGGTTATTCATCGAGTATGGTATAACCTTTTATAACCTTGTTACTAGCGGTGTTTTGCTTGGTGAAACAATCAAAGTTGGTAGAATAAATAACCCTTTATAAAGCGGTATACAGGACAGATGCTATAAGACAAATAAGCAGAATAATACCCCTTTGAAAATCCATATAAATGAAAAGTGACGAAAAAGAGATTATTGAGCATACCCACGTCCTCGGGTGTTTCTCTCATATGTTATAATAAAATAAAAAGATGCGGCGCTATATAAGTTGTGCGTCGCTACCACCATTACGCACTTCGCACTACGCATTACGCACTATTTTTAGAACACTGAAAGGAGCACATACCTATGTCTTCTATCAAAATGATTGCCATTGATTTGGATGATACTTTACTTCGAGATGATATTTCTATTTCTGATTACACCAAAGAGACGCTGCAGCAGGCCATGAAACAGGGCGTGAAAATCGTCATCGCTACGGGCCGTATGTTTCAAGCGGCCCGTCCGTGGGGGAAGGCTATTGGTTTAGGCGATGTGCCTATGATTTGTTATACCGGATCGCTCACTGGCCTTTGCGAAAGTGGACAACTGATTCGCAATGTGCGGATTGAGAAGGAAACGGCATGGCAGATTTTGCAGACCATCAAGGACCATGGCTGGTATGCCCAGACCTACATCGATGATACTCTCTATGTAGATACCAAGAACGACTGGACCAGAAATTATGAAAAACAGTGCGGTGTCACCGCCGAGGCTATCGGGGATGCTTTTTATCATCCAGAAAAAGGCCCTACCAAGATTCTGGTTTGCGAATATGATATGGAAAAAATGAAACACATCGAAAGTGTACTGAAAGAGACCTATGGTTCCCTGGTGAATCAAGTGAAGTCCAAGCCATTTTTCTTTGAAATGAATAATAAAGAATGTTCGAAAGGAAAAGCGGTGTTGTCTTTGGCAGAAGAATGGGGCATCCAGGCCGATGAAATCATGACCTTTGGCAATGGAAATAACGATGTGTCCATGCTCTCTATGACCCCTTGGGGATTTGCCGTAGCCAATGCCACCGCCAGCGCTAAAGAAGCCGCTGCCCATGAAACGGCATCTAACAACGAAGATGGAGTAGCAAAAGCGGTTTCAACATACGTGCTTAATAGGGAAGCGTAACATAACGATTTCAGTGAGAAGTTAGGAATGAGGAGTGGTGGTGGCGGCGCACAACTTATAAAGCGCCGCAATTTTATAAGGAAAAGAGAAAACTAGGAGTGGCCTAGGAAAATGCTGATTTCAAATAACGAGTCAATCAGTGTTTCCTTAGGTACAAATCTACTTAATACCAATATAAAAAAGGGGTATTGGGGCGCTTCTAAATATTGTGCGCCCCTTCCACCACTCCTCATTCCTAACTCCTCACTAAAATTGATAAGAAAAGGAATTAAATAGCTATATAGGGTAGACGGAAAGAAGGTTAGAGATGGATAATAATACATTTCGTTTTGTGATCATCACCGGCATGAGTGGTGCCGGTAAGACCAATTTCATGCAGAAGTTGGAGGATATGGGCTACTACTGCGTGGACAATCTGCCGCCAGTTTTGATTGTCCGTTTTGCTGACCTGTGCTGGAAAAGTACATCCAATACACGACATGTGGCCGTGGTGACCGATATTCGCGGTGGTTCTTTCTTCGATGCCCTTCCGCAAGCCTTAGATGAATTGAAAAAGCGGGGCATTCCGCACGAAGTGGTATTTCTGGAAGCATCCGATGAAGCGCTGGTGCGTCGATATATGGAAACACGGCGGCAGCATCCACTGGCAAAGAATATGCGTATCCAGGAAGGTATTTCCCAGGAACGCAAAATTTTGGCTGGCGTCCGTGCCCAGGCAGATTTGATTATTGATACCACGTCCATGAAGCCGTCTGACTTGAAAGGGTACATGGATAACCGCTTTGGCGGTAAGCTGGATGACAAAGGCATGCAGATCACGGTCTTTTCCTTTGGTTTTAAATATGGAATCCCCATCGATGCGGATATGGTCATCGATGTTCGTTTCCTACCCAATCCGTTTTACGTGGCGAAATACAAGCACTGGACTGGCCGGGTGCAGGAAGTGGCGGACTATATCAGCCGGTCTCCAGTGACACAGAATTTTCTGAAAAAGCTCTATGATTTTATGGATTTCAATGTGGAACAGTTCAAAGCGGTGGGAAAGACCCAGTTCACCATCGCCATTGGGTGCACCGGCGGGATGCATCGTTCCGTCTTTGTGACAGAAAAGTTAGGAAAGCATCTGAAAGATAAATACGGTCATGTCAATGTGGAACATCGAGATTTGCACAGAAATCCTGTGGAACACGATGTGAATGATATCGCGGGGGATTAGCCATGAAACATCTTTTGCAATGGCTCTATCCAGGATTGGCCATCAAGCGGTGGATGCTTCTATTTTCCATAGGCTTGATTCTCCTGGTCTTTGGGGCGACGCTGATTATGAACTACCAGATACTGGGCGTTTTGGAAGAAGAAATGCTCCGTCTGGCTTTTCAGATGACCGGAAGCTATAGCTATACCTTTTTGGCTGTGTCTGGCACGTTGATGATTATCCTTGGGATTTGGATGATGGGAATTGGCGTGCGACGTTTGGTGAAACGATTCTTTGAACTCATTGCGCCGGACCAGAAAGAAGTTTCTAAAAGTCTGATTTCCAAAATGGAACTGTCCCGCGGGATGCGGGTGGTTTCCATTGGCGGCGGCCATGGCCTTTCCATGTTGCTGCGTGGATTGAAAAAGAAAACATCCAATATCACTGCCATCGTGACCGTAGCCGATGATGGAGGCTCTTCTGGACGGCTTCGGGAGGAAATGGGAATCATTGCCCCGGGGGACCTCAGGAACTGCCTGGTGGCACTGGCAGATAAAGAATCTCTATTGGAACAGCTCTTCCAGTATCGCTTTGATGGGAAAGGGGAACTGTCTGGTCATAGCTTGGGAAATCTATTTCTGGCAGCGTTGATTAAAGAATTTGGCAATGCCCAGAATGCATTGGAAGCGGCCAGTAAGGTTTTGAATATCCGTGGGCAAGTGGTGCCTGCTACGGCAGAAAAAGTGCGCCTGAAAGCTAAAATGTCCGATGGACAAGTGGTGGAAGGCGAATCGGAAATTTCTAACTATCCAAAGAAAATTGGAAGAGAAGTACGGATTGTCCATATGTCTACCATTCCGAAAAATCCTATGGCCGTGGGTGACGCTTTGGAAGCCATCCGCAAAGCCGATTTGATTACCCTAGGCCCTGGCAGCCTGTACACCAGCGTACTTCCAAATTTGCTGGTGCCGGAAATTTTACAGGCCATTCGTGCCAGTGATGCACCGGTGATGTATATTTGTAATGTTATGACTCAACCGGGGGAAACCACGGGCTATACCGTGGGGGACCATTTGAAAGCCTTGATTGATCACATTGGCGGCGGGGTCATTGATTTCGTTTTGGCGAACCAAGCCATGCCCAACCAGGATGTTTTAAAGAAATATGAACAAGTCGGCGCGTTTCCCGTAACAATTGACAAGAAAAAAGTACAATCCTTGGGAGCTACCTTGATTGAAGCGGACCTATTGGGGACGTCCCGTGGGGCCGTGCAGGATACCCAGGTACTGGCTGATGAAATTCAGCAGATTCGCAATTTGCTTCAAGCCAATATCCCTCCGGAAGCCATGGAAGAATATTTGAAAAGGAGTCACTGATGTCTTTTACAGAGCAGGTAAAAAATGAATTGGCCCGCATTCCTAGAGAAACCAAAGAAAGCCGCGGGGCGGAACTGCTGGCGCTTCTTCGGATGAGCGGTTCCTTTATTACAGGCACCCATGGCAGTTGGGGATTGGAATTTTCTACAGGAAATAGTGCTGTAGCCAGAAGAGTGCTGGTGTATCTGAAAAAAGATTTCGGATTTCTTCCTTCTACCATGGTTAGGCAGGGACGGCGGCTCAGAAAGAAAAATGTATATACCCTGATGGTCCAGCCGTCCAAAGAAGGGCTTGATTTTTTGAATACCATGGGCCTTTCTCCTTTGGCGGGCGTGGATGACATGGAACGGATGAAGACACCAGAAGAACGGCGAGCTTACCTGGCCGGCGCATTCCTCGGTGGCGGTTCCGTCAGTCGTCCCCAAAGTGACTACCATCTGGAAATGGTGACCCAGTCTTCCCATTTTGCGGAAGAATTGGTGAAAACCATGAAAAGCTTCAAAATGAAAGCCCGCATGACAGATCGTAAAAATGATTACATCGTGTATATCAAAGATGGCGATGACGTATCGGGATTTCTTCAAATTGTAGGCGCTACCCAGAGCTATATGGACTTTGAAAGCGTGCGGGTGGTGAAAGATATGCGAAATCGGGTCAATCGGCAAGTCAATTGTGAAACTGCTAATTTGCAGAAAACCGTAGATGCAGCGGTGCGGCAAACCCACCTGGTAGAACAGCTCCTGGCACGACAAACCCTGTCATCGCTGTCTCCTAAAATTCGAGAGGCCTGCGAAGTCCGCATGAATAACCCCAATGCCAGCTTATCCGAACTGGCACAAATTTGCGGTATCACCAAATCCGGTCTGGCCCACCGATTCAAAAAAATCGAAGCCATGGTAGCTGAAATGGAAGTATAATGGTGGTGACTGGTGACTGATGACTGGTGACTGGCACTAGCATCTTGGCTCCCCTGTCGGCAATGCTGTTAAGTTAAGCGAGATATGCGATGATTTCTGCTGATGCAAAGGTTACGCAGGCTTCTCAGGTTACTTAGGCTTCTCACGTTTCTCAAATGAGCTAATGACGCTAGCGTTTATTGGCACATTCGGAGAACCTGAGCGACCTAAGAAACCTTAGAAACTTGAGCAACCTGTCACTATATATTAGAAAGAAGAGATACAATGAAATATACGAAATTACTCCGAAGCTGCCTGGCAGCTTTTTGTTTTTGCACCGTTGCCAATGTAACATCCGCTTATTCTCCTTGGGAAGAAAACTACACCCAGGTGCAGCTGGACACGACCAAAAAGGAAGGGACACTGATTTTTTCCGATTGTCCAGAATACGCACAAGAACCTGGAGTCCTCTATGAAGGAACGGTCAAACAAGGAAAAGGACGCATCTATTATTATCATGTCAATGAGATAGGTAGTCCGGCTCGGGTCTTAGTCTATGCCAAGAGCGACAAGAAACAGGATATTTCCGTCACACGGGCTATCAAGGGCGATGCCAGCAGTGATTACTACCCCACTGGCAGCACCCTGTCCTATCGGGAAATTATGGAGCCTAAGCAGGACGTACAGAAAGTCACCTTAGGAGCCAATAAAAGAACGGTCATCTGGGACGATGATGAAATGGGAATCCAAGAAGAGGATCTGGTGAGTGGTATTGTAGAAGTGGAAACAAAGAAACCAGTTTCCTTTGGGGTGGCTATATTGCCCCACGACAATGGAGATGCTTTGCAACATTCACTAGACCAGGCCATGATGCTTCCACCCGATAGCCATGAAATGCGAGGCACCTTTGCCAGTGATGTATATATGGAAAATAAAAACAAGTGGGATTTTGCCAAAGGAGCGGCCATGCTCAAACTGGGCGGCGATGACTCTTCCTTGTCTTTCCAAAAAGGACCAGATGAAATCAGTCACGTAGAACGCGAAAATACAGGAGATTACGGGATTGCGTACCATATTATCTTTCATTCCAAAGGGAGCGGGAAATATAAACTCTATATGAATGGTTTGGGCGGCTACTACTTTGGCAGCTTAGAAGTGGGACAGAACCCGAAACTGATGCGAGTCTATAGAACCGACGTCAATCGTCTCAAACGATTCGGTGGTGATTTTGATACCTGGCAAGAAGCAGGCACATGGGATGCAGGAAAGGATCTTTATATCCGTATGATGCCCCCAGGAGCCGCTTGCATGCCCCTGGTGTTTATGATGGTACCGGAAAAGCAGTGACTGGTGACTAGGGTTCTGTAGCGGTATTTGCACTAGCGGCTACCCTCTTTCTCTGAAAGGGGGGCAGGGCAATGCTGTTAAGTTAAGCGAAATATGTGGTGATTCCTTTTGTGACAAAGTTTCTCAGGTTGCTCAG
>CAKQBK010000015.1 GCA_934216155.1 uncultured Dialister sp.
CCATTCATTTATTTTTAATAATCAACGGTACGAATAAGACAAGGAGTACCGTTTACACAAAATACTTGACACTATCAGGGATTGGGGATTAGGGATTAGAATGATATTTCCTAATCCCTAGCTACTAGTCCCTAATCCCTATTTTGCTAGGGAGAATAAAATTATTCTTGCTAATTGTGCTAAATAAACTATGGAACATTATCGCAACTATTCAGATTATTTAAAAGGGAAATATGGAGAAAAGGTGTACAAGATCCCTATTTCCCTGCCTGTGACTTGTCCAAACCGGGATGGGTCCCTATCTTCTTTTCCTTGCATTTTCTGCGGCTCCATTGGAGCGGATTATGAAACGAAAGCGGTGGGCATGGGGATCACCCAGCAGCTCAATCGCAGCATTGCCCATGTGGGACCGAAGTATAAGGCGAAAAAGTTTATTGCTTATTTCTTGAATTACACCAATACCTACGCCAAGCCGGAGGATTTCCAGGTTTGGATGGAAGAGGCCATGGCCCATCCCGATGTGGTGGGGGTCGACGTGTCAACTCGGCCTGATTGCATCCATGAACGGTACTTGGATATCCTCAAAGAGGTTTCACAGGCATATGGGAAGGATGTGACCATTGAGTTGGGACTTCAAAGTTCCAATGCCCATACGCTGTTGAAATTGGGACGTTGCCACACCGTGGCGGAATACATCGATGCGTCCCTTCGCATCGGACGCTATGGGTTTGGGCAGTGTACCCACGTGATTGCAGACCTTCCCTGGGATGATCGCATCGATGTGATTGAAGCGGCGAAACTCATTTCCGTCCTGCCTGTGACAGAAGTGAAACTTCACTCTTTATATATCGTCAAAGGCACGGCTCTGGCAGACATGTACCAGCGGGGCGAAGTGACTTTGTCTTCCATGGAAGAATACATGGAGCGAGTGATTCTCTTCTTGTCGTACCTGCGAAAGGATATTGTGATCCAGCGCATCGTCGGCCGGGCGTCCGGCGGAAATACGCTCTCCGTCAATGGAGGCTCTCCCTGGTGGGAAGTGAAGAAACGCATTGACGCTCTCATGGAAGAACGGCATATTTCCCAAGGGTGCTCGTGTGATTATATGAATGGGAAAGCAGTCCAAAAATTAGTGAGGAGTTAGGAGTGAGGAGTTAGGAGTGCAGGTGGCGACGCACAGTTTATATAGCGTCGCAAATTAAGTATGTAAGATGTTTCCTTAAGTAAAGTGAGAAGAGGGCAAGTCGTTAAGGAGCAGAAGTTTTTTAACCACTGTTATTTAATAATAAAAAGGCGGCGCTTTATAAGTTGTGCGCCGCTACCACCACTCCTCACTCCTCATTCCTAACTATAATAGGAGTATTATGGCTGAAAAAATAGAACAAATTGTAATCGGTGATATGACCGAGGCGGCTCATCTTTTTGAACGAGATAGCCAATATTTGAAACTCATCGCCGCCCGGTACGGTGCGGATATTTCCGGTCGAGGAAATATGATTCGCATGGCTGGGGAAGAGGATGCGGTGGACCAGAGCCGGCGGGTGATTGAACGGCTTCGGAAGATGGTGAAAGATCGGATTCGCCTGTCGGAGCGGCAAGTGCGGCTGGTGATGAAGCTTCTTGATGCAGGGAAAGAACATATCTTGGAAGAAATGGAAGCGGACATCATCAATTTCACCAAAAATGGAGCTCCCATCCGTCCAAGGACGTTGGGACAAAAACTCTATATCGACACCATTCGCAAAAATTCTATTACGTTTGGCGTCGGACCGGCGGGGACTGGGAAAACGTACTTGGCGGTGGCTTTGGCGGCCTTTGCACTTCGCAACCATGACGTGCAGCGAATCATTCTGGTTCGTCCGGCGGTGGAAGCAGGGGAAAAACTGGGTTTCCTTCCAGGGGATATGCAGGAAAAGGTCAATCCCTACTTGCGTCCTCTTTTTGACGGGCTGCAAGATATGTTTGGCCCGGAAGAATTTATTCGTCTCCAGCAGAAAGGACAAATTGAAGTGGCTCCCTTGGCCTACATGCGCGGCCGTACGTTGGAAAAATCTTTCATCATCCTTGATGAAGCTCAAAATACCACCGTGGAGCAGATCAAAATGTTCCTGACCCGCTTGGGATTCCGTTCCAAAATGGTCATCAACGGCGACGTGACACAAATCGATTTGCCTGCCAATGTGAAAAGTGGCCTCATTGATGCCCAAAGAGTATTGAAACAGGTCAAAGGCATCGGACAGGTCCATTTCAGCGAAGACGACGTGGTCCGTCATGATTTAGTAGCGGCCATTATTCATGCCTATGAAGAAGACGCTAAAAGGCAGTGAGAAATGAGAAGTTAAAAGTGAGAAATGGTGGAAGGGGTGCAAAAAATTTGAAAGCACCCCAATACCCTATTTTTATAGTAAAAATTTTGCGGCGCTTTACAAATTGTGCGCCGCTACCACCACTCCTCACTCCTAATTCCTAACTCCTCACTTATGAATAAAGAAACTTAAATAGTAATGTTAAAATAAAGAAATATGCACTATTTATGGAGGTGTAACATGGAAATTACTATTAACTACAGTGATATGAAATTCTACAATGAAGATTTAGAAAAATTGATTTATATGGTGCTGAATAAAGGAGCCGAGTTGCAGCAGGTACCAGAAGATGCAGAAATCAGCGTGCTCATTTGCGATGCCGATACCATTCATGAACTGAACCGGGATTATCGCAATGTGGATGCGCCTACAGACGTACTGTCTTTTGCACTGAACGAAGGGGAAGACGATATTCCGGAAGAAGAAAAAGCACTGGGCGACATTGTCATCAATCTGGATCGTGCCATTGCACAAGCCAAAGAATTTGGTCATAGCAAGGAAAGAGAAATGGCGTATCTGTCCGTTCACGGATTCCTGCATATCTTAGGTTACGACCACTATGACCCGGAAGAAAAGAAAGCCATGCGCAAAGCCGAAGAAGACATCCTTTCCGCTTGCGGCCTCACACGAATTGTCACCGAAGGTGAAATTGAACGAGGCGAAGTGGTTATTAGTGACTAGTAGCTGGTGACTGGGAAATATGGGCTTTTCGAATGTGCCTCTAGCGGTAGCAGCACTTTATCGCCCCCGCCGGGGCAATGCTGTTAAGTTAAGCGAGATATGCAATGATTTCTGCTGATGCAAAGGTTGCTCAGGTTTCTCAGGATACTGAGGTTTCTCACGTTTCTCGAATGAGCTAATGACGCTAGCGTCTATGGGCACATTCGGAGAACCTGAGCAACCTGAGAACCCTTAGAAACTTGAGCAACTTGTTACTACTAGCGGAATCATACCTACTAACGCAAATTCTTAACTTAACAGCATTACCCGCTAGGGAGAACGCCTATAGGAATGGTGACACATGAGGTGTACCGCTAGTTGGGGCTATCCCCTGGGACGTTTCGCTACGCTTACGTCCCATCCCCTTCCAAAGGAAGGGGATAGATATTAATGATACATAATGATATATCTAGCGTCACTTGGCACATTCGAGGAACCTTTAGAACCCTTAGTACCTTCAGAACCTTTGTGGCAGGAGAAATCATTGTATATTTCCCAATCCCTAGCTACTAGTCACCAGTCACGAAAAAACGAGGTGATCCTCATGACTACCGATTGTTCTTTACCAGACACGGAAGTGCAGCGCCTTTTACATGCTGCTTTTGAAGCACAGAAAAACAGCTACTCCCCTTATTCCCATTATCCAGTGGGAGCAGCGGTATTGTTGGAAGATGGATCTATTTTTACGGGCTGCAATGTGGAAAATGCTTCCTATCCGGCGGGATTCTGTGCGGAGCAAAATGCCATTGGTAGTGCCATCGCGGCAGGAAAATTAAATTTCCAAGCCATAGCGGTTGTAGGCAGTGAAGACACCTACACCACTCCATGCGGGATTTGTCGCCAAGTGTTAGCTGAATTTCACGTGCCATATATTATTTGTGGGAAAAAGCTTTCAGATTGGACGGTGTACCGATTGGAGGAGTTGCTGCCCCACAGTTTTGAAAAGCAGTGAGAAGTTAGAAGTGAGAAGTTAGAAATGAAGGAAGGGGCGCAAAAGTGTAAGAAGCGCCCCATACTCTCTTTTTATATAGGGATTAACTGATATAATAATCAGTATCATTTTTTGTGATAGTGGGGGTAGTTTATATTATTTGGCAGCGCTTTATGAATTGTGCGCTGCTACCACCATTTCTCATTTCTCACTTCTCACTTGTAACTTATTCTCTATCTTATTACATATGATTATTATAAAGGAGTCAATATGATACCAAATACCGATTTTCATTCCGGCTTTGTGGCCCTTATTGGTCGACCCAATGTGGGGAAATCTACTTTGATGAATGCCCTTTTGGGAGAAAAGATTTCCATTGTGTCCCACCATGCGCAGACCACAAGAAATAAAATCACAGGGGTGTGGAATGGAAAGAATTCCCAGGTGGTATTCTTGGATACCCCAGGGATGCACAAGCCACAGAGCAAGTTGGGAGAAGTGATTCGTCAGAACACCATGGATGCTCTGGACGAAGTGGATATGATTGTATTTCTTTGTGCCTGCGATGACCCTCTGGGTGCTGGCGATCGCTATATCCTGTCTCTTTTGAAAGATAGAAAAGTTCCGGTCATTTTGGCTCTTTCCAAAATCGATTTGATTTCCAAGGAAGAACTGCTGAAGAAACTGGTGCAGTACAGCAAAATTTTCAAATTTGCGGAAATTGTGCCTATTTCTTCTAAGACGGGCGAAAATCTGGACACTTTGATGCAGATGATTGAGAAATACCTGCCCCAGGGGCCGAAGTATTTCCCTGATGACATGGTAACAGATCAGCCAGAAAGAAATATTGTGCAAGAAATCGTCCGTGAAAAATTGCTGCTCCGGACCAGAGAAGAAGTGCCTCATGCCATTGGTGTGTTTACCGAAGAATTCCATGAAAGAGAAAATGGCAAGGTCTATATCCGCTGCACCATTTATGTAGAACGGGAATCCCAGAAACGAATTATCATCGGCAAGAAAGGCAGCGTCCTGAAAGAAGCGGGACAGGAAGCCCGTGAAGAAATTCAGAACCTCATCGGTGCTCCGGTTTTCTTGGACCTGTGGGTCAAAGTCAGCAAGGACTGGAAGAATAAAGACTATATCCTCCGAGAATTGGGATATAAAGAACATAAGTAATGCAATTAGGAATGAGGAATTAGGAATGAGGAATGGTGGTAGCGGCGCATTATTATTTGGAAGCGCCGCAGAATAATAATTTATATAAAGGGGTATTGGGGCGCTTTATAAGTTGTGCGCCCCTTCTGCCATTCCTCATTTCTCATTCCTAATTCCTCATTGCCTTTATAGGGGGTGTTTTCTTATTTCTACGCATATAGAATGGATCGGATTGTGGCTGCTGGTGATTCTGGTGGTGTCCTTTCTGAATTACAACAATACGATGGTGAATTTTTCTTTTGCCCGGATGCGGAAGAAATATATCGAGGACAATGATGAGCAGGACCCGGCCTTGGTAGAAAAGGTGGCTCCCTTTTACCGGCGAACTTCCCAGATTATCGGTGGTACCCAGGTGTCGTTTGTGCTGTGCAGCGCCGTTTTGGGAATTTCTATTTTGGCTATGTGTACCCATGTGTCTCTGCTGCTGTCGCCTTTCCTGGGAGAGGAATGGCATTGGGTGATTTATGGCGTGCAGGTATTGCTTTTTGTCATCATCGGTCTAGGGTATTGGGTAGGAACCATTTTGATTCCTGGTGCCCACGCGCTGGTGGAACCGCTGCCTATGTTAGCATCCCATACTTGGGTGATTCATATGAATCGCCATTTGTATCGGTTATTTGTGGAAAGTGGTCTTTTTCTGACCCGTCGCTTGTTCCGGCTCTGGAAGATTCCTTTTCGCAATGAAGTCAATTTCACTTATACAGAAGATGAAATCCGTTGCATTGTAGAAGAAAGTCATCGAAGCGGTCGTCTCAATGCATTGGAAAATACGCTGATTAAGAATTCCTTTGACTTCTTTGACCTGATGGTGCGGGATGTGATGATTCCTAGAAATGATATGGTGGTGCTGGATTTCGATGAAGAAATCGATTCTATGCGTCGCACCATTTCCAAAACCCATCACACTTGTTATCCGGTTTGCTTAGAAGATAAAGACCAAATCATGGGATTTATTCACGTGAAAGATTTCCTGGAAGGCCTTTTGAGCGGTCATTTGAATATGAAACGGATGATGCGGGAAATACTGACTGTACCGGAAGTGATGCCTGCTCCGGCACTGCTGCAGCTCATGAAGAACCGTCGCATTTACTTGGCCGTGGTGGTCGATGAATACGGCGGCACCTCGGGCATGGTGACTTTGGAAGATTTGGTGGAAGAATTGATGGGAGAAATTCCGCAGGCGGCGGACAATGTGCCCTATGAAATCCTTCGCCAGAAAGATGGGACCTATGAATTTGACGGCACTGTCATCTTAGAAGATGTATCTGATCGGCTTGATATCGACCTGGAAGATGAAAATAAAACCGCCACCATCGGTGGCTTCGTTTTCGCCCATCTGGAACGGGTGCCCAAAGTGGGAGACCACGTGGACTTCGGCGGTTGGCGTTTCACGGTCATTCGCATCTCCGGCTTCCGTATCGTTCGAGTGAAAGCGGAGAAGTGCAGTGAGAAGTTAGAAGTGAGTAGTGAGAAGTGAAAGAGGCGGCGCATGTGATTTGGAAGCGCCGCAGAATATAAAGATTATTATTTTGCCGTGTTCTTTTTCTAATAAATTAAAGATACCGCATGATACAAGGTTATAAAAGGTTATGCGATTAAGGTCATCACATAACCTTTTCGTAACCTATTTAACCTTGACTGTAGCGGTATATATTGTGTTTGACACACAGAAAGCAGCAGAATAATAACCTATAGAATGGGGATTGGGGCGCTTTGTGAATGTCACACCGTTACCACGCTCCTAACTTCGCTCTATTATAAAGAGGAGCTTTTTATTATGCATTCACGATTGATTACTGTAGAAGGGATTGTTCTTCGAACCAGTCAGGGACGGGAAGGGGGACGGTCCCTTTCTGTATTTACCAAAGAAAATGGACTGATGCAGCTCACGGTTCCTCGGGCGGTGATGCAGAAGTGCGGGACCGGTGCGTTGTTGTCATTGGCACAAATTCGGTTTTCTGCCATTTTATTTCCAGAGTATGGTGTCATTCGTCAGTACGAAGGACGGCTTCTGTTGGATATGATGGGTATGAGCTATGAAGAAATGCAGCAGTGGTACTATGTGATTGAACTGATGATGCACTTATTTCCAGAAAACCAGAGTGACTATAGAGCCTATCAAATACTAGAAATCGCCGCATTGACAGCCCAGAAAAGAAATAAAATGATTGCTGCTTTCATTGCTGTGTTGCAACTTCTACGCCGGGCCGGTTTGGATCCTGCTGCGGAAGAGCCGATGGAAGAAGGACACCTGTCAGAAACGGCAAAGACATTGATGACCGCATTTGCTTCCTATACTTGGAACGCACCACTGGGCGTATCTATTTCCGCTAAAATCTTTCAGGAATGTGCCTATTATGTAGATCATTTCATTTTGTATCATTGTGATATCCAGATGAATACGAAGGGCGCTTTTGTAAAGAGTGAGGAATTAGGAGTGAGGAGTTAGGAGTGAAAGTGGCGGTGTACAAAATTTGGAAGCGCCGCAATGTCGTATTTTATAAAATCAGTTAGACACATGTTTCACATGAAACCGTGCAGAAAGGTTATTATTCTACTGCTTGCTAATTCTAACATGAAGCCATACGAGTGGTGACGGGGTTAAACAGGTTATCAAAAGGTTATGGGAATACCGTTTTTGCATAACCTTTTATAACCTTGTGATAAGCGGTATTTTCTCTTTGTTATCATATCGCAGTCATAGAGTATACCCCGCCCGAAGGGCTAACCTTTTCCTACCATTCCCAATTCCACGTCACGAGTCACCAGTCACTTGAACTATTTCATCCTTTATCACTTTAAAAACCCACAATTTTTTCTTGCAACATGACTTTGAAAACTGTATACTAAGAGACATACATTCCAAGTTATATCAGTATAGGAGGAGAGGTATGCTTAGTAAAATTGGACACGTACTTAGTAGTGTCGCATTGATTAAGCAGATTGCTGTCGGTTTGGTGATCGGCATTTTGATTGCAGTCTGCTTCCCACCGGCGATTCCGGTGGTCAAGATTTTCGGGGATTTGTTTGTTAAAGCACTGAAAGGTGTCGCACCGATTCTGGTTTTCTTCCTGGTCATGAATGCTATGGCCCAGAAGAAAGATGGTCAGGGCGGCAAAATGCAGCCAATTATTGAACTTTATGTCATTGGTACTTTCTTTGCTTCCCTGGTTGGGGTTTGCATGTCTTTCCTGTTCCCTACCACCTTGCATTTGCAGGTGGCTGCTGATACCAAACTGGCACCGCCAAGTGGTATCGTACAGGTACTGCACAACCTGATTCTTTCCATTGTAGATAACCCGGTTAATGCTCTTTTGAATGGTAACTACATTGGCATCCTGGCATGGGCTATCATTATTGGTTTGGCTTTGAAAAATTATGGATCCGGCACCACCAAAACCTGGCTGGCTGATGTAGCAAAAACCATCACCCAGGTAGTGACTTGGGTCATCCACTTTGCACCTCTGGGCATTATGGGCCTGGTGGCTGATTCCGTTGGCACCGCTGGCGTAGAAGCACTGCTGGGCTATGTACAGCTCCTGGGTGTCCTGATTGGTTCCTACGTACTGGTGGCACTGGTCATGAATCCGCTCATTGTGTATGCCAAGGTTCATAAGAACCCATACCCGCTGGTTTGGACCACCATCCGTGAAAGTGGCGTTTATGCGTTCTTCACCAGAAGCTCCGCTGCTAACATTCCGGTCAATCTGTCCCTGTGCAAACGTCTGGGACTGAATCCAGATACATTCACTATTTCCATTCCGCTGGGTGCTACCATCAACATGGCTGGTGCTTCCATCACCATTTCCGTGCTGGCTTTAGCCGCTGCCAATACCCTGGGCATTGACGTGGATTTCCCAACGGCCCTTCTGCTCTGCATCGTTTCCACCGTGGGCGCTTGCGGTGCTTCCGGTGTAGCTGGTGGTTCCCTGCTTCTGATTCCAGTAGCATGCGCTTCCTTCGGTATCAATAGCAACATCGCTATGCAGGTTGTAGGCGTAGGCTTCATCATCTCCGTTCTGGAAGATGCCAGCGAAACTGCACTGAACAGCTCCAGTGACGTACTCTTCACTGCGACTGCTGAATATGCAGAACGCCGCAAAGCAGGTACTCTGAAAGCAGAAGACATGGTTCCGCATGATAATTAATTCATTCAAAAAAGGATTGCGAAAGCAATCCTTTTTTTGTGCGGTAAACTAGTGACTAGTGACTAGGAGCTAGGCTCTAGGAATTAGGAGTCGAGGTAGCGGAGCACAAAATTGGAAAGCGCCGCATGATTATATAGTGAATGCTTGTTAATTCACTTTTGTGAAATTTATTTATCGCAATGGTTTAAGGTTTAAGGTTTAGGGTTTGGTATTCAGCATTTAAACCTTAAACCAATGACGTTTTCAAGATCTATCATTTGTGGATGATGGACTCGGAACGTAAACCTTAACCCCATAGTGCAAAGGTATTCGGTAAATATCAAGTGCATGAATTATTGGCCACTCACTATGGTAAGATATACCCCACTATATACCCCTTTTAACCTCGTTATAAGCGGTAAAAGGTATATGTTAAGAAATGGAACGTGGCAGAATCATACCCTTTTATATATTAGAATGTTAGACATATCGCGGAAAGATTCATTTTATGGATAATATTCAAATTCCTTAATGCGTAAAAGACTGAAAAATGATAAAATAAAATGAACTATGACATATTGAAACTCTGTAGAAAATGAATTGGTGACTCGTGACTGGTGGACTGGATTTGTATTTTATATTTCCAGTCACTAGTCTACCAGTCATGCATTTTCTCCAGAGAACGTTGGAGGTCATTATGGAAACGATTGGTTTGTTAGCAGGCATCGGAACGCTTCCTGTGGAATTTATCGAAGCAGTGAAGCCTCAGGGATACCGGGTGGTTTGCATTGCTGTCACCCCTGGTATCGATCCGAAACTTTCTGAAATAGCAGATGCCTATTATGATATTAGCGCATTCAAATTGGACAAGGTCATCAAGACATTGGTGAAAGAGAATGTGAAAGAAGTCACCATGATTGGGAAGGTGACCAAGGAATGGTTGTATAAATCTCACACTTTTCCTGATTTCAGAGCCATTAAACTTTTGAATAAACTGAGAAAGATGAATTTCAAAGACGATACGATTACGTTGGCTATTGTGGATGAATTGGCGAAAGATGGGATTTCGGTACTGGATCAGACGAAATACTTGAAACCTCTTATGCCGGGGCCTCAGGTATTTACCAAGAAGCAGCCCACCAAAGAGCAGCTGGCCGATGTGGCTTTTGGTTTTGAAGCGGCCAAAGCTATTGGGGCCATTGATTTGGGTCAGACTGTGGTGGTGAAGAACCAGGCGGTCATGGCAGTGGAAGCCATTGAAGGAACCGATGCATGCATTCGTCGTGGTGGCGCGTTGGCCTGTGGCGGTGCGGTGGTAGTGAAAACTGCTAAGCCGGGACAGGATACGCGTTTCGATATGCCTGCCGTAGGGCTGACCACCCTTCATTCCATGGAAGAAAGTGATTGTGCCGTTCTCGCTATTGAAGCGTACCATACGTTATTTGCTGAAAAAGACAAAGTGCTAGAAGAAGCCAATAAAAAAGGTATTGTCATTTTAGCAGTGGAGGGAAAGTAGGTGACTGGTAGACTGGTGACTGGTGACTGGGAAGAGCAAATCTTAGTCACCAGCCACGAGTCACCAGTCACGCATTTCCAAAGTATATAAGGAAATACAACTATGACAAAAATTATGATGTCTGCTGGCGAAGCGTCGGGGGACATGCATGCCGGTGCGGTGGCGGCGGAAATCAAGCTGCTCTATCCGGAGGCAGAGATTTTTGGTATGGGCGGACAGGATATGCGCAAAGCCGGTGTCCGTATCATTTATGATATTGAAAATCTAGGCATCATCGGCGTGGTAGAGGTCATCAAGCATTTGCCTCTATTTTTCAAACTCCGCACGTTCCTGAAAGAAGCGATGATCAAAGAAAAGCCTGATGTGCTGGTTTGCGTGGATTATCCAGGTTTCAATATGAAGCTGGCCCATGTAGCCAAGAAATTGGGCATTCCTGTGGTGTACTATATTGCCCCCACCATTTGGGCATGGAATAAAGGACGGGCAAAGAACATTGTCCGGGACGTGAATACCGTGGCGTCCATATTTCCTTTTGAAGCCAAAGCATACGAAGAAGCAGGGGCGCATGTTTCTTTTGTAGGCCATCCGTTGGCTGACACCGTGAAGCCTTCTATGTCGTTTGATGAAGCCATGGTTTATTTCCATGGAAATACCAATAAAAAGCGGATTCTGCTCATGCCGGGCAGTCGTAAAAATGAAGTCAAGGGACTTCTTCCGGTGATGCTTTCTGCAGCGGAAAAATTGCAGCAGAAGACCGATTGTCAGTTTTTCATTCCCCGGGCGTCTACGATTCCTATGGAATTTTTATCTTCCATCATTGGGGCGTCGAAACTTTCTATCGAAATCACCGAAGGCAAGCAATATGATTTGATGCAGATTTGTGATGCCTGCATTGCATCGTCGGGGACAGCCACATTAGAGACGGCTTTGATGGAGCTTCCTACGGTGCTGGTATATCGCTTGGCACCGGTGACGTGGATGCTGGCGAAACTTCTGGTCCATGTGAAATATGCGGGGCTTCCCAATTTGCTTTTGGACCGGGAAGTGACACCGGAACTGTTGCAGGATGCAGTGACTGCTGACAATATCGCCGGCATTGTCGGTCCCTGGATTACCAATCCGAAGCGAAGAGAAGAAAATGTGAAAAAGATTCAAGCGGTGCGCAAAGCCTTAGGTGGCGGCGGTGCCGTGAAGCGTGTGGCAGAGCTGATTATGGAAACAGCGACTGGAAAGTGACTGGTAGCTGGTGACTAGTGACTGGGAAGAATAAATGATTTTTGTGACCAGTCACGAGTTACCCATTTTAACGGAGAAATGATATTGAATAAGAAAAGAAGTAAGTTAAATAGTTACATTCGGCTTCTATCCTATTTGAAGCCTTACAAGATGCTGTTGGCCATTTCGGTGGTCTTCATGCTGTTTGTATCCGTATCCAATCTGGTGGTTCCATGGATCATTAAGGATGTGATCGATAAGGTATTGGATGACAAAGATTTGACCATGCTGTACCTCATCATTGTGGCCATTATGGTGACTTTCTTTATCCGTGCCATTACCACCTTTGGACATCGGTACTTGATGGGGTACATCGGCCAGGCGGTTATTATGGACCTGCGCAATGTGTTGTACCATCATCTGCAGAAATTGTCTATTTCCTACTACGACCGTCGCCGCACGGGGGAAATCATGAGTAATCTCACCAATGATATTTCCGCGTTGCAAATGGCCATTGTAGATAATTTCATTCAGCTGGTGCAGGAAGGGGCCATTTTCATTGGTTCTTTTGTATCCATGATTTATTTGCAGTGGAAATTGACCGCTCTGTGCTTGGTCATTGTACCACTGGTTTCGTACACCATTAAATTCTTTGGTCGGAAACTCCATTCTAGCGGTCGAGACGTACAGGAACGATTGGCCGATGTGACTTCTATGTTGCAGGAAACCATTCAGGGAGTCCGCATTGTTAGAAGTTTCAATCGTGGAGATTTTGAGGAAAAACGGTTCAATGAAATTAACAAATCCAGCTTCAATGCCACTGTTCGTGCCATTCGCCAGCAGAGCCAGATGACTCCTTTAGTAGAATTCTTGTCTGCCATTGCGGTGTGCGCCATCATTTGGTACGGTGGTGTTTCCGTTATCGACGGCGTCATGACCACCGGGGAATTGATTGCATTCCTGATTTATGCCATCAACCTGGCCAATCCGACCAGAAGACTGGCAGAAAGTTTCGGCAGCGTACAGAAATCTTTAGCCGCTGCTGACCGTGTATTTGCTATTTTGGATGAAGAACCGGAAGTACAGGACAAAAAGGATGCCAAACCACTGGTAGTGAGCCAGGGCAAAGTGGAAGCCCGTCATGTGGCTTTCTACTATGAAAAAGAAAATCCAGTGCTGACGGATTTGAATTTTGTGGCTGAACCAGGACAGACCATTGCGGTGGTAGGTCCTTCTGGTGCAGGAAAAACCACCATTGCCAACTTGCTGCCTCGTTTCTATGATGTCACCGGTGGTGCCATTTATATCGATGGGGTAGATATTCGCGATGTGACTGTAGGTTCGCTTCGTGACAATATCGGCTTGGTACCGCAGGATACACTCTTGTTCAATACCACCATCAAAGAAAACGTGTTGTATGGGCGCCTGGATGCCACCGATGAAGAAGTGTGGGCAGCGGTTCGTGCGGCCAACGCAGAAAAATTTGTCAAAGGGCTGCCCCATGGCATTGAAACCAAGGTGGGAGATCGCGGGCTGGTTCTTTCCGGCGGACAGCGTCAGCGTATCGCTATCGCTCGCGCCATTCTGAAAGACCCGAAGATTTTGATTCTCGATGAAGCCACTTCTGCTTTGGATACAGAAAGTGAAAAGATTGTACAGGATGCACTGGATAAACTCATGGTGGGACGTACCTCTTTCGTCATTGCCCATCGTTTGTCTACCATTAAAAATGCAGACCAGATTCTGGTACTCAACAACGGCGTCATTGCCGAACGAGGCACCCATGAAGAACTGATGGACAAAGGTGGATTGTATTACGAACTGTACACCATGTCTGCAAAGAATGCACAAGGGAAATAAAGAATAGTGAGGAATTAGGAGTTAGGAGTTAGGAGTGAAGGTGCGGCGCATCAAATTAGGAAGCGCCGAAATATATGACTTATTATATTGGATAAAAATCATAATAAGTAAAGCCTGGCTTTATGAACTGTGCCAGGCCACCACCACTCCTCACTTCTCACTTCTCACTCCTAACTTTTTCTGATTTTGGAAAAAGGAGAAAAAATTGTATTGGGTTTACAACATATGCCTGGTGGCGTATTGGATACTGCAGATTCCGATTTTGATTTATCGGCTTGTTTTTGAAGAAGGCTTTTATGATCGCCTGAAGCAAAGTGCGGGCATCATGCCGACGCCGACGCTGCAGCAGATTGCTTACCATAATGCCATTTGGGTGCATGCGGCTTCCGTAGGAGAAGTGGTAGCGGCCAGTCCGATTGTGAGGGAATTGAAGAAAAAATATCCCAATGAAATGGTGGTGGTGTCTGTGGTTACAGCTACAGGACATCGCATGGCCCAGCGTATCATTCCAGAAGCGGACGGACATATCTTTTTCCCTTTTGACTTGCCAGTCATTACGGAACGCATTGTAGATATTGTAAATCCGAAAGCCATTATTCTTATCGAAACCGAATTGTGGCCCAATTTCCTGCGCTTGGCATGGAAAAAGAAAATTCCGGTCATGATGATGAATGGCCGTATCAGCAGCCGTTCCATGAGACGGTATTCTCTGATTAAGCGATTCACCACTCGCATGCTGCTTCAGATTCGTAAATTCTGCATGCAGTCCAAGATCGATAGAGAACGCATCATTGGCATGGGAGCGGATCCCAAGCGGGTGACCATTACAGGGAACACCAAGTACGACCAGACTTATGCAGAAGTGTCGGAAGAAGAACGACAGGCACTGCGAAAAGAATTCCGTTTCGATGGCAAGGGCCCCATTATTGTGGCCGGTTCCACCCATAGCGGAGAAGAAGAAATCGTAGTCAAAACCTTCGGAAAAGTATTGAAGAAATATCCCGATGCCCGTCTTTTGCTGGCGGTTCGTGAAATTACCAGAGCGCCTTCTGTGAAATTTATGATTAAACATTTGGGATACACCGTGCTTCGTCGTTCCAAAATGGGAACTGAAGAAGATGACGGCAAGAGTCCACAGATTGTGATCCTCGATACCATTGGTGAACTGGGCCGTTTGTACAGCTTGGCGGATATTGTTTTCGTTGGCGGCAGTTTTGTCAAAGTAGGCGGACACAACATTCTAGAACCGGCAGCCCATGGAAAACCGGTTCTGGTAGGACCTTACATGTTCAATTTCCAGGAAATCTTTGAACTTCTGTCTAGTCGCGGCGTGTGTCAGATGACACCCAATGAAGCGGATTTTGAAAAGACAGTTCTTCATTTGCTAGACCATCCAGAAGAAATGAAGAAAATGGGCGAAGCCGCTTTGGAAGTGGTCCATGAAAATCAAGGGGCTACAGAAAGAAATATTGATGCCTTTGAGCACTTGATTGCAGAGTATGGCGTACACCTGGGAGGAAGCCATGAGTCTTGAATCCTATGTGACAGGGCTGATGAAAAATCCATCCCCTAGTGGTTTGGATCGATTGGCTCTTTGTGGGTTGGAAAAATTGGAAAAGGTCTATTTGTCCGGCGTAGAAAAGAAACGGAAAGCCGCTTTGGAAAGGGCCGTTTCTGTCGATGTGCCGGTCATCAGTGTAGGAAATATCACCGCTGGTGGCACAGGGAAAACGCCGTGTATTCTGCTTTTGGCAGAGACCTTGCAAAAGCAGGGGAAAAAGCCAGCAGTGATTAGCCGCGGTTATCGAAGTGGTTTGGAAAAAGAAGGGGGCATTGTCTCCGATGGGAAGAAAATCCTGGTTTCCCAAGCCATGGCAGGCGATGAACCGTACATGATGGCTTTGAAACTTCCGGGTGTGCCGATTCTGGTTGGCAAAGACCGGATCACATCGGCACAGAAGGCCATCGATTTGGGCGCCGATGTATTACTCATGGATGATGGATTTCAGTATTGGCAGCTGAAGCGTGATTTGGATATCATCCTTATCGATTGTACCAATCCCTTTGGTTATGACCATGCGCTGCCGCGAGGATTGCTGCGTGAACCATTGACTGCACTGAAACGGGCTGGACTTTTTATTTTAACCAAAAGCGACCAGGTCCATGCGGTGGATGTGATGGATATCAAAGAAAAACTCCAGGATCTGGCACCGAGAGTTCCTATATTTACATCCTGCCATGCACCATCCAAAGTGGTTCTTTATGACAAGTGGAAACAATCCATCCATGAAGGGTCTCTAAAAGAGGCTTCCATGAAAAAAGCACTTCTTGTTTCAGGTATTGGTAATCCAGGCGCGTTTGCGGAAACTGCCAAAGCAGCAGGGCTTCGCATGGTAGGGCAAATGGCCTTCGATGACCATCACCACTATACGGAAGAAGATGTGAGAAATGGGATTTCCGAAGCGAAAGCCAAAGGGGCCGAGTGGATTGTGATGACAGAAAAAGATGCAGTTAAAATGATGAACCTGTCCAGCTTGTCTCAATCGGATATTCCCTTTGCGGTGCTGGAAATTGAGATGAAGATAGTAGAGAGTGTGAAACCGCTATTGTCAATAGTGAGAAAAAGTTGCCAGATATAAAAGGTTATTTCGGAATTCTTTTATTTCTGCTATTCATTGCAGGAAATTGTTTAGAGACAGGGTTATAAAGGGTTATAAAAAGGTTATGCAATAGGGAAACTTGCGAAGCTAACCTTTATAATTGGTCAAAGGGCTACCTTATTTTCTGTAAAAGGGGTATTGGGGCGCCTTATGAATTGTGCGCCCCTTCCATCATTCCTAATTTCTCATTCCTAATTTCTCATTTCTAATTCCTCATTATTTCCGATAAAGTGAATTAATGAGCAGCCACTAGGGAAACACTGATTTCATAAGGAGGTCAACTATGAAAGTTGCTTGTATTATTCCATCCCGATATGCGTCGACCCGGTTGCCGGGAAAACCGTTGCGGATGATTGCAGGAAAAACGTTGGTACAGCGTGTTTACGAAAGAGCCATTCTGGCGAAAGTGCCGGATACGGTCATTGTGGCCACTGACCATGCAGATATTGAAAACGAAGTGAACCGTTTTGGCGGACGGGTGGTGATGACCTCTGTGGACCATCCGACCGGCACCGACCGCTTGGCCGAAGTGGCAGCCCACTTCCCGGAATACGATATCATCGTCAATGTACAGGGCGATGAACCGCTGATTGACCCAGATGTGATTGACCGTTTGGCACAGGATTTGCTGGACCATGACGACTTGGACATGGCTACTGTAGCGACACCGCTCAAGAAGGAAGATTACGACGATCCGTCTTCTGTCAAAGTGGTGGTAAATCGGAAAGACGAAGCACTGTATTTCTCTCGCTCTCTCATTCCTTACCCACGGCATGATTTCAGTGAACCACCGTTGAAGCATGTGGGGATTTACGCCTATCGGAGAGATTTCCTTCTGGCCTATGCCAAAATGGAACAGACCCCACTGGAAAAGACCGAATCGCTGGAACAGCTCCGCGCCTTGGAAATGGGATACAAAATCGGCGTCATTCAAGTAGAAACCGAAGACATTGGGATTGATACGGAAGCGGATCTTCAGAGAGCCAATGAATATTTTGAACATTTAGAAGAAAAATAAGGGTAAAAGGGTTATTTTTGGGTGATACCAATAGAGACATAAGCGAAGTTTTAACTTGTTAAAAGGTTATACAGGGTTATAAAAGGTTATGGGATACCCTTTTATAACCTTTATGGGACACAAAAATGTGAATTGTTGAATAAACCAAATGATAGAGTATAACCCGCCCGAAGGGCTACCCTTTAACTGAAAGCGATTGTATCGCAAATGATGCTATTTCTACATAACGAAAGGATACAACTATGAAAACCATACAGGTAGGAAATCTGACCATTGATGGCAGCAAGCTGTTTTTGATTGCTGGCCCTTGTGTCATTGAAGGCTATGACCGCACATTGATGATCGGTCGTGAAATCAAGAAAATTTGTGAACGACTGGGCGTACAGTATATTTTCAAAGCGTCCTATGATAAAGCCAATCGTTCTTCTTACAACTCTTTCCGTGGCCCAGGCCTGGAAAAGGGGTTGGAAATTCTGGCAGATATCAAAAAAGAATTGCAGGTACCGGTTCTGTCCGATGTGCATGATGTGACCCAGCTGCCAGCAGCTTCTAAAGTACTGGATATGCTGCAGATTCCAGCATTCCTGTGTCGCCAGACCGATTTGGTCTATGGGGCTGCCAAAACTGGCAAACCGGTGAATGTAAAGAAAGGCCAGTTTATGGCACCGGAAGATATGAAAAACGTGATTGGTAAAATGGAAGAAGCAGGCAACCCGAACCTGGCTGTCACCGAACGTGGTGCTTCTTTTGGTTACCATAATCTGGTGGTGGATATGCGTTCCTTCCCGATTATGCGCCAGTTTGGTTACCCAGTTATTTTCGATGCTACCCATAGCGTACAGCTTCCTGGCGGCATGGGTAGCAGCACCGGCGGACAGAGAGAATTTATTCCCTACCTGGCAAGAGCCGCTGCCGCATCCGGCGTGGATGGTTTCTTCATGGAAGTTCATGATAACCCACCGGAAGGTCTCTCCGACTCCACCAATATGCTCTACCTGTCCTCTTTGGAAGGCCTACTGAAAGACTTGATCGCTATCAATGAGGTCGTGAAGAAAGATAAAGAAGCAGGACTTATAAAGCAGTGAGAAGTTAGAAGTGGTGGAAGGGGCGCACATCCTTTAGAAGCGCCCCAATGCTCCTTTATATAGGTTATTATTTTGCTGACTTCTATATCCAACATGAGTGTATAAATCGCTACGTTCAAGGTTATAAAGGTTATAAAGGGTTATGCGATTACGGCAAGCTCATACCCTTTTATAACCTTTTTAACCCGAGACTAGAGAAATGATTTATTTGTTAGAAAGAAGTGTGCTGCAGAATAATAACCTTCCATATCTTCTCACTTCTAACTATTTTTTCTGAGATATTGTATAATAAATATGATTGTACTTGATTCAGTTTTTATCTAGGAGGCATCATGTCCGTTATTGATACAGCTTCACGGGTGCTTCGCGATGAAGCAGCTGCGGTTCTTTCTCTAGTAGACCAATTGGATGGTGGGTTTGAAAAAGCGGTACAGCTGATTGAACAGTCCAAAGGTCGTGTGGTTTTGACTGGCATGGGGAAATCCGGTCATATTGCCCGCAAGGTAGCCGCCACCATGGCTAGCACAGGAACGCCTGCTTTTTTCCTCCATCCCGCAGAAGGTATCCATGGCGATTTAGGCATGGTGACTGCCGATGATGTGGTGATTGCCTATTCCAACAGCGGGGAAACCGGAGAAGTGTTGAATATTCTTCCTTCCTTGAAACGGATTGGCGCGAAATTGATTGCCGTAGTGGGGAAGACCAATTCCACTTTGGCAAAAAATGCAGACGCCGTTCTGGATGCAGGGGTAGAAAAGGAAGCTGACAGCTTGGGATTGGCACCGACCAGTTCCACCACAGCTGCGCTTGCTTTGGGGGATGCGCTGGCAGTGACATTGATGGAACGGCATCATTTCACGGCTGATAATTTTGCCGTGTTCCATCCCGGTGGTTCTTTGGGCAAGCGTCTCCTTCTGACCGTAGAACAGGTGATGCATAAAGGGGAAGACAATCCACTGATTTTGGAAACCGCTTCCGTGAAAGATGCCCTGTTTGTGATGACCGATAAAGGATTGGGTGCTGTATCGGTGGTCGATAAGGACGGTCAGCTGAAAGGTCTCATGACCGATGGGGATGTGCGCCGCGGTTTGGAAAAGGGAATGGATTTCCTGAATCTTCCTGTAGATCAGGTAATGACCCTTCATCCGATGGTGATTGAAACGGACAAATTGGCCGCTTCTGCTCTTCATGTGATGGAACAGCACAAGCCCCATCCGATTACGGTCCTTCCTGTGGCGGATGGAGAAGGAAAAGCCATAGGTATGGTCCATATCACTGATTTACTTCGCCAGGGGGTGGTGTGATGCGTGGTTCAGAACGGGTAAAACTGATTGCTTTTGACGTGGATGGCACACTGACCAATGGACAGCTTTTGATTGGTCCTGACGGGGAAGCACTGAAATGTTTCAATGTCCACGATGGATTGGCCATTAGCCTGGCCCATCGGATGGGCTATAAAGTGGGATTCATTACAGGCAGAACCTCTGCAATCGTAGAGCGTCGCGCCAATGAATTGCACTGTGATTTTGTATTAATGGGCATCAAAAATAAAATCGAAGCTATGCATCATTCGTTGCAGAAGTTTGATTTGACTTGGGAGGCATCGGCCTATATGGGAGATGACCTCAACGATTTGCCCCTTTTCAGTAAGGTAGGCGTTTCTGGTTGTCCGTCCAATGCTTGCGTAGAAAATAGAGCCATGGCAGATTTCATTTCTCGCTTCAAAGGCGGAGAAGGTGCCGGGCGAGAATTTATAGAGGAAATCCTGAAATCCCAGGGACGATGGGAAGAAGCGGTGTATTCTTTCCGAGAAATAGACCAGTTGGATTTGATTCAATAACGAGATAGGTGATTAGTGACTAGGCTACGTTTTTCCTAGTCACCAGTCACCAGTCACCAGTCACAACTATTTTCCTAGATGAAAGAAGAATTAGCCATGTTATTCAATGTAAGATATGGGATACTGAAGGGCATCAGCAATTTGCTTTGTGCCATGTCCTATGACCGTATCCTGTCGATTGGCCGTTTTTTAGGGCCTTGCATCATGAACCGCATAGCGAAACAGAGAAATCGTGGCATCGACCAGATTATGACCGGCATGGGTGTGTCTCGGGCAGAAGCAGAAAAAATTTTGCAGCAGGTATACGAACACATCGGCATGTCTGCCATGGAAATGATGTACATGCCTCGTCTCTGTAAAGAAAAAAATCATATCGATGATTACGTCAAGATTGACCACCCGGAATACCTGGAAGCGGCCTATGCGGAAGGCAAAGGCATCGTAGGCCTCACGGCCCATATGGGAAACTGGGAATGGCTTGGCGCCGGTCTTGCCCTTCATGGCTATGATACATCGGCCATCGGAAAGAAACAGGCCGACGATGCGTTGATGCGAATCATCAATGATTACCGCGCTATGGCGGGACAGCATATTTATCTCACCGGAACTGGTGGATACGAAATGATTGCTGCCGCTCGCTCGATGAAGAAAAATCATATTCTGGGATTTCTCTCCGATAAGGATGGGGATATCACAGGAATTCCGGTTCTCTTTATGAATCGGGTTTTCTCCTTCCCGCAAGGACCGGCAGTGTTTGCGAAAAAGTTCAAAGCCCCCATTGTGCCTTTATTTATTATTAGAAATAAAGGGGGAAAGGGACACACCATTTGCATTGGGAAACATTTCTACTATGAAAATACAGGAGATACCAAAAAAGACCTTCTGACCAATGCACAGAAAATGGCTTCCGCCATGGAAGATTTCATCAAAGAACATCCTTCTGATTGGCTGTGGTTCCAGCACCTGTTCTGGACCCGTCCAGGACGGATTAAAATGTATATGGAACTTAGTGAGGAAGATAAGAAATCTTATTCCCGTGGGCTCAGTGAGAATTGGAATGAAACCAAAGGAGGAAAGGCATGAATAAGCATACCAAGACCGGTCTTATCATTGCAGTGATTCTTCTTTTGGCAGTGGGCATCTATTTCCTTTTTAAAGATGATCATGCCAGCGAAAGTGGTGGCTCCAGCTCGGTGACCACCATGGAATTTTCCAATATCGAACTGAAAGAAGACCAGGAAGGGAAGCCCATCTGGCGTCTTAAAGCTAAGCATGTCATTATGAGCAAAGATAAAAACTCTGCAGAAATGGAAGGCATTGAAGGCTATTTCATTAAAGATGGAAATAAGCTGTCTCTCACAGCTGACAAGGGTAATTATTCTAGAAAAGACCAGAAAGTCTATATCGAAGGCCATGTAGAAGGCGAGTCCAGTGATGGAATGATTTTACATGCTGAAAATTTAACCTATGATGGAAAGACACAAATTCTTTCCACAGACAAATTCTTTACCGCTGAAAAAGATGGTCGTGTGCTGACCGCTGACAGCTTCACCGGAGATCGAGTATTGGAGAAGCTGACCGCCAAAGGACATGCAAAGCTGGCAGATAAGGAGGACAAACAGTGAAAAAGTTATGGACTGCAGTAGCACTGGCTGCTTTGCTGAGCGCTATCGGTGGAACCGCATTGGCTGATGATATTAGCGCCGATACAATCACCTATGATGGCAAAACCAAAGTGGTCACCGCCAAAGGCAATGTGGTGATTCATGCCAACCAGGGTGCCACCATCACAGGCAGCCAGGGGGAATATCACTTCGAAGATAGAAGCGCGTACCTGGAAGGGGGCGTGAAATACGTCAAAGAAGCCACTTCTCTGGTAGCAGATAAAATGTATCTGTACAAAGATAAAACCGCTCGCGGCGTAGGCAGTGTCTATTTCCATGATGGAGCAGAAAACCGCATCCTTCGTGGTGATGATGTGATGTACAACAGCGACACCGGTTTTGGAAAAATCGAAGGCAATGGCTACTTGGAAACTCCTGACGGCAGTTTGGCAGCACCTCATATCGAAGGCAATCTGAAACAGGTAAAAATCGTTGCCACAGGCGGGGTCAATCTGACCAGCACGGCTAACAACGCCACCGGTTATGGTGATCAGGCGGTGTACACCCGTAGCGGGCAGAATGGCACCGATGGGAAATTGGTTCTGTCTGGCAATGCCTGGGTGAACCAGAATGGCAATTCTTTCACCGGACCGGAATTGGTGCTCCGTGATGCAGATAAAGTGGTAGAAACCACGGGCAGAAGTACCATCGTGATTACCAATACAAACAGTGAAGGAAATAACAATGACAGTGGGACCGATTCTGGCGACAGCGCTCCCCAAGGCCCTGTGACCCAGGCGACACCCATTGCAGGACGCCCGGAATATGCAGGGGCTCCGTTAGAAACTAAGGAAGACAAATGAAGATAGAAACACATGACTTAATCAAGCGGTATGGCAACCGCACGGTGGTCAACAAAGTCAATGTAGAAGTGGAACAAGGGTCCATCGTAGGACTTTTGGG
This sequence comes from uncultured Dialister sp., assembly GCA_934216155.1. Classification (GTDB taxonomy): domain Bacteria; phylum Bacillota; class Negativicutes; order Veillonellales; family Dialisteraceae; genus Dialister. Next base: position 23,121 of record CAKQBK010000015.1, read on the forward strand.
CCCTAATGGGGCGGGGAAAACCACCACCTTCTACATGATTGTAGGGATCATTCAGCCTGATGCAGGCAGCGTCACTGTGGATGGGAAACCGCTGGCAGGGATGCCGATTCACAAACGACACCAGTTTGGTATCGGGTACTTGCCACAGGAAGCGTCGATTTTCCGTAAAATGACCGTGTGGGACAATTTGATGGCCATGCTGGAAACAAGAAACGATATTTCCCTGGCAGAAAAGAAAGAAAAAGCAGAAAGCCTCTTAGAAGAATTTCATATCACCCATGTGAAAGATACCCGAGGGGATGCCCTCTCCGGCGGGGAACGGCGTCGCGTAGAAATTGCTCGTTCTTTGACACTGGACCCGTCTTTCATTTTGTTGGATGAACCTTTTGCCGGCGTTGACCCGTTGGCCGTAGAAGATATCCAGAGCGTGGTGATGCACCTCAAAACCAGAGGCATCGGTATTTTGATTACAGACCACAACGTGCGTGAAACCCTTCGTATCGTAGACAAAGCGTATATCCTGTCAGAAGGAAAGATTCTTCTTTCTGGCAAATCTCACGATATCGCTGTGGACCCGGTGGCTAAGAAGTTCTATTTGGGGGAAAATTTCAGCTTATGATGTATTGGAAATGGCAGGGAGGAAAATTCTAATGCGACTCTTAGACAAATATGTATTAAAAGAATTTTTGGCTCCCTTTCTCTTTGGCGTAGCGGCCTTTACGGCCATCTTTTTGGGAGCCGATACGCTTCTTAAAATTGCAGGCTACGTGACCACCTATGGTGCCTCTGCTATTTCAGCAGTTAAAATTTTTATTCTGGCGCTGCCTCGTATCGTAGTCTATACTTTCCCCATGGCGGTTCTTTTGGGAGCCCTTATGTGCTTTGCCCGTCTGTCCGGTTCCAGCGAACTGATTGTGATGCGCACATCGGGGCAAAGTTTCTTGCGGCTCGCTATGCCTGTATTCATTCTGGCCTTTGTGATCAGCCTCTGTGCGGTGGCCTTCAATGAATATGTGGTGCCCTGGACCAACCGGGAATATGATTATGTGCTGAACACAGAAATTAAAAAGAATTTGAATCCGGGCATGACTGACCATGTGGTCATCCGTGATGTACAGAATGGAAAAATCAACCATCTGCTCTATGCCCGTCGATACAATCCGCAAACCAAAGAACTGGAAAATATCACCGTCCAGGAATTTGAAAATGAAGAAGCCATTCGTGTAGAAAATGCACCGAAAGCGGTGTGGAAAGACGGCGTATGGCATATGACCAATGGTGTCATTTATGACCTGACCGGTGACGGCGTGGATCGGATGCTTCACTTTGAAAGCCAGGAAATCCCTTATGCCATGGCACCGGAAAATATTCCGAAAGAAAAGAAGAAACTGGATGAAATGACCATCCGTGAACTGCTGATTACCCAGAAAGCCTACGAAGCGGCCCATGCGGACGTGACAGGTATTCAGATGGAAATCTATCGCCGGTTTTCCCTCCCGATGGCTAGTTTCGTCTTTGCTATCGTGGGGGCTCCTTTGGGTGTACAGAAACAGCGTTCCTCCTCCTCGGTGGGATTTGGTCTGTCCGTAGTAATCATCTTCGTTTACTATGCCATCATGACCTTCCTCGAAGCTTTGGGGAAAGGCCACGCCCTGCCGCCGTTCCTGGCCGTATGGCTGCCAAACTTCATCGCTCTGGCTATGGGATGCTTGCTGATTCATAAAGCCAATAAATAGCACATAGTGTTGTTAAGTTACGGATTTGAGTTAGTTGGTATGCTAACGCTTGCGGTTACAGGTTACTAAGGTTGCTAAGGTTGCTCACGCTCCTCGAATGTGCCAATAGATACTAGCGTTATTATCTCATTATAAAGCGCCACGAGTAGTATAATTTTTTAGGGATTAGGGAAAACACGTCACAATCCCTAGCCACTAATCCCTAGCTACTTATTTGCTAATCCGCTTTCTTTCTAAAGAAGCACTAGCGGTGCCGCATGCATTGTTAGAAAAGTTTTATAAGGAAATAAAAACGTCTCAGACAACTGAGGCGTTTTTTAGTGTATAATAATAGATAATGTAAAAGTGTGGAATACAGATTTTCAACAATGAGTATTTGGTTCTTAGGTTACTAAGGTTTCCCTGGAAAATTGCGGTAGAACATAACCCTTTATAACCTTTATAACCTGTTACCATAAAGCGGTATAGTGCAAGATTGACTAGATAGAGAAAAGTGAAGGGGGATATTCATATGTTCATCGGCATAGCTATGTTTTTGATTCTGATCATTATGGGCGGGCTCATTGCCTTCCTGGGTGACCGAATCGGCTCAAAAGTGGGCAAGAAGCGGATGACCTTATTTGGATTGCGTCCGAAATATACCTCCGTGATTGTCACCATCATCTCAGGGATTCTTATTTCCTTCTTTACCATCGCCGTCTTGGCTGTGGTAAACGAAAACGTCCGGGTGGCTCTTTTTGGCCTGTCCAAACTGCAGAACCAGATGAGCGAACTGAACCAGGAAATCAAAGTGAAAAATAGAGAACTGGAAAAAGGCAAACTCCAACTGGAAGCTAGAAATAAAGAATACGAAGATGTGACCCAGAAAGCAGAAGACACCTCTCGTCAGCTGGAAGCGGTGGAAAGCCAGCGGATGTACATGGAAAGCGAACTTTCGTCGGTGCAGCAAGCCTACGAAGAGGCCCAGGCCGGGGTGGAACAGTCTGCCGAAGAAATTGCCAAACTGGAACAGACCAAAAATGATTTGACTGGAAATATTGACACCCTGAACCAAGAAAAACAGCAGCTCATCAAAAATATTTATGCTCTCCGAGAAGGCCAAGTGATCATGCAGGCCGGCCAAGTTCTAACCAGCGCCACCGTGGACGAAAACATGACCCACGACCAGGCCGTGCAAGTCCTGGATAGTGTCCTGCAGGACATCAATAGCCGCTTGAAAGAACAGATGAATATCACCGACCCGAACGTGAACCTGATTCGTACCAGCCAGTCCGACTTTGATTCTGCCGTAGAACAGATAACCGGCGCAAAAAACAAAAAACTGGTCCGCATCGTAGCGGCCCAGAACCTTATCCTTGGGGAACGACTGGTGGTGGACTTCGATATCCATGACGACCTTCTGGTCTTCAAAAAAGGCGAAGTGCTTTACAAAGGCAACTTGGATAAATACAAAGACATCAAAAACTATGAACTGCAAGTGCTGCGATTCCTCCGTGACCTGAACTACTTCGCCCAGTCCAAAGGCATCCTGCCAGACCCCATCACCGGCAAAGTAGGCGCCCTGGACGGACAAGAACTGATGGCAGTGATTCAGAAAGTCAAAGAATTGAACGGCCAGTGCGACCTTATTGTCACCGCCGACCGGGATATCTACACCCGGGGCCCACTTCTGATTGATGTGAAAGTGATAGCACATTGATGAGAGATGAAATGGTAGCATACATCTATCACTCATTGACTTTGTGGATATAGTGAGGAGTTAGGAATGAGGAGTGGTGGAAGGGGCCCACAATTCATATAGGGCCCCATATCCTCTTATTTATCAATATCATTAAGATGAGAGAATGAAGAGTACTATATTTCCTAATCCCTAAGGCCTAGCTACTAATCCCTAGATAATCAAAGGAGACCTATATGCTATTTGCAATTGACCCAGGAAAAGACAAAACCGGTGTGGCACTGGTGGCGGAAGACGGTACACTGATCGAGAAAAAAGTGGTTAGGACAGAGTGGTTTGAAAAAGAAATCACAGCGCTTCTCGAAGGGAAAAAACTGTCCGCCTGCGTCATGGGCAATGGTACCCGCCATCAAGTGATGGAAAAGCGGATGAACCAATTTCTGAAAGACCATCATATGGACCTAGCGGTCACGTTGGTGGACGAAAAATATACCACCGAAATGGGCGAGCAGTGGTATTGGAAAGACCATCCGGCAAAAGGTCTCTCTCGTCTCATCCCCAAAGGCATGCGCACCGTGCCGGTACCGATCGATGACTACGTGGCATGGATTATCGGATGTATTTATTTGGGCATTGTGAAAGCAGAAGACGTAGGACATAAGAAAATTAGGAGTTAGGAATGAGGAATGACGGCGTACACCTTTGGTGTGCGTCTTTTTTTATGTAGGGGATCTTCTCATGGAACTAAAGGTTCTAAGGGCTCTGAAGGTTCATCGAGTGTGCCTCTATCCATAAATTGTCATTTCGACCGATGGGATTTGTGCTTGATGGCTCTATCGCTTTTCTGCGACTATGTTAGACAGAAGTGGAGAAATCTTGTGACACTAGCGGGAGTATCGAGAGAGACACAATATTTCTCTACTTTTGTCCAACATAGTCTTTTGCATCTTTTTTGACATTTAGTACAAATCCCATCGGCCCCCATGACGAATACGGATAGAGGCACGTTTGACGAACCCTTAGAACCCTGTAGTCTCTAACGAGTTACTTCACTTTGTTGGATACGCCGTAATGGTGTGATTCATCACGCTTAACTCCAATGACCTGACATTAGAATATATAAAACAGGCTTGACGGATGGTATAAATCGTGTTATATTCTTCTACAACAAAACGATGACGAAATGAGTAGGCAGTCTGAGGACGGCAAAGCGAGCCCGGATGGTGAGAGCGGGTGCGGATAGGATGCTGAAGTGCCTTTCTGAGTTTGGAAAGCTGAAACAGTAGTAGGGTTTCCCGGGTTCTCCCGATATAGAGGCAGAGTATGCGGCTAGGCCAAGTACTTGGTAAGGTATGTGTAGCAATGCATATATGAAAATAGGTGGAATCACGAGTCCCTCGTCCTATATGGATGGGGGATTTTTATATTTCATAAAACGTGATCATGGCGAGGATGAAAAGAGTACAGATATAGAAATTGCCACAGAGAGTTTTCGTAGGGTGAAAGGAAACGGATTTCTAATCTGGAAATGCATTTCGGAGCTGTTGCGGCTGAAAATTAAAGTAGGCCTTCCGGGAGACGCCCGTTATAGCGCAGGAGTACAATGACGTACTTTGTGAGGCCTATATGGGTGACCTATAGGTGAATTTGGGTGGAAACACAGCCTAGCTGTCCCTTCAAAAAGATGGATTGAATCATTCTGTCTTTTTGGAGGGATTTTTTGTTTCTATGCCAATTTTCACCTATGGCGGTTGCATGATTGATTATGCAAAAGATTGTCATCAGTGATTCGTGGCAGAGTGCTTTTTCTTGGTACTCCCTCACGAGTTACAGGCTACTATTTTACAGAAAAAGAAAAGGAGAATACATCATGGCAGATTTTGAAAAAATTAAAGATTTCATTTTGGATCCTACTATTAGAGAAGCAAGAGAACATGTGGAAGTAAAGCGGGCTATGAATCCGTGCCCTATCGATTTTTCGCATTTCCAGTCTACCAATCCACGTTCTCAGGGAGAGCAGAAGGAGTATGATGATGGGATTGATGCTTCCAATTTCAATCAGAGAAAAAAATATGATGATGATGAAGAACCACAGTTTACTGCCGATTTCGGTGACAAGCCGGGACAGCTTCCTGTAGAACCAGGGCGGTATCGGTTGATTTGGTCTCGCCATTGCCCATGGGCGAATCGCATTGCTATTGCTATTGACCTGTTGGGATTGGATAAGGTGATTTCCAAAGGTGTGGTGGATCCGCTTCGTCCAGCCGGTGTGGTTGGCGGTTGGTATTTCACTTTGGATGAAGGCGGGGTGGATCCAGTGCTGAAAATCCATGGTCTTATGGAAGCCTATAAGAAGGGAAATCCTGATTATGACCAGCGTGCTACTGTACCGGCTTTGGTGGATGTGAAGACAGGAGCGGTCGTAAATAACGATTATCATGATTTGACGATTCAGCTATATAAAGGCTGGCAGAAATATATTTCTAAAGAGGCACCGGATATTTATCCGAAGGAACTTCGGGCTGATATCGATGCATTGAATGATGTGATTTATGCCGATGTGAATTTGGCAGTCAACTTGGCTGCTTTGGTGGAATCCCAGGAACAGTATGAGTTCTATTATGATTTGGTATTTAAACGGCTGGATTGGCTGGAAGAACGTCTTTCCACTCGCCGCTTCCTTATGGGAGACCATGTGACAGATCCAGATATTCGCCTCTTTGTGACGTTGTCTCGATTTGATTTGGTGTTCTATCAGAAATATTTCCTCAACAAGAAACGGCTGGTGGATTATCCGAATCTGTGGAATTATGCGAAAGATTTGTACAGCATTCCTGCATTTGGAAAGAATACTGATTTCGATTCTATGCGGAAGCGGTTCTACTATGTGGATCACACGCCGTTTGAAGATTTGCCACGTTTGATGCCAAAGGGACCAGATGATAGCCGTTGGCTGGAACCGAATGATCGGGCATTGAAATTTGGAAAGAAATAATGGTGACTGGGGCTGCCATGCTATTAAGTTAAGAGAAATGTGAGAGACCTTAGCAACTTGAGAAACCTGAGTAACCTATAACATATAGTGGAATTATATCTATCAACTCAAGCCCTAAACTTAATGACATTGACTGGTGACTAGTCTAGTTTTGGTCATTGATTTTCATCATAAGGAGATATCATGGACAGGAACACCAAAGAGTTGGCGGAATTGATTGTGGATACCGATATAGCGAATCGGCCGGATTTAGAAATACAAAGCTGCCGCGCTTTGGCGGATTATTTAGGCGCTGCTTGGGCAGGAACCGGTGAGAAGCCGGTACAGAAGGTAGCGCAATTTTTGAAAAATTATCCTGGGGATACATCAATACTGGGATTTCCGTGGAAGACAACTCCAGAGAAGGCTGCTTTTCTCAATGGTTTCGCTTCTCACTATTTAGACTTGGATGATGCCCAAGCCAATCTGATGGGCCATTTCAGTACGGTGATTTTTTCAGCTCTCTTGGCGTTGGCTAAGGAAAAAGGGAATTGGAATGATTTTCTTTCTGCCTATGTAGCAGGGGCGGAGGTGGAAGGTCTGCTGGGAAAATGGATCAATCCAACTCACAAAAAGAATGGTTGGCATCCTACGGCGACTTTGGGACCTATCGGAGCGGCAGCGGCTATTGCTCGCTGGAAGAAGCTCTCTTTAGAAGAAACGGCGGAGTTACTTTCTTTAGGAGCTACTCAGTCCGGCGGGTTGGGGTTGGAAGCCGGAACCGATACGAAACCGTTGCATGCAGGGTTTGCTGCTAGTCATGCTGTATGGGGGTATTTCCTTTTGAAACATTGCGGACTCACTTCTAGTGATTCGGTTTTGAATAATGAAGATGGTTGGTTAAAGACCATCAGTGGAAAAGAGCTTCCTTCGGGATATTTCAAGAAACATTGGCTGGCGCCGGGACAAATCATATCTCCTGGATTATGGATGAAAGAACATCCTTATTGTTCCGCTGCTATCACTGGTACGGCAGCGGTCAAAGCCCTTTACCAAGAAGGGGTACGAATGGATACAGTACAGCGTATGACTTTTCATTTTCCACCGGGAAAAAGCACGTCTCTCCATTATCACAAACCGCTTACGGGGCAGCAGGGACGATTTTCTATGGAATTTGTGGCCTGGCAGGTGCTGACTTATGGAGATGTGCAAGATGAATTATTCAAAGAGCCTGAGACATCTTCCCGTTTCTTAGACGTACAATCTCAATTCCATGTGATAGAAGATTTACCACCGGTTTCTCAGGAAGTGAGACAGATTCGTGTCACTGCACTATTGAAGGATGGAAGGCAGTTGGAAAAAGAAGTACTTCATCCGCCGGGCGCACCGGATCGTCCGTTTAGTGAAGAAGAATTAATTCGTAAAGTGGCGGCAGGAACGTCTCCTGAATTTGCGAAAAAAATAGTAGAAATTATTTGGCAAAGGGCCTCATGGGAAGAATTGCAAAAAGAATTATATACCTGGCCTGTCAAAGAATTATAGGAAGGAAGAATATTTTGTTTCGTTTATTGACTATACAGGATAAAGAAGCTTATGCCGATTTGGTACATGATGCATACCAGGCTGATGGGGAATTGGGCATTGATTTTGCTGCTGTAACCCTGGCTAAAGAAGAAATTGCCAAAAGTTTGAATGAAAATCCAACCTATGGATTGTTTATCGATGGAAAGTTGGTCAGTGCCATTACACTTCGGATGCCCTGGGGACCCAAACCGGGCCCTTATGGTTTACCGCATCTGGGGTGGGTCTCGACGCGGCCAGAGGAAAAGAAAAAAGGTTATAGCAAAAGATTATTTCATTTGTTGGAAGAACAAATTTTGAAAGAACAGTGGAAAGTGCCTGCTGTCACATTGGGTACCGCCAGTGAACATCCGTGGTTGATTTCTATGTATGAATCCTGGGGGTTTCACGTGGTAGAACGTAAACGACTCTCTCATAACAAGCACGAAACCACCTATTTGAGAAAAGATTATAAAAAGGAGTGAATCTTATGTATATGAGAACCTTTATAAAAGCCGCTGTTGTAGCAGCGCTGGCTGTATCTGCCATTGTGATTTCTGGTTGCGGTGATGATAAAACGGCAGAAAAAGCAGCAGCCAATCCCAATGCCAAAACCTATATTGTTGCCACTCGCGGAACGTCTCGCCCATTCAGCTATACCGATGATCAGGGAAATTTAACTGGTTTTGAACCGGAACTTTTAAAAGCCATCGAGAAAAAAGATCCATCCCTTCATTTTGAGTTCAAAGCCATGTCTGTAGATGCCGCTTTCGTTGCTATGGATGCCAATCAGGTAGATCTCATTGCAAATCAAATGCGTCGCTCTCCCGCTAGAGAGGAAAAATACCTGATCACCACGGAACCTAATAACTATTCTGTTCGTCAGTTGGTGGTTAAAAATGATAGAAATGATATCCACAGTTTAGCTGATTTGGCAGGAAAGAAAGTGGCTTGCACCACCAATTCTGAATTTAAAGATATGATTGACCAGTTCAATGCCAAGTCAGATAACAAGATTGAAGCCATTTTCTCTGATAAAGGGGCTGCAGAAACATTGAATCTGGTAGCAACCGGTAGAGCTGATGCGGCTGGGGAATATGCGTATATTGCTGAAAGCGGAATCAAAGATAGAGGCCTTCCGATTAAGGTAGTCGGTGATGCACTGGCAGTGGTTCCGACCTACTATATCATCAAAAAAGATGATGCCCATAAAGAATTGGCGGAGAAATTGGATAATGCACTGAAAGCTCTTCGGGCCGATGGCACATTGAAAGAAATTTCTGAGAAATATTTGGGTGCTGATTATTCTATGCCGCCAGCTAAGTAGTAATAGGCGGGCTTGCCATGCTATTGAGTTAAGGAAACGCTGATTTAATCAAAGCATCTGAAATTATATGAATTTTCATCCAAAGCATCATCAAGAAAATCCTTACATAGCTCGCTATTCACAGATTTCCTTTTCTTACTTTGAATAGAATTCAAGAATAATTTCAGATAATGATTAAATCAGTGTTTCTCTAGGGAAATATACCGATCTTAATGTAACGGCATGGAGAGGAGTTGGTGATTGGAAAGCAAAAAAGTTCTGCTTTCCAATTATTGATACTGTTTTTTGTTTTGTGAGAGTGACAATATGGGAAAGTATTTTGATTTTACATATATGATTCATTCCTTTCCCGCTTTGGTAGGCTATGTTCATGTGACACTTCTGATTACCATTGTATCTGCGTTCATTGGCGTGATATTGGGATGTCTCATGGCCATTGCCCGAGTGAATCGCGTGAAAGGTATTAGTCAGCTGCTGACTGTTTATATTTCTTTTACCAGAGGGACGCCCTTTCTGGTGCAACTCTTTTTAATTTACTTTGGTGCACCAGAAATTCTTCATTATTTAGGGATATCCACCAAAGGACTGCCGCCTATGCTTTTTGTCCTGGTGGTATTTACCTTGTACTTGGCTGCCTATAGTTCAGAAATCATGCGTAGCAGTATCGAAGCGGTATCCAAAGGGGAAAAGGAAGCGGCCATGAGTTTGGGCATGACTGCGTTTCAATCCTACTGCCGGGTTATACTGCCACAGGCTTTGGTTTTGGCGATTCCGCCATTAATCAATACCGTATTGAGTGTGCTTAAAGGTACATCTCTGATTTTTAATGTAGGCGTGGTAGATATCATGCGCAAAGCCGATTTGCTTGGTGGTAATTCGCAGCGATATTTGGAACTGTTCATTGATGTAGCCATCATTTATGGCATCCTTGTATTTGTGATTACCCAGCTGGGACGAGCAGCGGAACGGCATTTCGATGTGACACAGAAGAATACTTTGACGAAAGGAGTGGAAGAGAATGGCGTCTACCGGAGTTATTGATCCCTCCTATATCAAAGAAACTTTTTTGTATGTGTATCCCTATTTGAAAATCACCTTGTCTTTAACTGTGGTAGCGGTCTTCTTTGGAAGTCTCTTTGGGTTGATGGGAGCTATTGCGGATTTATTGGGCGGACGAATTCTTCGTAAAATTGTTCACGTCTATGTACTGGTATGTCGCAGTCTTCCCAATCTGGTACTTCTCTACCTGGTGTATTATGGACTTCCTATTCTTCTTTTGGCATTGCATGAAGAATGGGGGATTCATTTGCCTTATGAACATATTTCTGCTTACTTTGTGGCCGCATTGGGACTGTCTCTTCATACAGGGGCATACTTGACGGAAATATTCCGTGCAGCCATTCATTCCGTTAGTGTGGGTCAAGTGGAAGCCGCTAAGTCACTGGGTATGACTTGGAGAGAAATTTTTCAGCGGGTCGTTTTACCCCAGGCTTCTGTTTTTGCGATTCCGCTTTTTGCCAACCAGGTGCTTTCTACAATGAAAAGCACCAGCATTGTATTTATCATCACCGTGGTGGAAATATTGGGAGCCGCTAAATTATTTTGTGAAGGAAATTCTCGTTATTTTGAAGCCTACATTGTGGTAGCCCTTTTATATTGGGGAATGGGTGCTATATTGGAATTATTCTTTCACAGGTTGGAATGGACTATGGGAAAATATAAAAGAGGTAATGTGACATGATCAAAATTGATAATGTATGTAAGACTTTTGGCAAAAGAAAAGTCTTGAATGGCATTTCTATGACAGTCCCTACCGGCACCGTGACGGTTATTTTAGGGCCTTCTGGTAGTGGGAAAACCACATTTCTTCGGACCATTAATTTTTTAGGAAAAGCCGATGAAGGTATACTGACGTTAGATGATGGCATGACAGTAAATCTCAATAGTGCTACCAAAAAAGAAATTCTAGCGGTTCGTAGAAGGACCGCTATGGTATTTCAATCCTATAATCTGTTTTCTAATATGACTGCCATCGAAAATGTCATGGAAGGTATGATTACGGTAAAAAAGATTCATAAAAAAGAAGCAGAAAGCAAAGCACTGGAGCTTTTGCAAGAAGTGGGAATGGCGGAATATAAAGACTATTATCCGGTGCAACTTTCTGGCGGACAGCAGCAGCGCGTAGGCATTGCTCGCGCTATGGCTATGGATCCAGAAGTGATTCTTTTTGATGAACCCACCAGTGCGTTGGACCCGGAATTGGTAGGAGAAGTATTGGCGGTGATTAAGAAAATTGCTTTAGAAAAGCACGTCACCATGATTATCGTGACCCATGAAATCGCTTTTGCAAAAGAAATTGCGGATCAAGTGGTTTTCATGGAAAAAGGAAATATTGTAGAAGAAGGAACTTCCACGGAAGTGCTGGTACATCCGAAAGAATCACGGACCAAAGAATTTTTGCGTAGATATCTTCCTGATGGAATGACTGCGGTACTGCAGGCTTGAAAACGTTGATATACTCCAATTTGGGAAAATATCATGATTTCTTCTTTGGATAGGGAATATCCCGGTATAAAAAAGTAACACCAATAAAAAAGCGTCTTTCGCCAGCGTGCACTGGAGAAAGACGCTTTTTTATTGGTGTCAGATGATGATTCATACAGGGGTAATGCTGTTATGTGAAACGAAACATGGAGTGATGACTGTTGGGGGAAAGGTGCTAAGGATTCATCAAAGGTGTCTTTAACTGAAGCCGTTATGGGACCGACAGGATTTATGCTTGATGGCTCTATCGCTTTTCTGCGACTATGTTGGACAGAAGTGGAGAAATCTTGTGACACTAGCGGGAGTATCACAAGATTTCTCCACTTTTGTCCAACATGGTCGTTTGGATCTTTTGGGACATTGAGCATGAATCCCGTCGGTCGAAATGACGATTATGGCTAGAGGCACATTCGGGGAACCCTTAGAACCATTAGTACCTTTAGAACCTTGTTAGATATAGCGGTTTCCCAGTGATAATCAGGCCTGATGACACTAATGTTTATCGGCACGTTCAACGAACCTGAGCAACTTGAGCCACCTGAGAAACCTGAGCAACCTGTGTCGCAGACAAGCACAAAAAAGCATAGTATCCCCCTGGTAGGCGAGAAGGATCCTATGAACCCCCACGCTAGATCGGCGACAGCGCGTTGCTGATCTTCACCCGCAGGTGAAGGAGTGCTCTTGGTCTTGTCGCTAGCACGGATGCGGTACGGAAGTCCTGTTATGCCGTGGATT
>CAKQBK010000016.1 GCA_934216155.1 uncultured Dialister sp.
GTTCTCAAGGTTCTCAAGGTTCTCAAGGTTCTGGCTTCATTGAAAATCTATCGATTTTCTCGAAGCCAGAACCTTTTGATATCCAATACATCGTCATGTTCCACTAACCATATCATCGCTACAGAACCCTTGCATATACGTTTCAGCTCCTTGTTGCTCTAGCCTCGTCACCGCTATAGCCGCCTAAGAGCCCCTTCCTCAGGAAGGGGCAGGCTCGCTTGCGAGCCGGGGATAGGCCGATGAAGAAGCGTTGTTAGGCTAGCCGATAGTACCAGACGCCGACTACGCCATAAGTCTCATTTCACATATACCGCCAGTGCGAGCTATCCCCCCTGCCCCCTTCCAAAGGAAGAGGGTAGACGCTAGTGCCAATACCGCTGCAGAACCTAATTCCTAAGGCCTAGCCACTAATCCCTTATCCAGTCACCAATAATACTTTGCGGCACTTTATAAGTTGTGCGCCGCCACCATCATTTCTAACTTTTCACTACTCACTTCTCACTGCTTTTTAGATCCAGCGGACTGGTTCTTGACTGCATTGATTTTGGCTGCAATGGCATCCTGGTCTCCCAGATATGCCACATCATGGACAGTGAAATCTGGATTCAAATGATATACCAGCGGAATACCAGTAGGTACATTCATCCCAGCGATTTCTTCTGGAGAAATGCCTTCCAGGTGTTTTCTCAGGGCACGAATGGAATTGCCATGGGCTGCAATAAGCACTTTTTCTCCTTTTTCAATCTGTGGACGAATCACTTCTTCAAAATAGGGAGCCACGCGAGCTACTGTATCTTTCAGACATTCCGTATGTGGCAGTTTCACTTCGTCTTTAAATTTCTGATATGGTGCCTGATGTTCCGGGCATCTGGGATCATCGTCAGCGAGAGCCGGTGGGCGGACATCATAGGAACGTCTCCAGAGATGTACCTGTTCTTCCCCATATTTATCAGTGGTTTCAGTCTTATTAAGTCCCTGCAGTGCCCCATAATGACGTTCATTCAGGTGATAATTCTTTTCTACCGGAATCCAGGTGAGGTCCATTTCATCCAGCACGGTATAAGCGGTATGAATGGCTCTCTTCAGTACCGATGTATAGCAACGGTCAAAAGTGAAGCCTTCTTTTTTCAGAAGAGTTCCAGCCTGACGAGCTTCGTTGAACCCATTTTCTGTCAAATCAATATCGGTCCAACCGCAAAACAGATTCTTCTTATTCCACTGACTTTCTCCATGACGAATGACAACTAAAGTGTACATTGGCGTATCTCCTTTTTTGCACTGGTTAACTGTTAACCGTAAACTATTTATTAAAATGATCATATCCGTGAGCCGCTACCTTGACTTTCTTTCCATGGCTCACCGCATAGACTCCCGGTGTATCCGATGCTTCTACCACTTGTCCAATCAAGGTGATATCCTTATTATCTCTCACCTTTTCATAATTCTCTAGCGAAATGGTTCCCACCAATTGGTAATCTTCTCCACCATTCCACGCCCAAAGATATGGATTTTTTCTCAGTTCTTTGCCAAGCCACTTGGTTTCCAAGCAAAGCGGAATCTTATCCTCCACGATTTCCAGGACCACCCCACTGGCTTTAGCAATTTCATTGGCCTCTCCGGATAGGCCATCAGAAATATCATTCAATGAAGAAGCACCGGCCTCCCGTAGAAGAGTTCCCAGGGCGATTTGCGGCTGAGGCCGCTGATGGTGGGCCACCACCACGGGACAATACTTGGATTTTCCTTCCATAAGTGCTGCCAACCCTGCTGCGGAATCACCGATAGTACCTGTCACAAAGACAAAGTCGCCTACCTTGGCGCCGCTCCGTTTCACCGCCTGGTCTTCTGGCACCATACCTACTACAGTGCCAGTCAGAATGATACCTTTCGGCGATCCAGTCACATCACCGCCCAAAAGATTGACACGGTATTCCTCACAGCAATGGCGAATTCCCATATAGCAAAGCTCCACCCAATCGCAAGAGAGCGATGCTGGAAGTGCTGCAGAAATCACAAAGCCAATAGGTTCCGCCCCCATAGCAGCCATATCACTGAAATTAGACGCACAGAGTTTATACCCCACATCGTAAGGATGCATGGTTTTCTCCAAGAAATGAATGCCCTCCACCATGGTATCGGTGGAAATAACCTGGTCATAACCAGAGGGGACGGTATACACCGCCCCATCATCCCCAGCACCTAACTTCACCAGCTCTGGCCGATAAATTAAATCATGGGTAATGGACTGGATGAGACCAAATTCGCCCACATCTGCGATTGTCTTTCCTATTTGTACCACCCTGTTTCCTATGAGAACTATTTTAACGTAAGCAACACATGCAATGAATCCTACTGAGTCAAAGGTTCTCAAGTTTCTAAGGGTTCTTAAGGTTCTCAGGTTCCTCGAATGAGGTAAAAACGCCAGCACTCCTTAGCCCATGCCCAGGAAATATGAATAACCTTTATAACCTTGCCCGAAGGGCATAACCCTATGGCTCATTTCCAAAACAGCTCCATTGACTGTAGAATTATAGTAACTCCACACCTAGTTCCTTCATTTCTTCCAACGCCTTCTTGTGATCTGCTTCATTCACATAGCCCAAGCCATCTGTTAGAAGTGTCACCGACCGGCCAGAGGAAAGAAGAGCCAATACGGTTTCTTTCACACAATATTCCGAAGCGATGCCACCTACATATACATGAGAAGTGGCCACTTCATGGAGCGGCTTTCCTTCTCCATTGACACCGTTAAACGCAGAATATTCTTCCACATCATCATTCTGCCCCTTCAAGAACAGATTCTCTTTCCCTGGATGATTGGCTTTTTCCTTGATACCTTTGGCAAAATCTTCAGACACAGCAGCCCCGTGGGTACCTGCCACACAATGAACCGGCCAGATGCCCCCATTGACCTTAAAAGACTTATTGGTTTCCTTATGCCAATCAGAGGTATACAAGGCACGCACCGGATGGGTATTGATGAAATCCACCAAGTATTCCACCGCTTCCTTGCTATGCTGACAAGCCAAAGATCCATCAATAAAATCATACTGACAATCTACAATAATCAAATCATCCACCATGAGATTCTCCTCTCTTTGGATTCCCTATTATATATGTCTCGTAACCAGTGAAAAATAAGATTTGATTTCCTAATTACGATTCACTATTTATACAACTCTTATTTTATCATACCTAGTCACTTCGTAACATATTGCACACGTAAAAAAACACCGATTTATTGGTAAAATAAATCGGTGTTTTGGTTTGATGCAGATAATTTGTGTCAATCAGCTTGATTCCGATAGAAATAACAGGTTGCTCAAGTTTCTCAAGTTGCTAAGGTTTCACAGGTTCGTCGAACGTGCCAACACATATTGCCAGTCACCAGAATATAATACTGCGGCACTTTATAATTTGTGTGCCGCCACTAACACTTCTCACTTATCACTTCTAACTTCTCACTGCTTTTACAGCACCACAAAAAGGCACAGCACCCGCTTTTGTTTTTAACTTCTATCTGGAGAAGCTATGGAATCTGGCACCAGCACATTTCTCGGGATGGATACAAAAGGAAAGCGCCTTAATGGGCAGGCTAGGCGCCTTACTTATCCATCCTTGCAAGTTCTTCAGCAGAACTTGCACAGTTCATGTCGAAAAATTCGACTAAACTTCGTGCTACGGTGTCCAAGAGAGTCTCGTATAGCAAGTGCTTCTAAAAAGCGGTCACTGTACCTATTTGATTGTTTAGGTAGCTGGTGACTGGTGATTAGGAAAAGAACTCCCAGTTACCAGTAGTCTGCCAACCACCTTATAGTACTGCTTGCCTCCGGCCGGTTCGGCAAGTGGAAAGGTGAAATACAACTTCGGATATCCACTGTCCCTTTTGTTCTTTCCTACACTCTTCTTCTCCATGGATACAATTAAAGAAGTTTGTAGGTCAGTCCAATAGTTTCAGTTCGCGAGGGAAGCCGTATTTCCCTTTCCGATAAGTACTATCGGAAGGAATTTCATTTGTTACACTCTTTTACGAAAAATCTTTCATAAGAAGAAGTTCTTCAGAAGTGTTTTCATTTTTCCTTCTGTATATATAGTCGGAAAAGCAGGATGATGTTACACGATTTATTTTTTATTTTTGTATAAAAAATGCGTCCCGAAGGACGCATCAGAAATTCATATTACCAGAAATAAATCAATGCCACTAAAGCTACCACGAAGCGGTAAATAGCAAAGCCGGTCAATGTGGATGTATTCAAGAATTTCAAGAACCACAGAATAGAAGCATAAGCCACCACGAAAGCAGTGACGAATCCTACAGCCAGGATACCGAAGTCACCGAGCTGCAAGCTACCTGCGGTTTTGAAAAGGTCATAGAGGCAAGCCAGGAACATCAACGGCACAGCCATGATGAAGGTGAAATCTGCAGCGGCTTTTCTGGAAATTCCCAGCAGAAGGCTTCCGGCAATGGTACTACCACTTCTGGAGAAACCTGGCCAAAGGGACAGGCACTGGAAGAGCCCGATCTGGAAAGCCTGCTTGGTGGTAATTTTATCCACATCTTCTACAGAGAAGTGTTTTCTCATTTTTTCCGCAAAAATCATGAAAACACCGCCCAGCACCAGACCGATGATAACTGTCATAGGCCCAAACAATGTATGCTTGATGAATCCGTGGAAAATCAATCCCAACAGACAAGCCGGGAACATGGCGATTGCCAAATTCAAAAGAGACGGCCCTTTGGTACGGAACCAATGGTGGGTATTCAGAATGAAACGGAATTTTTCATGATATACCACCAGAACGGACAAAATGGCCCCCAGCTGAATAAATACATCAAACAAATCAGCCAAAGTACCTTCAAACCCAATCATATGACCGATAATGATCATATGGCCTGTGGAGGATACAGGAATATATTCCGTCAAACCTTCTACAATACCTACCACTAGGGCGCAAAAATAATCGTACATGAAACACCTCGAATATAAAATACATAAAAATCAGAAAAACCAGTGAATGTTCGAAAATTCACTTTTGAAAATAATATGTAGTAAATATTGGAAAAATCGCAACTGCTTCCATTCAGACTAAGGGTATTATTCTGCCGCATTCTATCTTAAACATAATAATATATACCGACATCGACAAGGTTATAAAGGTTATAAAGGTTATAAAGGTTATAAAGGTTATAAAAGGTTATAAAAGGTTATGAGATTTCCGATAATGGCATAACCTTTATACCCCTTTTAACCTGACACAGTACAGCTTAGTCAATTTGTTGGGAAGAAGCATTACATGAAACAATAACCTTATATATTGAGGTTGCTATAGAAATGATTGACTCTTTCCGCATCACTTCTTAACCAATCATTTCTTTTTCTGTGGATTTTCTGCTACCACAATGCCATCAACTTTTTTATCTTTTAAATACATCAAAAGCACTTTGTCTTTGGCTCGATTGAAATAGATGTAGCAGGTCCGTGGTGTGGTCCCTGTGGTGTCCATTTCCAATTTATGTGGCGCACCGTAGAGCAGTTCTGCTGTAGCTGCATCGTCTCCAATAGCCAGTCCGCGGGAAGTGAGCATTTTTTTGTCAGTCAGGAAAACCGCACAAATCATTTTTTCTTTTTTCGTCATGCGGACCGCATAGCCCGGATAGTACCAGATTTCTTCCTGGGGATTGGCCATTTTCTTTTCCCATTCAGAGAATGGATAATCTTTGAAGGCTTGGTGAAGAGAAAGTCCTGCCAAGGAAAAATCTTTATCGGGAAGATAACTATGGTTATAAATATCTTTGTAGTTTCTCTGGAGTCCCAAAGCCTTTTCTTCATTCCAGCCAATGTGAATTTCCTGTACCTGGTCCTCATGAATCAAGAAAGACAATTCTTTTTTATACCCACTATATAATAGGTAAAAAGATGCATGATTTCCATCCCAAAGAACTTCATCGGGACGACCATAGCTGCGAAGCACATTTTCGCGGCGACTGCCAATGCGAATGCCCCGATCGGTCTGGTAGTCTCCTCCAGTGATATAAAAATCAGAAATCCCTTTAGCGGTAATGGCCTGATGAACCGGAAGGTCCTTGCGATTCATATATTTTGCCAAGAAATCATCATAGGCACTGACTTTGAGTCCCTTCCAGGCATAGGTATCCTGAATACTTCCGCGATGGATGGCTTCGGCATTCCCTTTCATGCCAATCAGCACTTTGATGGAATCCCCCAAAGCAATCCCATGAAGAGTGAAATCATCGTCGCTGATGGGTTGCCCATGGATAGGCCATAATGGCTCTACCACGTGTGTTTTCTCTGTCTTTTCTACTGCTGGAGACAGGGGTTTCTTAGCCGCTGGTGAGGAAGGCGTCCCACTTCCTGCTTTTTTCAGATCCGCTTTCTTGTCTGGCGTCCCTTTGCTTTCACTTACGGTTGTGCCAGTTGTCAATGCTTCATAGGAAAATGCGTCCCCCATAGACGGAACCATTCCCAAAAGCACAGCCAGCACCACGGCCGCACCTATAGTATGTTTCATACCTATTCTCCTTCAGGAAATACTGATATTAAAAAGCCAGTAACATTTATTATGCTTTTTTAACCTAAGTCTGTCAAGTTTAAATTTATGAACAGGTTTTTCAAGTTGCTTAGGATTCTCAGGTTGCTCAAGTTATTCAAATACATTAATCAACGCAAGTACATCATCTCATCGTAATGACGCCTATCTTTATAAAGCACATTGGAGAAACCTGAGCCACCTGAGAAACTTTAGCAACCTAAGAAAATTATAATAACAATCGAAGCCATACTAATGCACACTCATTCCTTTACGGTCACCCCAGATCACTCCGTCAACGTTTCTGCCACTTTTTTGACGCTTTCGTTATCTCCCAGGATGACTACCATATCTTTGGCTTCCAGTTTCATATCCGGTCTTGGATTGACCATCATTTCTCCATCTCTTTTAATAGCGGCCACGTTGATGTTGTATTTGCGGCGTACATCGATTTCGATCAGATTTCTTCCCACCCAATCGGCCGGTACATGAATGGATACGATGGTAATGTTATTTTCCATTTCAATATAGTCCACAATGCCAGGAGAAATCAGGTTATGGGCCACCCGGATTCCCATTTCTTTTTCGGAATAAATGATTTTATCGGCCCCGATTTTCTGAAGCATCTTGCCATGAACTTCCCCCAAGGCTTTGACAACAATTTTCTTGACGCCCATTTCTTTCAAAAGCAATGTGGTCATCAGACTGGCGGACAAATCCCCTACGGATACCACCGCAATGTCCGCATTGCCGGCGCCCATGGAAATCAAGTTCTTTTCATCGGAACAATCACCGCAAACCACATACCCCAAGGTATCGGACAAATCCTGCACCACTTCTTCATCGCTATCCATGGCCATCACGTCATAGCCCATTTTTTCCAACGTAATTGCCACGCTCTTTCCAAAGCGTCCCAATCCTGCTACAAAGAACTGTAATTTATGTGCCATACTATTTGCTCCTTTATTATTAGGGCGACTAGTGACTGGTGACTAGTGACTAGTGACTAGTAATTCCCAGTCACCAGTCACTAGCTACGAGCCACCAGTCATCCAATCACAATATTTTCCTTCGGATAGCGAATCGATGTATCCGAAGAAGTGGCAAAGGCCACGGCCAGGGTCATCACGCCGATTCGTCCAATGAACATAGCAATCATCAAAACAATCTTACAAGAGGTATTCCACTCATTGGTGAGACCCATGCTGAATCCGACCGTACTAAACGCCGATACAGATTCAAAAAGGGCATCTTCGAAATTGAAATTGGCCGGTTCCAGCAGAAATACGAACAACGCCGTACAGAAGGTTAGCACCATAGCCAAAGTGAACACGTTAGATGCTTTTACCAAACAATCTGGATTGACCTGTTTATGGAAAATGACGACATTTTTTCGGCCGCGCACCCAAGTCCAAAGAGAAAACAGCAACAGTCCCATGGTAGTGGTACGGATGCCCCCACCGGTGGATACCGGTGCCGCCCCGATGAACATGAAAACCATCACAATCAACACAGTGGCACTCATCATGGCATGAATATCAAACAACGTAAATCCCGCCAAACGGGATGACAACGACATAAAGAAAGCGGTCTGCCATTTTTCTACCATGCTTAGCCCACCCATAGTGGCCGGGTTATCCCCTTCCAAAAGGAAATACACAATCATGCCCAGCGGAATCAGAATGGCTTCCATAGTAAAAATAAATTTACTATTCAGCGATAAGCGAGACCATTTGCGTTTCCGAAGCACATCGTCCAGGGCCACGAAACCTACGCCACCTAAAAACATGGTGATAACAATTACAGTACTGACAAAAGAATCGGCCGCCATGCCAGCAAATCCCACATCGGCTCCCATGATATCCATACCACAGTTAGTAAAGGCAGAAACCGCATGCCAATAGCCCAGATAAATTCCTTCTAGCCCATATTTCGTATAGAAATAAGCAGACAGCAACGTTCCAGCCGTAACCTCCACCGCCAAGGTCATGAAAATAATTTTCCGCACCAGCATGACCATTCCTGATGGAGTCTGTAAATTGAATGAATCTCGAATGAGAAGCCGCTCTTGCAGCCGGATTTTTCTTCCCGTAGAAATACTGACCATAGCCATGATGGTCATGATCCCCAATCCGCCCACTTGCATAAGAAATAGAATCACCAGCTGTCCAAACAGGGTGAAATCATCTTTCAAATCAAACATGGACATACCAGTGACGCTTACAATGCTGACCGACATAAAAAGCGCATCCACAAAGGACACCTCTTTGGTCCCAGTCTGTGCCCATGGCAGCATCAAGAGCAAAGCACCAAGCAGCATAAATAGGGCAAACCCGCCGCATATCAATACCCCACGGTGCATGTGATTCAGCACCATGACGATTCGTTTCATCATTGTTATTCCTCGATTTCTAGTAGTTAGGGATTGGTATCTAGGGATTAGGGATTAGGAAATGTATGATGTTTACCAATAGAATTCCCCAAATCCCCAGGGCCTAGTTACTCATCCCTTTAAAGTCACTCACTTCTTGTCCCCTATTATACTATGTCAAAGAAAATTAGGGAAATAGAATTGCTTTTCTAAAAATTCATTTGCGCCCCTTTCTAAAAGGATTTAAAATAAATATAGAAGAAACTTTTTGTAAGTAAGAAAGTTTCTCACACTCTATCATCACGTATTTCCCTCTTGCAAAAGCAACATGTTAAATGAAGTATGTGATGATTTCTTTCAAATCAAAGTTTCTCAGTTTACTTAAAATTCTCATGTTTCTCGACTGAGATGATAACGCTAACGTCTATCGGCACAGGCAAGGAGCCTGAGCAACCTTAGCTACCTGAGTAACCTGTAATCTCTAGCGAAGCCATACCAAATAACTCATAACACAACAACATTGCTTATAAAGGAGGAATTGCTATGAAGAACCTAAAAGCCAAAGATTTCATGACCAAGTACGTATTTACCGTCACCCCAGATACCACGGTGCAGCAGTTGGTGGGACTTTTTGTCACCCATCCGGTCAGTGCCATTCCTGTAGTGGGCGATGACAATGAACTTCTTGGTATCGTATCAGAAGGAGATTTGCTTTATAAGAAAGTGACCCCACGGATTCCTCAATACGTGGACGTCCTAGGTGGCAATTTATACTATTGCGGCTTTGGTCGCTATGAAAAATCATTCCGCAAAATGCTCGCCATCACCGCGGAAGAAATTATGACCAAAGATGTACGGTGCGTCACACCAGAAACCGATATGGAAGCCATCACCACCCTTATGGTAGATGAACACTTGAAAACCGTACCGGTGGTAACGAAAGCCAAATTGTCTGTCTCCGTAGAAGGCCCCCAGCCCCCAGCTCGCCTGGTAGGCATCATCACCCGCCACGATATCCTAGGCGCTATCGCTGCTACCCAGGTGAAAGAAATATTGGAACAGAAAGCAGAAGAAAATGAAAAGCAGTGAGGAATTAAAAATGGTAGAGGGGCGCACAATTCATATAGCGCCCCATATTTCTAAAAAAGATTAGCCTGTCGGCAGGTTATACTCGATGATTTCTTTTTTCGATATTTTCTAAAAACCGCACACAAAAAGGTTATAAAGGGTTATGTGATATCTATGGATTTACATAACCTTTTATAACCTTTTTCCTTTATATTGATACGTGCTGTTTCCCAAAGGTATTAAGAGAAAAATAGCCAATCCATTATTGCATCAATAGTCGCTGGAGCTTTCATTGTGGCGTCATTTCGACCGGTTGTATTCGTGCTTAATGATATAGCAGTAATGAAACGCGATGTGTAGAAGAGTGGAGAAATCTCAAAGCACTAGCGGTAAGGGCTTTCTGATTCAAATCATAACGGTGAGACATTTTTCGAGCATAGCAAGAAAGGCAGCTCTAGCGAGCTGCCATGATATGTGTCATCTAGCCCTTCCCGCTAGTGCTGCGAGATTTCTCCACTCAGGGATCCAAATCCATTTATACCTTTTTCTCCATCTCGCACGAATACGACCGGTCGAAATGACGTTTATGGATAGAGTCACATTGCGCTAATCCCTAATCCCTAGGGCCAAGTTACTAATCCCTAGTCACCAGTCACCAGTCACCAAATATTATAACTTGGGGCGCTTTATGAATTGTGCGCCCCATCCACCATTTCTAACTTCTCACTTCTAACTTCTCACTGCCGTTAAGAAAATTCTCCAATGCTGTCAGTGCTCGTTCCGCCAGTTTCTGGTTCTTTTCTTTTTTCGGCACCCGTTTTTCCAACGGTGGAATAAGGCCAAAATTCACATTCATAGGCTGGAAGTTTTTGCCATCGAAGTGAGAAATATAATGACAGAGGGCACCAATGGCTGTTTCTCTCGGGAAAGCCACCGGTTCTTCGCCGCGGAAGCGAGCAGCGGCACTATAGGCGGCTACGATACCAGACGCAGCAGATTCCACATAGCCTTCTACACCGGTCATCTGTCCCGCAAAGAAGAGACCTGGTTGTTTTCTACTTTCCATGGTTCCATTCAGCAGATCCGGAGAGTCGATATAGGTATTTCTATGCATCACCCCATAGCGAATGAATTCTGCATGAGAAAGCCCTGGAATCATACCGAAAACTCGCTTCTGTTCTCCCCATTTCAGATGGGTTTGGAATCCTACAATGTTGTACATGGTGTCGTCTTCATTATCTTGGCGAAGCTGTACCACCGCATAGGGATCCTTTCCCGTTCGTGGGTCAGGCAGTCCCACTGGCTTCATAGGGCCAAAACGCATGGTATCTTCCCCACGAGCGGCCATGACTTCGATAGGCATACAACCTTCGAAGACTTTTTTATTTTCAAAACCATGCACCGGTGCCATTTCTGCCGCGCAGAGTGCTTCGCGGAACGCTTTATATTCTTCTTCATTCATAGGACAGTTCAGGTACGCTGCTTCGCCTTTGTTATAGCGAGACATGCGATACACCACATCCATATCCAATGATTCTTTGGTCACAATGGGCGCTGCCGCATCGTAGAAATGGAATCCTTCGCCGCCGCAAAACTGTTCAATCGATTCGGCCAATTTGCCTTCTGTCAGTGGGCCAGTGGCAATAATCACAATACCGTCCTTTGGAAGTTCAGTGATTTCTTTTTCCACCACATGAATCAAAGGATGGTTTTTCACCTTTTCTGTCACGGCCTGGGCATATCCCATGCGATCCACCGCCAATGCACCGCCAGCAGGAACGCTGTGGTGATCTGCACAATCCATAATGATGGAGTGCAAATGGCGCATTTCTTCTTTCAGAAGTCCCACCGCATTGGTGAGAGCTGCTGCACGAAGAGAATTGCTGCACACCAATTCCGCAAAGTACGGGGTATGATGGGCTGGCGTCTGTTTCACAGGACGCATTTCGATGAGTTCCACCGGAATTCCCATTTCCGCCAATTGCCAAGCCGCTTCACTGCCCGCCAATCCGGCACCGACGACGGTGATGTGGTTTTGATTTTGATTTGTATTTTCTAACATATATATGTCTCCTATATGTGGTGCCCTACGGGCAGGGGTATTATTGTTGTGTTTTCTTAAGAATTATATTTCTTTTAGACGGATCGTCAAAGGGTTATTATTTTGCCATAACCATAACTAGACATAACGATGCATCCGCTAACAGCAAGGTTATAAAAGGTTATAACAAACCAGTATTGCATAACCCTTTATAACCTTTTTCGATTTCGTTACATCGCTATTTTCTCTACGGATAAAAGCAAAATATAACCCGCCCGAAGGGCTAACCTAATCCCTAATCCCTAATCCCTAATCCCTAATCCCTAATCCCTAATCCCTAATCCCTAATCCCTAAAGATTCTACTCCTCTACTACCTTCTTCGTTGTCCGTTTCCGAGTCGCTGTCTTTCTTGTGGTTGTCTTTTTCGTGGTCTTCTTTTCTTCCGCAGTTCCCTCTTCCGCTTTCTTTCTGGTTTTCTTCGGCGGATGGGTGGGACATTCTGGATTGGAACACTGAATCACTTCTTTACCATTTTTATAGGTTTTCTTTGTCATAATGGCACCGCAGGTTTCGCAGAACTGATTGATTGGTTCGTTCCAAAGGGCCATATCGCAATCAGGGTAGCGACTGCAGCCATAGAAAGTCCGTCCCCGGTGACTTCTCCGCTGTACCAAGTGGCCTTCGTGACACTTCGGGCAGGCAATCCCTGTATCAATCACAATGGCCTTATTGGCATTACAATTGGGGCATTTCAAATATTTCCCATAGGGACCGGTGCGATAGACCATCATGGTACCGCACTTATCGCATGGCACATCAGACACTTCTTCTGGACCTTCGGTCAAGCTATATGGTTTGATATTTTTACAATTTGGATAATTGGGGCAAGCCAGGTATTTCCCATAGCGACCAATTTTCACAATCATTTTGGCGCCGCATTTTTCGCAAGTTACATCAGAAACTTCCTGGTTTTCCTTTTTATTCTTTTCTGCTTCCACATTGGCGGATTCCAATTCTTTTGCAAAAACTTTGTAGAAATCAGTCATGACTTTTTTGTACGTAGCTTTCCCATCGGCAATTTTATCAAGCCAGTTTTCCAAGTTGGCCGTGAAGCCCACATTGATAATGCCTTCGAAATACTGTTTCAAAAGGTCCGTCACTTTGAATCCGATATCAGTCGGTACGAACTGTTTTCCGTCTTTGGTCACATAGCGGCGTTTCTGGATGGTATCCAAAATCGGTGCATAGGTAGACGGACGGCCAATGCCTTTTTCTTCCAAGGTCTTAATCAGGCTAGCTTCTGTGTATCTAGGCGGCGGCGCAGTGAAATGTTGTTCCCCTTCGGCTTTCACATTGGCAACCACATCGCCTTTCTTCAAAGCCGGTAAAGTGGACTCTTCTTCCCCTTCCTTCTTTTTCGCCGGTTGTACAATGGTGAACCCCGGGAAGACCACATGGACGCCAGTGGCTTTCAAGGTGTAATCGCCACACTGCAGCACCGCACTGGTGCTCTGTTGGATCTGCGGTGCCATTTGGGACGCAACGAATCGATTCCAAATGAGCGTATAGAGACGGAGCTGGTCACGAGTGAGTACACTGGTCAGGGCTTCCGGCGGAAATAGCAGATTCGTCGGACGAATGGCTTCATGGGCATCCTGCGCATCTTTGGCCTTACTGAAATGGTTCGGCTTCGGCGGCAAGAATTCTTCCCCATAGACGCTTTCGATGTAAGGACGCACTTGAGCAATCATTTCATCGGAAATACGCGTGGAGTCGGTACGCATGTAAGTGATAAGCCCCACATGACCATGTCCTGGAATTTCCACCCCTTCATACAAATTCTGGGCCAACATCATGGTCTTTTTGGAACTGAAATTGAGTTTATTGACTGCATCCTGCTGCATGGTAGATGTGGTGTACGGCGGCTTTGTCTTTCTCTGCTTTCTGGACTTGGTGACAGAAACCACTTCCGCATCTTTTCCTTCGATGCCAGCGACAGCCTTGTCCGCTTCTTCCTGGGTATGAATCTCTGCTTCCACGCCCGCAATCTGTGTCAGCTTGGCTTTGAACTGTTCCTGCTTGGCCGTCTGATACATCCCATCAATGGTCCAATATTCTTCCGGCTGAAAAGCACGGATTTCTTCTTCCCTTTCACAAATGAGACGAGTGGCTACAGACTGTACACGGCCGGCAGACAGGCCACGATAGACCTGCTTCCACAACCATGGAGACAATTTGTACCCCACCAATCGATCCAACACGCGCCGTGCCTGCTGGGCATCGACTCGATGTAAATCAATGGGTTCCGGATGCTGGATGGCTTCTTTAATAGCCGGTGGTGTGATTTCGTGGAAAGCAATGCGTACATTGTCTTCGGGATTCACATCCAAAAGTTTTGACAAGTGCCAGGAAATCGCTTCGCCTTCGCGATCAGGGTCCGTTGCCAGAAGGATATCGCTGCACTGGTTGGCTGCTTTTTGCAAATCTTTGATTACATTTTCTCTATCTTTGGAATCTACATATTCCGGCTTGAAATCATCATCGATATCCACCCCTAAGGTACGCTGCGGCAAATCCCGAAGATGACCCATGGACGCCATGACTTTATAATCTGGCCCCAGGATACGTTCAATGGTCCGCGCCTTGGCTGGAGATTCCACCACCACCAAGTGCTTTCCATTGGCTTTCGGCTTTCTCTTAAAAGCCGGCGGTGCAGCCCGGCGTCCTCTCTTCTTCGTTCCGATAGTAATCGTTCTTGTAATAGGCATATGTCCTCCTAGTATTTTTATCTCTTTTATTTCACATAGTTTTTATACGATAAGTTATGAAAGGTTATGATTCGCCCGTAAACCAATTGTATCAACTGGTATTTTTCCCGCCTATCAAAAGGTTAGCCCTTCGGGCGGGTTATGTTCTATGATTTCACTATAGTCACTTTGCATGCTTTGGCTTGTCGACAGGTTATTCCTTTAACCTTTCATACCCTTTTATACCCTTTTGACAGGCGTTTTTGTATTAACACGAAAAAGCACGTATCAGCACAATAATAACCTTTTGCTGAGCGTCTTTGTGCTAGATGAACAAGCACAGATATATAGAATAATAAGCCTTTTTCCTTCTATTTCATAAGTATTAAATAACACTAGCGGTTATCCTGCATACCGCTATTCTATCAAACTTTAAACAACAAAAAAAGATAGGTGCATCATTTTCATACAGCAGAAACAATACACCCACCTTTTGTGGTATGTCAAGAGGATTATTGTATAAGAGTGAGTAATGTAGATGTTAAAGGCTGCATAAGGTTCTAAAGGTTCTAAGGGTTCTCGAACGTGCCAATAGACGCTAGCATCAATATAGTGCCGTCATTTCGACCGGTCACATTTGTACTTGATGAGGTAAAAGATTTGCCATCACCAGATTATAGATGTTACCACACAAATACAAGCATGACACTTGATAGTTATGACAAACGCATAACCCTTTATACCCCTTTATAACTTTGTATCAAGCGATGCCATTTACATGTTACAAAACAGGAATCAGCAGAATAATACCTTTTATCTATTTGCGCCCCTTCCAGCACTCCTCATTCCTAACTCCTCACTATTATGTATCTTCCATTTCCCACTTCTTTAATATACCCTTTCAGCTGCAATTGCAGAAGAATCATGGTGAGTTTCACCACCGATAGACCAGACTGTTGAATAATTTCTTCGGAAGTAATTTCATTTTCCGTGGTGCAATAGCGATAGACCAATTCTTCTTCCAGCGTGAGAGGGTCCAGAAATTGTTTCTTTTCTCTGGTTTCCTTCTCTTCATTCCAACCGTATTCAGAAAGAATATCTTCCACAGCGGTACAGCAAATAGCTCCATTTCGAATCAGCTGGTTCGTGCCTTTGTAGGAAGGGAGCCAAATGCTACCGGGAATGGAAAATACGTCTCGCCCTTCTTCCAAGGCAAAGTCAGACGTGATGAGAGAACCACTTCGTTCCGCCGCTTCCACCACCAAAGTGCCACGGCTCATACCAGCTATGATTCTATTTCTAGCAGGAAATTGACGTCCCAATGGAGGCGTTCCTGGTGGATACTCAGAAAGTAAGGTCCCCCCAGCAGCAACCACTTGTTGAAACAATTCTCGATTTTCTGGCGGATAGACCCGATCCAAACCGCAAGCCAGCACCACTACGGTGGGGCACTTCCCTTGCAAGGCCCCGCGATGGGACGCACTGTCAATGCCACGGGCCCCGCCGGATACCACCGTCACCCCCGCTGCCGCCAGTCCCTTTGCCATTTGTCCCGCCGTTTCTAAGCCATAAGCGGTGGCTTTCCGAGAGCCTACGATGGCGATGGTTTTCTCCCAGTCTGGCACTGCCCCTTTATAAAAAAGTACCGCTGGTGGGTTCGCAGTGGCACGCAAAAGAGGAGGATAGTCCGTATCCTCCCACGTGCATGCACGAATCTGTAATTGAAATAATTTTTCTGCCACTGCATCAGGATCCACATCCCGTCGATAGGCGAAAAAAGCCGCTTCCGTTTTCGGCGGCAACAATTTAGCTTCGTGGATATCCTTTTCCGACGCTTCCCACACCTCTTTGGGCGTATCGAAATACTCCAAAAGCTCGCGAATATGTTTCGCCCCCAAACGAGGGCAGCCCGGCAGTGCAGCAGCGTAGATATCCATGATTTTCCCCTTTTTGAAAACAATGCGAAGTGAGGAGTGAGGAATTAGGAGTGAGGAGTGGTGGAAGGGGCGCACAATTCATATAGCGCACCAATACCCATTTTTATATAAACTCATTCATCTAAAAGCAGGTAGCGTTAAAAGTGATAGTTGAAATAACCAGTTACGACCAAACTCAGCTGGATAGAATTCCGCTGGAAGTTTGAGATTTCTCCACTTCTGTCTAACATAGTAGTGAACTACACTACACAGTCATCAAGCACAAATCCCATCGGTCGAAATGACGTCTACCGCTAGGGAAACACTGATTTAATCATGGTTTGAAATTATTCTTGGATTTTTATTCAAAGCGAGGAAAGAAAATCCGCGAATAGCGAGCTATTTAAAGATTTCCTTGACGATGCTTTGGATAAAAATCCATACAATTTCAAACTCTTTGATTAAATCAGCGTTTCCCTAGAAGCACGTACACCCCAATCCCTAATCCCTAGGGCCTAGCGACTAAATACCCAGTCACTAGTCACCAGTCTACCAGTCACCCTTATTTCAAGTACTTCTCAATGGTCTCAAACAGCACTTCTTCCTTCAGCGGCTTTGTCAGGTGTTCATTCATCCCAGCGTCTTTGCTTCGCTTCTGGTCTTCCAGGAATGCATTGGCGGTCATGGCGAAAATCGGAACTGTCTTGGCATCAGAGCGATCCATACGACGGATGACCCGTGTGGCTTCCAGTCCTCCCATGACAGGCATCATGATATCCATGAGAATTACATCAAAGAACCCTTCTTTGGACTGGGTAAAAATGCCCACGGCTTCTTGTCCATTGATGGCAGTGGTCACTTCTAAGCCTTTGTATTCCAAGAGAAATTTTGCAATTTCCATATTGAGCTCATTGTCTTCCACCAAGAGTACCTTGCGCCCCGTCAGGTCCATATGGCCTGTGGCACTTTCCTTTTCTTCAGCCACTTCATGAGACAAGTCTACGTCAAAGGGCAGTGTCATCGTCACCGTGGTCCCCTGATGAAGCTGACTTTCCAAAGAAATGGTACCGCCCATAAGCTCTACCAGCTGCTTGGTAATAGGAAGTCCCAAACCAGTTCCCATATAGGATGTACGGGCATCCTGATTTTCTTGAGCAAAAGGTTCAAAGGCTTTCTGTAAAAACTCTTCACTCATTCCCTGCCCATTGTCTTTACAGATCATTTGGAAAAGAGCTTTTCCCTCTTTATATTCTTTTTCACAAGAGATGAGCTGGATACGGCTATTGGCAGGGCTGTATTTGATAGCATTGCTAGCTACATTTTGCAAAATTTGCCGAAGATGAAGGGGACTCCCTATGAGATGGTGATGCTGAATCCCACCTTTGTCAGTGGAAAGAATAATTCCTTTTTCTTTCGCCTGTGGAGCAATGATGGTTCGTGTTTCTTCAAATATGTCATCCAAATCGAACGGTTTATGCTCCAGGATAACGCTTCCTGATTCCAACTTATTCATATCCAGCACGCTATTGACCAAATCGAGTAAGTACCCAGACGTCATTTTCATCTTTTCCCGATATTCTCGCTGCTTCTCCATATCGTCTGGGAACCGTTCTGCCATGGTAAGGAGGCCTCGAAGCCCATTGATGGGCGTACGGATATCATGGCTCATGCGACGCAGGAAATCAGTTTTTGCAATATTGGCCCGCTTCGCTTCCTGTGCGGTCTCCCAAAGTTTCTGCTTATACTCTGCTTCCATCTGTTTTTCTGCATCAATCTGACGGACGATATAGAGCACATGAATCGGATGTCCCTCAGCATCTCTCTTTTTCACCACGAACCGAGCCAAATGCCAGGACCCATCTTTGGCCTGGTATTCCGCCGCGATGGCTTCCCCATTGGCTGATTGCTTTGCCTGTTGCAACCGCTGTGCCAACGTGGACATATCAAGAAACTTTTTCATTTTTTCATGATAGTCGCTAGCCACCACAGTCTCTACCACTTGGTGGAACACTTCCTGGGTATTTCCATGCTTTCCGGTCAGCCGATGGACGTCCTCTCCGGAAGAAATTTCTTCATAGGTCCCATTCTGCAGATTCATTTGGTAAATGAGCCAATAAAATTTGCTAAGTGTACCCACCAATTCACTGTTGAACCGAGCCTCAATGAGTGCTTTTTCCAGCTTAATTTTCTGCTTTTCCTGTTCCCGCAGGATATCATCGATGTAACGATACCCCATGACCACCTTGAAGCCCTCTAAATCCTTAAGCCGCACCATTTGTACTTCAAAGCAGGACTTCCCGGCTGGATTTGTCAGCACCCGAAAACGATACACAAAACGGTCATGGCTTGATAAATAGGATTTCAAATAGGAAGGGCTCATCTTTTCCATGAAATCCGGCGCCGATTCTTTAATGACAAACCGATCATAGTATTGTTGCAAACGCAGGAAATAGGAATGAATCCCGGTTTCAAGTTTTTTCACAAAAGTCCCAGTATTGGTATAGGGATTACATTTCAGTGTTTCCATTTCATCGGTTTCCAGGTCACAATAATACACCGAAGTATAGTCCACACTCAACGCATCGAGGATTTCTTTTTCCTGATGTAATTGCTGGAGAGATTGCTCCAAAGAAGATTGCTTTGCTTCCAAAGCATCCACTAGCATTAGATTGGCCTTGATGCCCCCTAGATAACGAGAAACATAAGTCAATACACGGACAGAAATATCCATCATATCCAGTGACGGATTGTCTAAACCAATGTATCCATTGAACTTTCCAGAAGAGAATGCTGGAATCACTATCAAAGAATGAATATCCTGCCCATCAAAGACAGCAAACTCTTCTGGAGCATTCTTTCTTTCTGCATCCCAATCCAAGGAAATAATCGGTTCACCCCGTAAAAACTTCGGAGTCCAATGGGGCAAGTCTGCCATATGCACATCCTGCATGATGTCCATAGTAGGCACGACGCCTTCTCTCACCCATTCCCCTGTCATTCGTAGGATTTGTTTTTCTTCCGAAGCCCAGGCGAAAATATAGGCTCTATCCGATTTAGAATACCGTCCCAAAGAAGCCAGTAGTGCTGGTATCTCTTTCCTCATTTCCTCTGCATTGGTCACATGGTCAAAGGCCACCAGAGTTCCAAGAACGTCACCAATCGCAGACAAGGTTTGCTGGGCTTCTTTCCCTTTTCTCGCCTGTTTCGCGTCTTTCAAGGCGTCTTCCAATTCTCGCTGCTTACTTCCCAGCTGTTTCTGGTACTGTTCTTCCTTATACTTTGGCGTCAAATCCATGGCATAGGTGATGGCACACACATCGCCAGTCACTTCATCGGTATACATGATCATGTGGTGTTCCGCATAGATTGATTTCGTTCCATCAGCAGACACCGTCCAATGGCGATGGGTCAAATGGTTCTTTCCTTCCCGAAAAGAGGCAAGCAAACCATCCCGATCAAAAAAGCGCATAAAACTTTCACTTTGACCTAACAATTTATTTTTCCAATAAGCCACCATTTCCGTATACTTGGCATTCTCCGGAAAATGAATTTTTTCGTTCAGATTATACAGCTTTCCATCCAGCCGAGACCACACATGACCAGGAATCACGTCCTGCGTCAAATTGATTACATTATAAAGCAGTGCACTGTCCACCAGTGCATGCTCTAATACATCGATTTTCCGTCCCATGGTTTGGCTCATCATTGTGTATACCTCACGCACTTGCTTGCTTGCTTGCTTGCTTGCTTGCTTGCAGATTGTAATTTTTCTCCGGTCATAGTGTCAACCCCTCTGGGACCATTTTGTCCACTTTTTCGTGAAGATAGATATATTGATATCTATATAACATGTCGTAAAATTTCGTTTATTTTCTTTATTATATGAGTATATGGGCCATTTGGCAAGAAAAAGTTGAAAAATAGAGAAAAAACAGGTTGCTCAAGTGTCTCAGGCTTCTTACGTTTCTCAGGCTTCTTACGTTTCTCAGGTTCCCCGAATGAGATAATAATGCTAGCGATTATTAGCACGTTCGAGAAACATGAGAAATCTGAGCCCCCTGAATCCTCTTTATTATCTTTTTCCCTTCTAGCATATCCCTTTTGTTATATTATTTACATATAATACACTTTCTGTATTGACTTCTTATACTGCTCCACTCACAATAGAATTAAAATATATTATTATACATAGCCAGAAAATTACTTTATCATCTCGTTCAAGAAACCTGAGTAACCTATTTCCAAGGAGGCAACCATGGGAACTACCACTGCATTTGGCCGAAAAGGAGAAGAATGGGTGGAAGCCTATTTAAAAGAAAAAGGCTATCGCCCAATCACCCGCAATTTCAGAAGGACCCATGGCGAAATCGATCTCATCATGGAAGATGGAAAGACTTTGGTTTTCATTGAAGTGAAAAGTCGAACGAACCGACGTTATGGAGAGCCAAAAGAAGCGGTAACGCCGTTCAAGCAAAAACACATCAAGTATACCGCCCAATCTTTCCTATACGCTCATCACATCACCGACCGTTCCATCCGCTTTGATGTGGTAGAAGTGATGCAGCACCCCGATGGAACTACCTTGTTTCATCATATACGAAATGCTTTTTCTTAATGCGTAATGCGAAGTGCGTAGTGCGTAATGGTGGAAGGGGCGCACAACTTATAAAGCGCCCCAATACCCCCTTTTTTAGGGATTAGGAAATTTGCAATGTTTCCTGTTGTATCACAGCTATTAGCTTTTAGCTACTAGCCGGCTAGAAGCCAGAAGCTAACAGCTAGCTGCTGTGACGCTAGCGAATTGCAGAATTTCCTAATCCCTAGCTACTAATTCCTAGCTACTTTATAACATTTTGCGGCGCTCCCAAATTTTGTGCGCCGCCACCTTCATTACGCACTACGCATTACGCACTAATTTTCCTATTTCCAACAAGGAGAAAAACTATGTATGCAGAAGTCCATGGTTCCACCACCTTTGGCCTCAACGGGTTCGTGGTCAGTGTCGAAGTGGATATCAATAAAAATTTTCCCGGTTTTGATATCGTAGGACTTCCCACCACAGCGGTGAAGGAATCTAAAGAACGAGTGCACTCGGCCATCCGAAACTCTGGGTACCATTTCCCGCTGGATAAAGTAACGGTCAATCTGGCACCGGCGGATTTGAAAAAGGATAGTTCCGGATTGGATCTGCCTATCGCTTTGGGCCTTTTGGCTGCTAGCGGCGATGTCCCGAAAGAAGCCTTGGAAGGCATTCTTTTTGTAGGCGAATTGTCACTAAAAGGAGAAATTCGACCTGTTCCGGGCATTTTGTCTATGGTGCTAGCTGCACGGGAAGAAGGAATTTCCAAATTTATTATGGCGCCAGAAGTGACTGGTGAAGCCCTGCTTTGTGAAAATATCACCGTATATGGTCCTAGAAATTTACGCGACCTGGTGGAATTTTTGTGTAGCAGAGCCCCACTTGCTCCTGCCGAGAGACACGAATCCCATGAGCACGTCATGAGTGAAGTGGATTATGCGGAAGTGCAAGGGCAAATCATGGCGAAGAAAGCCATGGAAATTGCCGCTGCCGGTGCCCACAATGTGCTCATGACCGGACCACCGGGTTCAGGAAAGACCATGCTGGCTCGCCGCATCACCACCATTCTGCCACCTATGAGCCGTGAAGAAGCACTGGAAGTCACCAAAATTTACAGCGTGGCCGGTCTCTATAAAGCAGAAGATATCATCCGTGAACGGCCTTTTCGCAGTCCCCATCACACCATTTCTATGGCCGGCCTCATAGGAGGCGGTTCTATCCCTCGCCCTGGGGAAGTGACACTGGCCCATCGAGGCGTCCTATTTCTGGATGAACTCCCGGAATTTCCGAGAAACGTATTGGAAGTACTTAGACAACCACTGGAAGACAGAGAAGTTCATATTTCCAGAGTCAATGCGGCCTTCACCTACCCGGCGGATTTCATCCTGATTGCAGCCATGAACCCCTGCCCCTGTGGCTACCTGGGAGATCCGGAACGAGAATGTACCTGTAGCGATGGCGAAATTCGCCGTTATGGTCAGAAAATTTCCGGCCCCCTGCTGGACCGCATCGATTTGCACGTGTCGGTGCAACGCCCGAAATACAGCGAACTGACCGCCACCATCCAAGGCGAACCATCGGCAGACATCGCCAAACGAGTGGCCGCGGCCCGTACAATCCAAGAAGAACGGCTGGCCCGGTGGCATATGCAAAGCAATGCCCAAATGGGCCATCGGCAGCTGAAAGAAACCTGTAAGCTAGATACAGAAGGAACCGACATGCTTCGCATGGTCTTTGAAAAATTACACCTGTCCGCCAGAAGCTATGACCGCATCATCAAAGTGGCCAGAACCATTGCTGACCTGGCCGGTTCTTCCCAGATTCAGGCAGAACACGTGGCAGAAGCGATTAGCTTCAGAAATATGATTCCGAAAAAGTAACTAGGGATTAGTAGCTAGGCCCTAGGGTTCATGGGTTTGTGGTTTACGGTTTGCGGTTTGCGGTTTACAGACAGTGTTGTCACTAACCATAACCGTCATTTCGACCGGTCGTATTTGTGCTTGATAACACAGATGTATTGAAATGAGATGCGCCCCTGAGTGTAATGCTGTTAAGTCAAGGATTTGCGTTAGTAGACATGATTCCGCTAGTGGTGACAGGTTGCTCAAGTTTCTAAGGGTTCTTAGGTTGCTCAGGTTCTCCGAATGTGCCAATAAATGCTAGCGTCATTAGCTCATTCTAGAAACGTGAGAAACCTCAGTATCCGGAGAAACCTGAGTAACCTTATTTTAAAAGAAATCATCCTATGTTTCATTTCACTTTATGGAGGCCTTATTATGAAAAAGAAAATTTTAGCTGTATTAGCCGGTTTTTTATGCATGGGCAGTGTTGCCATGGCTGACCTAGCTACTAGTGAAGGTTCATTGGGCGGTATTTATCCTGGTGCAAGTACAACATATATTACAGAAATCTACGGCATCCCCGATGAAGATACTCCCGCTAAATATACCGCTGCATGGGATGAGTATACTAAATTCATAAAATATGGTAACTCGGTTTCTTTCTATTGCACAGGAAAAACGGCCAATGGTCCATTTGATGTAGTCATGATTCATATTTCTGCCAACAACGGATTTGCTACCCCACGGGGTATCCATGTAGGTTCCACCCGCAGAGCTGTTTATAATGCCTATGGACGCCCTTATGTAAATCAAGGCAATGGAAAACACCTGTGGTATAAAGTAGAAAAGCGAGGAAATTTGGTCATCCATTTCAAAGGAGATATCGTAGAGAGTATCAACTTGGGTTGGAATGCTTGAATCAAACCATTTTAGCAATGTAAAACGCCTAAGCAAAATCATAAAATTTGCTTAGGCGTTTTACATTGCTAAAAATTATATATTATCTTTTTGCTAACTGTGCATCAAACATATACAGCAATCCATCGCAGTCTTTTGCTTTTGCAAAACCGTCTACATTGTCTTTGGCATTGGTTTCTTCTTCTACTTGTTCAGTAACGAACCACTGAAGAAACAATTCTGTTTCCAGATCCCCTTCTTCCCTAGCTTGAAGGAAAAGTTTTCTAATGGAAGCAGATACTTTCTCTTCATGTGCCAAAGATGCTTTTGCTACTTCCAATGGGCAGGTGTAGTGGGTCATGACCCCTTCGATAGAAAGGAAATTAGCTACCCCATCTCTTGCTTCAATGTAATCCAAGATTTTAAAAGCATGTTCCCGTTCTTCTTCATACTGTTTTGTGAGCCAAGCTGCATAGCCCGGAAGAGAGCGATGTTTCATATCATGCGCCATGGAACGATATAAATAGGCAGAACCAAGTTCCATTTGGAATTGAGAAATAAGAGCAGCCAAGATGGTTTCAGATAGTTTCATAATAGATTCTCCTTTTCTATAAAAATAGGAATGATAAGCCTCATTCCTTATCTAGTTCTTTCGATGTATTTATTATATCATTGATATTTTTAGATGTAAAGCGAAATATTTGAATTTATTAATATTTTAGAAGTGTGAGTAAACCAACTCATCCAATCCATATTTACCCACTTATATGAATATCTATTTCCCAGTCACAAGTTACCAGTCTACCCATCAGCCATATGTCCAAAATAAAAAACAGCCAAGTGATACAATCACCTAGCTGTTTTTTCCGGCACATCCAAATTTTATGGACCGCCACCTTTATTTCTAACTTCTCACTTCTAACTACAAATGGTATGGCTCATGTCGAATAATTTTCATCGCCCGATAGAGCTGTTCTGCCAAAATCATGCGAGCCATCTGGTGAGTAAATGTCATGGCACTGATAGAAATTTTCAGATTGGCTCGTTTCCGGATATTTTCCCCATTGCCATAGGGACCGCCAATCATAAAATAGAAATGGCTGGTACCGCTAACCATGCGGTTTTGAATCCAAGAAGCCAATTCTTCTGATGACATAGGTTTCCCTTTCAGATCCAGTAACACCAGACAATCATCATCGGAGAGATATTTCAGCATTTTCTCCCCTTCCTTTCCCATCACCTTTTCTTTGATGGCAGGAGACGGATTGTCAGGCATTTTTTCTTCATCCTGGGCAATGATGTCCAGTTTGGAAATCGGTGCCAGTCGCTTCGTATATTCCTCAATGCCACTTCGCATCCATTTTTCTTTAATTTTGCCAATGGCAAGTATGGTGAATTTCATAAATTAGCCTCATATGATAAAGAATTGGTTGCAGTCAAATAATATGTAAAAGGTTGCTCTGGTGGCTAAGGATTCTCAAGTTTCTCAGGTTTCTCAGGTTTTTCGAATGAGCTAATAACGCTAGCGTTCATAGGCACATTTGAAAAACCTGAGCAGCCTTAGCAACTTGAGCAACCTGAGTAACCTATAACCACTAGCGGAATCATTCTATGAAACTCCACTGTACGCGGTACTATTTATCAGAGTCTGGTGCCGCCGCCAGCAATACGTCGGTCTTGGCTTCCCGTCCGTTATGTTCATAGGTGAGGGAAATTTTATCTCCCGGTTTATGGGTATCCAGAATTTCACGCATTTCTTTCATGGTATTGCATTCTTTCCCATCGATGGAAAGGATGTAATCTCCTGGCTGGATATCAGTCAGACTAATAGGACTTCTAGCAGCCACTTTCATAACCAAAACGCCTTTGTCATGTTTCCATTCGTAACCATAGCGCTGGGCGATATCTTTGTCTGCTGCATAAACACCCAGGTATGCTCTAGTAACTTTGCCATTATCGATAAGCTGCTGGATAATGCCTTTGGCCTGGTTGATCGGAATGGCAAATCCCATACCTTCGACCCCTTCTTTGGCGATTTTGGCACTATTGATGCCCACCACTTTCCCATCAGCAGTGACCAAAGCACCGCCAGAATTGCCCGGATTGATGGCCGCATCGGTTTGAATCAGTTTGAAACGCTGGTCGATATCATCCAGACTGCGATTCAGTGCACTGATAACCCCGACCGTGACGGTGCCTTGGAATTCCAATCCCAACGGGTTACCAATAGCAATGGCGGTTTCTCCGACCTGCAATCCGTCAGAATCCCCCAAAGTGGCTACTGGTAAATCATCGCTGCCTTCAATTTTTACCACCGCTAAGTCCGTAGAGGGATCGGTTCCTACCACCGTACCGGAAACCGTTTTCCCACTGGAAAGGGATACATTCACTTCTTTGCTACCGGAAACCACGTGATTGTTGGTCACAATGTAACCTTTTTTATCAAATAATACACCGGAGCCTACGCTCTGTCCCACTTCGACGCGACGATTGAACATATCTCGGTCATACACTTTGGTGGTAATACCTACCACGGCAGGCCCCACTTCTTTGACAGCCTGTACAATAGCTGTATTTCTAATGGCTGGCAAATCCTGCAGTTTCTTATCGGCCCCCTGCGGCACCTGGTAAGACGAACCGGCCTGGGTTCCTTTATTGATCGATGGTAAACTGTTTCCAAAGAAACAACCGCCGGCTCCGCCAACAACCAATAACGCCAAAGCAAGGGCCATCAGTTTCATACGCCCTTTCTTGGAACCACTGATTTCTTTATGCATGGCTTCCCCATGTTCTTTGAGCTGTTTATCTAAATCTTCTCTATCCATAGTTGCACCTCATTTACAAAACCGGTGACTGGTAGACTCATGACTTGTAACTCGCCTATCAATCACATATCTTTCATTTACAAGGATTTTCTCATTATAGCACATTTGACAAGTAGATACATATGGCCCCTACATCCATTAGCAATGAAAACGATAGCCGTTGTTGTAAGGTCCTAGGGATTAGGAACTACTCATGCTATTTCCTTTATACCCATATAAAAAAGACGCATGATTTCTCATACGTCTTTTTCTTATTTGATAAGTAGCACAGTGCCCTGAAAATTCCCAGTCACCAGTCACTTATTCAATTATTTTGCAAAGTCAGTGGCTCTGGTTTCACGGATCACTACCACTTTGACCTGACCCGGATACTGCAGTTCTTTTTCGATTCTCTGAGAAATGTCGTGAGCCAGGATGACTGCCTGGTCTTCATTGACTTTTTCCGGTTTTACGATGACACGCAGTTCACGGCCGGCCTGGATTGCATAGCAGCTAGCCACGCCAGGGAAGGATTTTGCAATATCTTCCAATTTGGTCAATCTCTTGATGTAGTTTTCCAGTGTTTCACGACGAGCCCCTGGACGTGCCGCAGAAATAGCATCCGCAGCGGCTACCAGGACAGATTCCACGCAGGTGGCTTCTGTATCACCATGATGGGAAGCAATGGCATTGATAACCTGTGGCGATTCATGGTATTTCTGTGCCAATTCAACGCCCAGTTCCACATGGGTTCCTTCCTGTTCACGGTCCACCGCTTTACCGATGTCGTGAAGCAAGCCAGCTCTTCTAGCCAGTTCCACATCAGCACCCACTTCTGCTGCCAAAATGCCAGAGAAATAGGATGTATCGATACAATGCTGCAGTACATTCTGTCCGTAACTGGTACGGTATTTCAGACGGCCCAGGATTTTTACCAGTTCTGGATTCATACCGCGGATTCCACATTCCATGACAGCCGCTTCGCCGGCTTCGCGGATGGCTTTATCCACATCTTTTTTCGTCTTGGCTACCACTTCTTCGATGCGAGCCGGATGGATACGTCCATCTTTTACAAGACTTTCCAAAGCCAGTCTTGCGATTTCTCTACGGATCGGATCGAAACAAGACAGGATTACTGCTTCAGGAGTATCATCGATGATGAGATCCACCCCGGTCAAGGTTTCAATGGCGCGAATATTTCTACCTTCACGACCAATGATACGGCCTTTCATTTCTTCATTTGGCAAAGCCACTACAGAAACTGTCGTTTCAGATACCGTATCAGCGGCATTTCTCTGAATGGCTGCTGCAATGATTTCTCTTGCTTTTGTATCGGCAGTGCTCTTTGCTTCTTCTACGGCATCACGGATACGAACTGCTTTTTCGTGGGTCAATTCATCATCCACCCGCTGCAGAATCATATCTTTTGCCTGCTCGCGAGACAGCTGAGAAATTTCTTCCAACTTGGTTTGCTGGGACTGATACAGGGAATCCAGTTTTTCTTTCTGGGCTTTCACCTGATTTTCTTTTTTGTCCAGCTGGGATTCTCTCTGCTCCAGGTTGCCACTTCTCCAGTCCAGGTTGCTTTCCTTCTGAACCAGACGCTGTTCATACTTCTGCAGTTCATCTCTGCGCTGCTTATTTTCCTGCTCTACATCTTCACGAAGTTTATGAATTTCCTCGCGGGTCTGTACCAAGGTTTCTTTCTTCAAAGTTTCTGCTTCACGAGATGCAGAATCCAACATCTTTTGTGCATCTTCTGCAATCTGCTTGGCCTTTTCTTCTGCGGAGCCAATCCGCGCTTCCGCAATTCTCTTCCGAAGAAGATAGCCCACGCCGGCACCAACTACAGCTGCCACGATACCACAAATAATGACATACAATAAAACTTCATCCAGTGTCACCTACTTCACCTCTCTCTTTCCAATTTCTATTTCATCTAATAATGATACATAAATTTTCCGGACATCCCGGAATCAGTGCAGGCCGAAGCCATTCATGATATTCCCAAAAAAAATAACTCTTTCTTATAATAAAAGCTCCTTTCGGTGTCACCCTTAAGGAGCGTCAAGGAAAATCATTCATTATAAAAATGAAATTTTCCATCTATACATAAGAATTCATCCATTCAAGGAGTATTCGCATGGTTCTTCAGCACCTATTTAATTCTAAAATTTTTATTTTTTATTGTCAAGCGGGAAAAGGGAAATGCAAGAAAGTTAGGAGAAATTTGTAAAGGAAAGGTTCTCAGGGTTCTCAGGGTTCTCAGGGTTCTCAGGGTTCTCAGGCTGCTCAGGTTCTCCGAATGTGCTGATAGACGCTAGCGTCATTAGCTCATTTGAGAAACCTAAGTAGCCTGAGAAACCTGAGTAACCTTTGCATCAGCAGAAATCATCGCATATCTCGCTTAACTTAATAGCATTACCTTCCAAAGGAAGAGGGTAGCCGCTAGTGCAAATACCGCTGCAGAATCCTAATCCCTATCCACCAGTCACCAGCAAATATAATGCGGCACTTCTAAATTGGTGCGCCGCCACCACCATTCCTAATTCCTCACTCCTAATTCCTCATTATTTTTTCCCTCCGCCCATCATAGACCAGATGAAAAGGGCACCAAAAGCCACCCAGGACATTTGATAGGACATAATGCCCAGGTCAGTCAGTACATTAATCACTGTAAGTCCCACCATAAAAAGCATATTGGGCCGAAGGTCAATCAGTGGATCCCGTTTCAGCAACACATAGGATGCGCCGAGAATCACCGCGTGCACAATAAAGACAGCGTAGAAATAGTATAAAAGTGGTGTCATCTGCAGAATGAAATTTCCTACAAACATCATCACCATGATATAAATCCAAGTATTCATCATAATGTAAATGCTCCTCATAAAAAGTTACTCAAGTTGCTAAGGTTACTCAAGTTGCTAAGGTTTCTCGAATGAGATAATAACGTTAGCGCTTACTGGCACGTTCGGGAAACCTGAGCATCCTAAGAAACTTGAGTAACTTGAGCTACCTGTAAACGCTATTGGATATGGCACTAACTGTCTCAAGCGCATTATACCAAAGTCAAAAAATCGCCATCTTCCCTTGGAATCCACAACTTCTGCTCTGGATAGAGCCAACGGAATTCATAAGACGGCACCCACACGGGGCCAAAGGCATGCATAGGGACTAAAAGAGATGGATGCACATATTTCAAAAATTGCTTCACGCCCCATTCTCTAGCCACAGCCTGCCGGGCATCCACAGGCAA
Organism: uncultured Dialister sp.; assembly: GCA_934216155.1. Taxonomy (GTDB): domain Bacteria; phylum Bacillota; class Negativicutes; order Veillonellales; family Dialisteraceae; genus Dialister. Next base: position 30,071 of record CAKQBK010000016.1, read on the forward strand.
GAAAGCCATATCCACATGCTGCTCTCCCAATTTTACCAGTTCTGCGAAAAAAGCTTCCCTGGCGATTTCATTATCTACGTCTGCCTCGCCAGCCCAGTGCCACCAGTTCAAATCGCCGGCATGAAACAGGGACACTTCTTTCCCACGAATCAAAAAGGAGCCGCCTACATCCGTAGATCCATACATCGTCACTTGGAAATCATCTTCGCTCCAAGTATCCCCCGGCACCATCCAATGCACTTTAGAAGAATCCGACACAGACAATTGACAATCTTCATGCATGATATATCGACAAGCTCGTTTTTCATACCGAGCAATTTCACGATTGAAATGATCCCCATGGACATGACTCACAAAGAAATACACCTTTTTCTGTGTATTTTTTAAAAGTTCATCCAAATGATGTACCGGATCCTGGTAATAGTCAAAAACAAACAACTTTGTTTCCGTTTCATAAATAAACCCACTGTGATGCAGGAAATACAGAGACCCTTTCATGTGTCCTCCTATCAAAATATTTATACACTTCTTATAGATATTACCTTGATGAAGAAGTGCGATAAATTATAGTATAATAAAATATATAACTCATATAGAGATGATAGGTTACTCAGGTTGCCAACGTTTCTCGAACGTGCCAATAAACGTTGGCAATATCATCTCATTTGAGGAACCTGAGAAACCTTAGCAACCTGAGCAACTTTATCTCAAAAGAAATCATTCTATGTTTCTCTTAACTTAATAACATTGTAGTCACCACCGATTATATCATACCTGCCTGACTTCCGCCGGCAAGAAATCCGATACCATCGAATTTTCTATTGACGGGCCATTATAGATTGGTTATTATATATGTTGTGTCTGTTGAAGGAGGTCCATTCCATGGTCATTCATCAGAAAGACTTACATCGTTTTATTATCAAAAAGCCAGAAGGGCTTTGTTATATGGAATATAAGCTAGAAAATCAGACTTGTACCGTACTTCACACCGTGGTTCCTGATGCATGTTCTGGTCAGGGATTGGCGGGAGAACTGGCAAAGGCCTGCTATGATTGGGTAGTCTCCCATCATTATATACTGAAATCTGATTGTTCCTATATGACAGCCTGGTTGAAGAAATATCATTAACTTATGAATTTAGGTCAGTAGGTATGCTTCCGCTTGTAATCACAGGTTACTCAGGTTTCTCAAGTTGCTAAGGTAGCTCATGCTTCTCAAATGTACCAATAGACGCTAAACGCTTCAGCTCATTCGAGAACCTTAAGAAGCCTGAAAATTCTGAGAAACTTAAGAAATCTTTATATCAGCAGGAAACATCCAATTTTTCTCTTATCTTAACGACATTACATATAAAATGGGTATTGGGGTGCTTCCAAATTTTGTGCACCCCTTCCACCACTACGCACTTCGCACTACTCACTACGCACTTTTCTAGCAAAAACGAATGAATAGCCAATTCCTAGTTATTCATCCCCAATCCCTAAAATAGAAGGATCCTTTTATGTATAGTTCATCACTCTTTCAAAATCCCGTTACGTTTCGGGAGACCCAGGAAACGCTGGATAAAATCACATCCCATTTCATTGAATTGATGCGCCTGAAATCGGAAGACCTGTACAAACACTCTGTCCGGGTTTCCAATTATGCAGGCGCTACTGCCGTATACATGCGACTGCCTTCCAATGAAATCACGCTGATTCGATACGCAGGATTTCTCCACGATATCGGTTTAATCAGCCTGCCCAACCAGGTTCTTTCCAATGCGCCCTACCTATCCCGCAGAGAATTGACACTTTTCAAGAAACACCCCGAACTGGGTGCCAATATGCTTGAGTCCATTCCAGGTTGTCAGGACCTGCTCCCCTACCTTCGCTCTCACCATGAACGTTGGGATGGCACAGGATTTCCTAGACACTTGAAAAATGTAAATATCCCCTTAGGTGCAAGAATCATTGCAGTGGCCGATTATTATGACACCACCATTTATTCCACCCCAGACTTCAAGCATCGAACCAAAGAAGACATCTCCACAGAACTCTTTTCCGGTTCTGGCATCCTTTTCGACCCCGAAGTGGTATCGGCCTTTCTGAAAGTGCTATTTCATAAGAGTGAAGAAACAAAATAAAATACAAAAAAAGCCAAGAGACGTTGGAGTCTCTTGGCTTTTTTTGTTCTGAGGGTTCTGTCTCCATTGAAAATCTATCGATTTTCGCGAAGCCAGAACCTTTTAATATCCAGTACATCATTATGTTTCACTAACCAAGTCATCGCTACAGAACCCCTAATCCCTAGTCACCAGTCACACCATCTCCGAAATAATTGTAAGCAAATCGCTGACGCCTTTTTTCCCAAAGTGAATACTCGTATCATTCACAATGAGACATGGGACGCTCATGATGTTATATTTCTTCTGCATCTCTGGATAATAGGCCAAATCGTACACATCGACGGTAACATTTGCATTATCGGCAGCAATTCGTTCCGCTGCTGCCACCAGATCAGGGCACATGGTGCAAGAAAGGGAAACCGCAATATCCATATGAATAGACTTTGCAATGGATTCGATTTGTTTCTGCAAATTTTCGCCCACATCCTGCCCTGGGCCTGCTGCATTGTATAGAGCCAGGATAAAGGAATTGAATTCATGGCCCCCTGGCACGCCATGGAAGTTCATGCCCTTTTCATTTCCATCTGCATCGCAAATCACGATGGCATTTTTCCTATTTTCCGTAGCAGGTTCGATTTCATAAGAAATCTTGTCAGAAAGAGAAGCTAACTCCGAGAGAAGTTTTTCATTTTCTGCTGCCTTTGAACTATGGTCTGTATACAATTTGAGCCGCAGTGGGCGTTCCAGCCGAGCCAATACAGGTGCCAATGCTTCCCTCGTTTCATCATCTAAGAAAGCCCCTATTTCCGCTTTTGGTGCTTCTTTCTTTTCTTCTTTAGCTGGTACCAGTTTCGTTTGATAGGTTCGTTTGAGATTTAATTTTCGATACTGATTACCCAAGTATTTTTCCAAAGAAGTGGCCGCAATAGCCCCATCGGACACAGCGGTCACCACCTGGCGAAGATTTTTCACGCAAATATCGCCTGCCGCATAGACTCCATCCAGATTGGTTTTCTGGTCTCTATCAGTCACTACATATCCCTGCGGATTCAGTGTCACCTTGCCTTGCAGCAATTCATTTTCTGGTGCATAGCCAACAAAAACAAAAACGCCGAAAAATTCACCTGGTGTTGCCTGGTAAACCGTTTCTTCTCCAGATTTCCGATCCTTCAGCACCACCTGGCGTACCGCCATATCCCCTTCAATCTGTTTCACTTCGGTGTGATAGAGCACAGTGACTTGCGGATGTTCTTTCAGTTCATCCACGGCAGCAGAGGAAATAGAAAAATCATCCCCACGAACCACCTGGTAAATGTGCTTGGCATATTTCGTCAGAAATAAAGCTTCTTCCACAGCCGCATAGCCGCCACCAATAACGAAAATCTCTTTTCCTGTAAAGAATTCCCCGTCACAGGTCGCACAGTAAGCTACACCATGACCTCGGAAATCAGATTCACCAGCAAATCCTGCCAACCGTGGATGGGCCCCTGCGGCATACACGACACCTAAGGTCTCAAAATCTCCACGATCGGTATGAACCGTCTTATAATCGCCTTCCAAGTCTAGGCCCGTCACGGCAGCTGTCATAAATTCTGCACCAAAGGCTTTCGCCTGACGAACCATTTCCTGGGTCAGTTTTTCTCCATTGGTGGAAAATATGCCAGGATAGTTGACCACTTCTGATGTGATGGTAATTTGCCCACCCATTTTTTCTTTTTCAATCACCAGCACACGAAACCGTGCTCTAGCCATATAAATAGCAGCAGAAAGCCCTGCCGGCCCTCCACCTACTATGATGGCGTCGTACATGCTGTTCATGATAGATCTCCTTAGTGCTATTACGATTATCATAAAAGGTTATGCCCTTCGGTCAGGGGTATACTCTTTGCATACGAATTTTCTAACATTTCAATAGGATAGATATCTATAAAGGTTATAAAAGGGTTATGCCGTACTCGGTATAACCCTTTTAACCTTTTATAACCCTTTATAACCTTCTAGGATAAGCCAATTCTTTTTTATGAAAAATCAACACGTGCCATGCTAACCGATTATAGTTTTCCTACCAAATCAAAGGATGGTTTCAAAGTTTTAGCACCTGGATGCCATTTAGCTGGGCATACTTCATCACCATGTTCATAGACAAACTGTGCTGCCTGTACTTTGCGGAGCAGTTCATCTGCATTGCGGCCAATGTTACCAGCGCTGACTTCATAGAGTACCACTTCGCCTTTCGGGTTGATAACGAAAGTACCTCTTTCGGTGAGTCCATCATTTTCAATGTAGATATCCAGTTCTTTGGACAGCTTGCCAGTCGGATCTCCCACCATCGGATAGGTTACCTTACCAACTGCTTCGGAAGATTCATGCCATGCTTTGTGAACAAAGTGGGTATCGCAAGATACAGAATAGATTTCACATCCAATCTTCTGGAATTCTGCATATTTTCCCTGCAGATCTTCCAATTCGGTGGGGCATACAAAAGTGAAATCTGCTGGATAGAAGAAGAGAACACTCCACTTGCCCTGTAAATCCTTATCGGTTACTTCGATAAATTCACCATTCTGGTACGCATTGAGTTTGAATTCGCTGATTTTCTTTCCGTTGAGAGACATAATAATTTCCTCCTAATTTTGAAATATTTGATTTGAAATAAAATTCTTTGTTACTCTTAGTAGCCGGGGATTGGATCCACCAGTTACTCAACTACTACAGCTCGCTCGGCTCATCGAGTGTTTACGAACTGTATTTAACTTTCTGAATGTATTATACAGTCTCAATCGTTAAATGTCAATATAGTATTTCTAAATTTATCAATTTATTTTTATAATTATCGATATGTTCTATTCTAAGCCTCTCAAGTATTCCGGCACCGCAGCCACCTAATCCCTAGCTACTAGTTCCTAATCCATTTTTAAGCAATACAAAGAAGCATGGTCGCCTCATAAGAACCATATGATGACCCCCGTTAATCGGCAGCAGCGCTTTTCATATATCTCGAAAGACATACTAGCTCTAGGCTCGGTCGTAACAGGCTGAACATCAGAAATTGGCGTTTGGATCAGCTTCCATGCTTCTTTACTTGTGAAACAGAGATAAGGAATTCGTGGCGAGTGATGAGGACAAGAAATTTCTAATCCCTAATCCCTAGCTACTTTATCTCATATCACTTTCATAGGCATTGGTACTCTATGTTTGTATACATATGGCTTTCAGCTCGACTGCGGGCCCGCTTTCTTGCTGGGATTAGAAAATTGAAAACTTAAATTTTTGTCTCCACCAGTTTGAGAAATTCCAGTCCTTAAGGTTCGTACTTCTGGCATTTTTCGCCCTTGCTTTGACAATCCGGAAAGATTTCTTTTTTCCTCTCCATCTATATAGTAGAATAATAATCTCATTTCGGAACATGGAAATAAAAAAGTTGCTCAGGGTTCTCAGGGTTCTCAGGGTTCTCAGGGTTCTCAGGGTTCTCAGGGTTCTCAGGGTTCTCAGGG
>CAKQBK010000017.1 GCA_934216155.1 uncultured Dialister sp.
AACTCATAAATGGTGCAGTGTGTATTGACCATGTGCATTTATATGTAGCGATACCACCTAAATTGAGTATTTCGGATTTGGATGTCGCTGAGGGTTCTAAGGGTTCAGAACCTTATGCTCACTAGCGAAATCATATATACTGACGCAAATCCTTAACTCCATGACATGAATGGCAGCGCTATGAATTTATTCCAAAGTAAGATATAATAAATAAAAGGAAGAGAATCATGTGTTTTACTGGCAGATGATTTTTATTTCTTTGCTTTATTTATAGGTCATTGTCATTACGATAAGCGGGAAATAGGATGCCTTTCTTTTGAGGCAAAGTTGACCATGCACTTGGAGCAACCTGAGAAACTTGAGAGACCTGAGCTACCTGTGGCTTGTAGTCAAATCACGGTTACTAATGCAAAACTTAATGGCATTGCTTATTATAGGAGGTTGGTATGAATCGGATTTTTTGTTGCTTCATGGCATTTGTATCCTTTTGCTTTTCTCCTATGGTGACCCGTGCAGCCGATGGAACCGGTTTGGTGGGTGTGATTCAGCATCCCATCGTGGAAAGTGTTCTCACTGCGGTGATTCTGCTCTCTATTTTGGCAGAAATAAAAACTGCTGGATTTTCCGGCGGTTCTGTGGTGGCGGCTTTGGCCGGGTGCGTGCTCCTTGGTGCCGATTGGTATGCCGGGGATGGAGAGGTTATTGAATTTCTACTGTACTTTGGTGGCATGGCTTTGATCTTGCTGGACCTGTTGCTTTTTATGACAGGCGCTATGGCCGCTGCTGGTTTGGTAGCCCTTTTGACTGGATTGTTCTTTACCTTTGGCGGCGGAGTCACAGCGTTATACATCATAGCAGCGGCCATCTGTATGGCGGCGGTGGGGATGTATTTCCTGGCTAGTCACTTGTCGAAAAGTCCACTGTGGCAGAAAATGACCTTGTCTTCTCGGTTGACTGGAAAAGCAGGATTTGTTTCTTCTTCTCAAAAGCTAAAAGCCTTTGAGGGAAAAGAAGGAGTGGCTCTGTCAGTTCTTCGCCCGGCTGGTAAGGTGAAAGTAGATGGAACCGTTCTGGATGCCCTGTCTTCCGGTGACTTTATAGAAAAAGGAGAAACCGTGCAGGTGCAAAAGGCAGAGGCCAGTTATGTGGTGGTGGCTAAAGTCAATTAGCGGTTCAGCTATGTATCCCACTTTCCTGAGAAATCACAGGTTACTCAAGTTTCTCAGGCTGCTAAGGCTACTCAGGTTCTCCGAATGTGCCTTTAAGGAAACGCTGATTTAATCAAAGAGTTTGAAATTATATGAATTTTTATCCAAGGCATCGTCAAGAAAATCCTTAAATAGCTCGCTATTCGCGGATTTCCTTTCCTTGCTTTGAATAAAAATTCAAGAATAATTTCAAACCATGATTAAATCAGTGTTTCCTTGGACGCTAACGTCATTGGCTCATTCGAGGAACCTGAGAAACTTGAGCAGCCTGAGTCACCTGTATTTGCTGTTGAAATCATGACTACTGACTCAGAATCGTAGCCATGTGAATTGTATTAGGAGGTATCCTATGGAACTTTTAATTCTTCCGGTTATTTTTGTGGTCCTTTGTGTGGTGGTGCTCACTGTATTTCTACATTTCGTGCCCATCGGACTGTGGATTTCTGCGCTGGCAGCGGATGTGAATATTTCTTTGTTCAACTTGGTGGGTATGCGGATTCGTCGGGTAGAACCACGGATGATTGTTCTTCCTTTGATTAAAGGCACCAAAGCAGGACTGCAGCTCAATGTGAACCAGCTGGAAGCCCATTACCTGGCAGGCGGCAATGTGGATAATGTGGTGGATGCTCTCATTGCGGCCCACCGGGCACAGATTGATTTGTCCTTTGAACAGGCTGCTGCCATTGACCTGGCTGGTCGTAATGTGTTGGAAGCGGTGCAGATGAGCGTCAATCCGAAGGTCATTGAAACCCCAACCATTTCTGCAGTGGCAAAAAACGGGATTGAACTGAAAGTCAGAGCTAGAGTCACTGTTCGTGCGAACATCGACCGTCTGGTCGGCGGGGCAGGGGAAGCCACCATCATCGCCCGTGTCGGGGAAGGCATTGTCACCACCGTCGGTTCTTCAGAAAAGCACACTGACGTGCTGGAAAATCCAGACCATATTTCTCGTACGGTCCTTGGGAAAGGTCTCGATTCCGGGACAGCTTTTGAAATTCTGTCTATCGATATCGCCGATGTGGATGTAGGTAGAAATATTGGCGCCCAGCTGCAGACCGACCAGGCAGAAGCGGATAAACAGATCGCTCAAGCCCGGGCAGAAGAACGTCGTGCTATGGCAGTAGCGAAGGAGCAGGAAATGCGTGCTTACACCCAGGAAATGCAGGCCAAAGTGGTGGAATCCCAGGCAGAAGTGCCAAAGGCCATGGCAGAAGCCCTCCGTCAAGGCCATTTGGGCGTCATGGATTACTATCAGATGAAAAATATTGCCGCCGATACGGAAATGAGAGAAACTATTTCGGGAAATAAGGAATGAGACTGTCACTTTTTAAGAGACATACTCGATGAGTCCTTCTGAGGCAAGGTTTCTCAGGTTTCTCAAGTTTCTCAGGTTCTCCGAATGTGCAGATGGACGTTAGCGTCATTTGGTCAGGCTGTGCCGTGAATATAGCTGCTATTTCGCAGATTATGAATACACTCGGGCAAAATGACGGATACGATTAGAGGTACATTCGACGAACCTGAGCCACCTGAGAAACCTAAGTAACCTGAGAACCTTGTGACCTTACATGGATAGTGTAAATAGGGGAGAAAATGATGGATTTTGATTTTATGGAAATTATTTTCTTCCTGGTGTGGGGATTTTTCCTTTTTAAGGCAGTGTTTGGCGGACGGCGAAAGCGGGGGCCTTTGCCGCCTTTACCGGAGGAGCCAAGGGAGCCACTGCCGAAGGAGAATCCATTTCCCCATCAGGAAGAAAGTGGAGAAACAGTCCCTTCTTCGACTTATGATTATGAAAAGTTGAGAAAGAAGATACTGACTTCCTGGGGCGGCGACGCAGAAAAGAAGGAACCCGATACGGTCCCGGTGAAACCGGCGCAGAAGGAAGAAAAGCCTTTGCATCCCCTTTCTGTTTCTGCTAAAATAGAAAAACAAATAAAACCGGCTTTAAAAAAAGTTCAGGTTTCACCAGCCATTCGCCGGGAAGAAAAGCAAATGAAGGCACTGGTTCATGAGCAGCACCATCACAGCCAGGCAGAAATAGCCGCCTTTTCTGTGTCTTATGAAAAGGAAAATAGGGGTTCCAAAAGAAAATGGACCCAGGAAGATGCGAAACAGTGGCTTGTGTATGATGCAATTTTTGGACTGCCTCGGTCGAAACGGCCGTGGGGGATGGAGCGGAGATCTTGTCGGTAGCAGGTATGATTTCGCTTGATATGACAGGTTGCTCAAGTTTCTAAGGTTGCTCAGGTTCCTTGTATGTGCCTATAGACGTTAGCGTCATTAGCTCATTCGAGAAACGTGAGAGACCTTAGCATCCTGAGAAACCTGAGTAACCTTTGCATCAGCATATAGCTTTTATTTAAATCAGCATGATGTATTCAATGAGAAAGCTGGGTAAAGTACTGTTAGGTGATAGTAAACATGGATACGTTTAAAGAAGAATTGTATGGGAAAGTATTGTGGGAATGTTATCGGTCCAAACTGTATATCGTGTTATTATCATTGATGTATGTGGCTATCAGTGTAGGAGCCATCGTGGGAGCCATCATGTATGGAATGGCCTATTGGCTTTTGGCCGCTTTGGTGGTGCTTTTTGCACTGTGGCGCATCAACCGGGTCCATCATCCGGTGGCCCTGATTTGTGAAAAACGATTGCTTGTGGCAGTTCCCTGGTCCTTTTTCAATTTCGATTACTACATTACATTCCACGCATTGTACATGCCGGTGGATTATAAAGACGTAGCAGGTGTATCTAGCCATTGGGATCGGCTCTATATCGGTGCGCCTTCCGTAGGAGGCTTGGTGGCCCTTCCTGTGCAGCTGGCCTATGTATCTGGTTCTGATAAGGCAGGACTGGAAGACTGGCTGGAAGCGAAGAGACGGGAACGGTAGTTGGTAGTTAGTGACTAGTGACTGGTGACTAGTAAATATGATTCCGCTAGTGGTGACAGGTTGCTCAAGTTTCTAAGGGTTCTCAGGTGGCTCAGGTTCTCCGAATGTGCAGATAAACGCTAGCGTTATTAGCTCATTCGAGAAACGTGAGAAACCTGAGTGTCCTGAGAAACCTGAGTAACCTTTGCATCAGTAGAAATCCTCACATATTTCCCTTGTCTTAACAGCATTCTTCTACCCCCCCTAGCTACGAGTCACCAGTCACGAGTCCCCGATCTCCGAAATATTTCCAAAACCTATTGATTTCAAAGAATCGGTATGGTAACATAGTGGCAATGTTTTTATTACCATGAGGTGAAATGAAAAAATGGCTGCTAAAATTACTTACACAATTCAAGAAGAATTAGGCGATTTGTCTGTGGCTTCCAATGGCTGGAAAAAACAGTTGACCTATACAAGCTGGAACAACCGGGGTGAAAAGTTCGACCTTCGCTCTTGGAATGATGACCATACGGCAATGACCAAAGGGTTGACACTGACAAAGGATGAATTGATGAAACTCAGAGACATTCTGAATGAAGTTGATTTTGATAAATATGAATAAGATTCCTAGCGAGGAAGGCTCTCCAGATGGAGAGCCTTTTGGTGTATATGGGGAGTTTTAGGTATACCCATAATTTATGGTATTGGGAGCAATAGATTTATTTGATGATAGGCAATAATTAAAATGCAGTGAGAAGTAGATTGTTGCTTTCATGCGATTTGCGTCAGTAGGTACGATTTCGTTAGAGGTGACAGGTTGCTCAGGTTTCTCAAGGTTCTCAGGTTGCTCAGGTTCCCCGAATGTGCCCATAAACGCTAGGGTTATCATCTCGTTCGAGAAACGTGAGAAACCTCAGTATCCTGAGCAACCTGAGTAACCTTTGCATCAGTAGAAATCATCGCACTTAATAGCATTGCCCGACAGGGGAGCCGAGACAGCGGTGTAAACTTACTTAGGGGCGTATCAAATTATATAGCGCCCCAATACCTCTCTTTGATTAAAGAGGGGTCTCGAGGAGGAGGATAGCGGCTAGAGGAACATCTCTTCTTCATCGTCCTATCCCCCCTGCCCCTTTCCTGAGGAAGGGGGTAAATCGCTACTGCTTCTTCTTTTTGTGACATCTAGCATAATGCGATTGATTCATAGGAAGATAACGATTAAAGGCACATTCGGGAAACCTGAGCCACTTGAGCATCCTGAGTAACCTGAGAAACTTTGACTCAAAAGAAATCATTTCATATGTCACTTTATTTTTTACTCTTATATCACCGTATCTTAAAAGGAGAATGAATTTGAATATTTCTGCAATGAAACAGTCCCGCACCGGGCGGGCTTTGTTGGTTGGCGGCGTGGGCCTTGTCGTGAATTTTATATTGGGGTCTGTGAAGCTCTTGGTCGGCTGGCAGAGCGGTTTTCTGTCTGTCATGGGGGATGGGTTCAACAACATCACCGATATGGGGTCGGTGCTTCTTTTGATGATGACCTTTTACTATGCAGCGAAGCCGTCCGATAAGGAGCATCCTTTTGGCCATGGCCGGTTGGAATACATCAATTCCACGGTGATGGCTTCAGTGATTCTCTATGTGGGGATTACCCTGATGACCGAATCGGTGCAAAAGATCATCCATCCGGAAGATACGAATTTCACGCCTTTTGTGGTAGGAATTCTGGTATTTGGTCTGGTGGGAAAACTGTTCCTGGCTTGGTGGTATAAGAAAGCCAGTCGGGATTTGCAGTCCGATTCCTTCCTTGCCTATAGTGCCGATTCGCTATCGGATATGCTTTCTACCACAGGTGTACTGGTTGCCACTTTGGTGGAATATTTCATGGGCTATCACATCGATGGTGTCATGGGGGCCTTGATGTCCCTTTTCATCCTGTGGACCGGCTATGGCATTTTGAAGCAGGCGTTGAATTCTATCCTTGGCACGAAGCCTGATGCGGAAGTGTATGAAAAAATCAAAGAATGTATTTTGTCCTGCCCGGGGGTATATGGGGTCCATGATTTGATTGTCCATGACTATGGCCCGGAAAACCACTTCGCCACCGCCCATGTGGAACTGGATAGCAATCTGAACTTGGTGGAAAGTCATGAACTGTCTGAAAATGTTATGACGGTGCTTCGTGAAAAATTGCACATCCAGGCTACGATTCATGCGGATCCGAAGGCCGTGTCCAACCCGCGGGAAGAAGAATACCGCCGCGATTTGGAATCTGCCATTTACAGAAGTGGCCTGCCCTTGGGATATCACGATTTCTTTGTGGAAGAAAAGAAAGATACCATTGATTTGTCCTTCGAATTGACCCTTAAAGGGTCTTGCAATAAAAAGGATGAGGAAATTTATGAAATATTGCTGAACCAACTGAAGAAAATCAATCCCCAGTATCACGTAGAAATGATGGTGGACCGGAACTTCATCAGCGGGAAAGTCTATGGGGATAGCAAGGAAGAGTTGATTGAGAATGGGAAATAGTGACTGGTGACTCGTGACTGGGGATTAGTAGCTAGGCCCTAGGGATTAGGTTATGTAGCGGCTAGTGTCGTGTTTCACATAAAACGTTGGCAAAAGGGTTATAATTCTACTGCATTTGCCTCTATAACAGATTGGATTAACCGCTTTAGTACAAGATTAAAAAGGGTATAAAAGGTTATGAGACTACCGATCATCTCATAACCCTTTATACCCTTTTGATTTTATATATGGGGTTCTGAAGGTTCTAAGGGTACTAAAGGTTCTTAGGGGCGCCAAATGAGATGATAATGCTAGCGTTTATCGGCTCATTCGAGAAACCTTGAGACCCCTTAGAACCTTCAGAATCTTTTTCACGAAAGAAATCATCGCATATTTCGCTTAACTTAACGGCATTGCCTTTCTCCAAGCGGCAACGTGCTAGGGGAAATCATTAAAAAGGGGTATTGGGGCCCTATATGAATTGTGGGCCCTTTCCACCAATTCTCACTATCACGGGCGAGTGATAAAAGTCTTCTCTTCCTTTCCGCATGGCCGGGGCGGCTTGGCAGTAGGCGCGGAGGTTTGTGGCTTGGATGTCTAGGGATAGCATGGCCTGGTAAGCCGGGGGAAGGTCTCGCATGGCTTTGGCGGTGCTGGGATATACCGGCAGGGTGCATTGTTTGAGCATCCTGCTTTTTTCTTGCCTAAGTCCTAAGAGTTTCAAGTAACCTGGAGGTAATAGGTGGGAGAAGGGCGACGGACTGTGGATGCCGGAAAGAAGGAGCTGGGCACCAATTCGTTTCAGCCGGCTATAAAGGTAGCGTTTGCTTTTGATACCATCTAGCATGGCTGTATAGGTGGGCGCACTGGTTTCTTTATACCATTTGTGTTCCAATCCTTCCCGGAAGAGCCCTGATTGCGCTAGGTTTGTTAGGGTGAGCTGCCGGGAACAAAGGAGGCAACTGTCTTCGTAGCGGGTGGGATCGGTGTAGGCTCCTATTTCCATGAGCTTCCTTGCTTCTTCTATGGCTTGTGGAGGAAGAAGCATAGTTTCTTTATTTTCTAGTAATTCCTTGCGAGCGGTGGTGGCGGAAATATTGTGCGCCATATCCCGGTGGTTCACAAGGATGTCTATCGGATACTGATGTCGTAATATAGTTTCTACATAGCGGAAGCCTAGCAGGTTGTTTGGCTTGGATAGCTCCTCTGCCAGGTAGGGAGAGTGGTGGGCCATGGCTTCATAGGCTGCTTGGCCGTAGGAAATACCCTTTCCCAGGGCTTCATGAAATACGGAAAGGTACTCTTCGGACGTGGCCCAGGTGGCGGCGTCTTGGAGTTCTTCTTTGGTGAGAGATTCGGTGGAAAAAGCCAGATGGGTCACACTGGTGTGAGAGAGGAGCGTCACACCGTAAGAAGCGAAGAGGTCCGCGCTTTGTAGGGCGTAGAGAGCGGGCAATTCAAATACGATGTGAATCCCGCTTTCTAGGGCCCAACGAGCACGGGTCCATTTGTCGAATAGAGCAGGCTCGCCGCGCTGCACAAAGGAACCACTCATGGCAGCAATGAACGTGGCCTCTGGGTATTGGTTCTGTATATTTCGTATCATAGCAGCGTGGCCCAGGTGGAAAGGATTCCACTCGGCGATGATGCCGATCACTGGTTGAGTAGGATTGAGTTTCATATTTTGGTGACCTCGGGCATATAGAAATAGTTAGGAGTGAGGAATGAGGAGTGGTGGTAGCGGCGCACAACTTATATAGCGCCCCAATACCCATTTTTATAGAAAATGAATAAAAACGGTAGCAGTACTAACGCGTGGCCCCTTGAAGAAGGGGCGGCAAAGCCGGGAATAGAGTGGCCTGAAAGGCCACAATCAGCACTGATGGATCATTGTTCTTTGTTTGGTTATCAAACAAAATGATTTATTCCGCCAGGAGCGTCTATCCCCCTTTAATTCCCCCTTCTCCAAGGGGGGACGCAGCTTACCGCTTATTCAACATTTATATAGGTTATTATTCTGCAGATTTCTGTATCAAATAGGATGACATAGTTCGATACCAACTAGGTTATGAAAGGTTATATAGGGTTATGACTCAAACTTCTCATCTAAAAACATTGTCATTTGATGTAATTCTTAACGGAAAGTCTCATTTCACACCGTAAATACTAAAAGAGACACGAGGAATAACACAAAGCCCTTCGACTTCGCTCAGGGTGACGATAGCGTCGAGCAACGCTAGAGATTTGAGACAAAGTTTCTCAGGTTGCTCAAGTTTCTCAGGTTCTCCGAATGTGATGATGACGCTAACGTTTAAAGGCACGTTCGAGAAACCTTAGAACCTTGAGAACCCTTAGAGCCTTGAGAAACCTATAATAACTGGCGGATTTCTTCACACTGTTAGTATTTCATATTTCCATACATAAAAATCCTTTTTTATGGTATAATCTAATCGAAAATTTATCCAAAAGGAAGATGTATAGGTTATGAAAATACAACATTGGCAGAGGAATCTGCTGTTATCTATAGGACTTTTTGGGGTGGCTATGCTGCCTGCTGGTTGTGGAAATAGTTTGGACGACCAGTTTGTTTTCGGTAAGAATCGTATTCATTGTAATGGTTCTACCATTACGGTGTCAATTCCATTTGAAATGGTGGCTGATGGGCAGCAGGTGGACCTGGGGCCTCGGCAGGCTTCTCGGGTCAATGCGGAAGGGCACAATGGGTACATGCAGGTGCTGGTGACGGGAAATAAAGTCACTGACGATAAAAATGAAGCCGTTCTGGTGAAAGAGGCAGAAAAGGTATTACAGGAAAATAATAACCTGTCTCATCTGACCAGTGACAAAAAGGACGTCAACATAGGGAAAGTGCCGGGGACACTTCTGACGTTTTCGTTTACAGAAAATAGCCGGGGCAAAAAAAACGATTTGACCGTGAAGGAATACATTTTCACTTATGAAAATACCGTGTGGCGCGTGATTTATCAGTATCGAACCCACGATGAAATCGGGAAAGCCCTGGTAGATCGCCTGGGCGGACAGATTGCACTGGGAAGCGAGTTTTAAAAGCAGTTAGAAGTGAGAAGTTAGAAGTGAGAAGTGGTGGCCGGCGAGCGCGTCGAATTGCTCTTATAGGAGTTGTGTCAAGTGGCACGGAGTCCGTTTTTATAGGCTCGCCGAATAAAAACAGCCGTTATGGTCTGATTCTTTAAGCCCTTACCGCTGGTGCTGCTGAGATTTCTCCACTCAGGGGCGCATCTCACGTTAATACATTTGTATCATCTAGCACTGATACGATCGGTCGAAATGACGGTTGTGGTTGGAGTCAAATCATATAAAAAGGGGTATTGGGGCCCTATATGAATTGTGGGCCCCTTCCACCATTTCTCACTTCTCACTGTATTTAAGAAGGAGTATCATGAGAATTTCAAAAGGATTTTTTTCATTTTTATTATTTTTAGCCGCCGGCGCTTTGCTTGGCGGGATGTTGGGGCAGTTCTTGGGAAGCGGGGACTTTGCGCCTTTGATGCCCTTTTTTACGGAAACCTTTGAAATATTTAATTTGAAGGACATTGCCGTCAATTTGGGTATCATGCAGATTCACTTCGGTATCCGCTTTGCACCGAATTTGATAAGTATCATTGGGATATTGATTGCCGCTTGGCTGTACAAAAAATGCAGTTAGAAGTGAGAAATGGTGGCCGGCGAGCGCGCCGAATTGCTCTTATGCGATTGGTGTCAAGTGGCACGGAGTCCGTTTCTGTAAGCTCGCCGAAATTAAGCTGTTACGTTTTGAGGCTTTAAGCCATTACCGCTGGTGCGGTTACAGGTTACTCAGGTTTCGGAGGTTGCTAAGGTAGCTCACGTTTCTCGAATGTGCTAATCAACGCTAGCGTTGTCATCTCATTCGGGGAACCTGAGAAACTTGAGAATCCTGAGCAACCTGAGAAACTTTGCCTCAAAAGAAATCATCCCGTATTTCGCTTAATGTAATAACATTAATATAAAAGGGGTATTAGGGCGCTTTATAAGTTGTGCGCCCCTTCCAACATTTCTAACTTCTCACTGCATTTAAGAAGGAGGTTTCCTATGCTCATACGAGAGATGCGACAGGAGGATAAGCCGCGTGAACGGTTTGCCGAGTCTCCCAAGTTGGCTAGTTTGACCGATCTGGTGGCGATTTTGCTTCGCACCGGTCGGCAGGGCCATTCGGTGATGGAAATCGCCCAGGAAGTGGTGAATGAGCTGGAATCGGTGTCCGGTATCAATGGATTCGACGATTTGAACTGGCGGGATTTGGTGTCCATCAAGGGCATAGGCCCCGACAAGGCGGTTACCATTTGTGCTGCCATTGAGTTAGGACGCCGGCTTTCGTATATGTACAGCAAGCGGCGGTTGGTGGAGTTTTCTTCGCCGGAGCAGGTGGCCCATTTCTTTATGGAGAAACTTCGCCACGAGACACAGGAGCATTTCATTGTTTCCTTTATCAATGTGAAAAATCGCCTTCTGGGCTATCGGGAGATTGGTGTAGGAAATATGAACGCTGCGCCGGTGGATTTGAAGGAAGCCATGAAATGGGCCCTGCGGTATAAGGCCTTTGGGCTCATTCTGGTGCACAACCATCCCTCGGGAGATCCGGAACCGTCCAATGAGGATAAAGAAGTGACAAGGAAATTTGCCGCTGCGGCGAAACTCTTGGATATGGAAGTGCTGGACCATATCGTCATAGGGGATGGCATTTTCGTGAGTCTCCACGAGAGAGGGACGGTGTAAAAAGCAGTGAGAAGTGAGTAGTTAGAAGTTAGAAGTGGTGGCCGGCGAGGGCGCTGCATTGCTCTTATGCGATTGGTGTCAGTTAGCACAGAGTCCGTTTCTATATGCTCGCCGAAAGTAAGCCGTTACGTCTTGATGCTTTAAGCCCTTACCGCTGGTGCTGCTAAGATTTCTCCACTCAGGGATCCAAATCCATTTATATCATCTATGTCATTTCGCACAAATATGATCGGTCGAAATGACGGATTTCGTTAGAGATACATTAGTTGAACCTTGAGAACCCTTAGAATCTTCAGAACCTTTGAAGGGTAATGTTGTTAAGTTAAGCGAAATATGTGGTGATTCCTTTTGTGACAAAGTTTCTCAGGTTGCTCAGGACTCTCAAGTTTCTCAGGTTCCCCGAATGAGATGATAACGCTAGCGTCTATCAGCGCATTCGAAGAACCTGAGCAGCCTTAGCAACTTGAGAAACCTGAGTAACCTATAATCACAAACCAAATCATGCTTATTGGCGCAAATTCTTAACTTAACAGCATTACCCCGACAGGGGAGCCAAGTCGCTACTGATGAGTCCGCTGGATTCCATATTTCCTAATCCCTAGGGCCTAGCTACTAATCCCTAGTCACCAGTCACCAGTCACCAAATACTAACTTTTTTACCTTTAATATGCTATAATATGATTATAAATTTATTCAAGAAGGAAAGGTGTTATTATGGAAGAAATGGAACAGGGAAAACGGTATTCTGCGGAAGATAAGGGATATACCAGCAAGATTTATGAAATTCGCTGGATTCCTGTGACAGAACGTCCGGAATACCAGGAAGAACCGGTCAAGGGTTGCCTGGAAAAGCTGAAAACTTTGATGTCTGAAAAGGATTTCGATAAGT
This sequence comes from uncultured Dialister sp., assembly GCA_934216155.1. Taxonomy (GTDB): domain Bacteria; phylum Bacillota; class Negativicutes; order Veillonellales; family Dialisteraceae; genus Dialister. The sequence continues at coordinate 12,262 of CAKQBK010000017.1, forward strand.
ATATCGAAAACAATGTGATCCGTATCACCTATGATACAGGCCGTCTGATGCTGATTGCCCGTTCTGAAATGGGCCGCACCATGCTGACTGGTCGTTTCTTCAATGCCATTTGCGAAGCCTTCGACGTAGGCAGCTTCCGCGTGGTGAGCCAGGTGAATGGATACTGATAAGGGCAGTTAGTAATTAGGAATGAGGAATTAGGAATGAAGGTGCGGCGCATAAAATTTGGAAGCGCCGCAAATTTATGAAATAAAAAACGGTATGCATGTTATATGTATTTTCATATAGCATGTATACCGTTTTTGTTTAAAGGTTATTATTCTACGGATTACTTAGAATATAAAATCAAAAACACCGCTTTCATAAAGGGTATAGAAGGGTATGCCATGACAATGAAATAACCTTTTATAACTTCTATGGCATTCGCACTAGCGTGTGGCCCCTTGGAGAAGGGGCGGCGAAGCCGGGGATAGACTGGCCCGAAGGGACACAATTAGCACTAGCGAATTATAATTCTTTGTTGGATTGGTGAACAGAATGTTTCATACCGCTAGGGGCTTCTATCCCCCTTTAATTCCCCCTTCTCCAAGGGGGGACGCAGTTTACCGCTTATTCTTCATTCTTTTTGAGGGGCTCAGTGCAAGAAAATAAGTGATAAAACATAAACGGTATGTATACTACATGCGGATATATGTAGTATACATACCGTTTGTGTTAAAAAATGGGGTATTGGGGCGCTATATCATTTGATGCGCCCCTTCCTTCATTCCTCATTTCTAATTCCTAATTGCACTTTTAGAATTTCACTCTCAGCAGTCTGACAGCGTAGAGGATGCAGAGGATGGTGACGCCGGTGTCAGCGAAGACCGCTACCCACATATTCGCATAGCCCAGGAGGCCCATGATCATGACGGCGATCTTGACGATGAGGGCGAAGGCTACGTTTTCCCAGGCGGTTTTGATGACTTTCTTTGCCACCCGGATGGCTTTGGAGATGGCGTCCACGTTGGAGTTGAGGAATACCACGTCAGCCGCTTCGATGGCTGCATCGGCACCGCTACCCATAGCAGCACCTACGTCGGCGCCGGCCAGTACTGGGGCGTCGTTGATGCCGTCGCCTACGAAGAGGACGGAGCCAATGTCTTTACGAACTTTTTTCATTTCAGACAGTTTATCTTCTGGCAGAAGTTCGGCGTGGATGTTGTCGATGCCTACCATATCGCCAATGGCTTGGGCGCTCTTTTTGTTGTCGCCGGTGAGCATGACCGGTGTGACGGACAGGGCTTTCAGGTCTTTGATGCCTTCAATGGTGTCTGATTTGATGGCATCGGAGATGGTGATGCGGCCCAGAAGGGTATTTCCTACGGCTACATACACGTCGGTGCCCACTTCTTTATAAGAGGGGAGGGTTGGCAGGGAAATACCTGCGGTTTTCAGGAGTTTTTCATTGCCGATGTATACTGCTTTGCCTTCCCAGGTGGCTTTCACACCGTGGCCGGCAATTTCCTGCATACCGGAGAGTTTCGGAAGAACCAGTTTTCTTTCATTGGCTTCGCTTACGATGGACTGGGCGATCGGGTGGGTGGAGTAGATTTCTCCAGCTGCTGCCAGGGCGAGGATTTTTTCTTCGCTTTCTTTGGCAGTCTTGGTGATGTGACGTACTTTGAATTTCCCTTCTGTCAGGGTGCCGGTTTTATCCAGCACAGCCGCTTTGGTGTTTGCCAGGGCTTCCATGACGGTACCGCCTTTGAAGAGGATCCCTTCTTTGGATGCGGCGCCAATGCCGGCGAAGAAGGAGAGCGGTACGGAAATAACCAGAGCGCAGGGGCAGGAGATAACCAGGAAGGTCAGGGCGGTGTAGATGCAGGAATCCCAGTCAGCACCGAAGAGGAGCGGTGGGAGAATCGCTACAGCGATAGCTACAAATACTACGATAGGGGTGTACACACGGGAGAAACGGGTGATGAATCGGTCGATTTTCGGCTTGCTGGCTACGGCATTTTCTACGGAGTCCAGGATACGGCTGACCATGGATTCGGCCAGTACTTTTTCTACCTGCATTTTCACCGTGCCGGTCATATTGACGCAGCCGGAGTCCACGGAGTCGCCGACGGAGACCAGAACCGGTTTCGGTTCGCCGGTCACCGCAGAGGTGTCCAGCTGGGTATTTCCTTCACAGAGAATACCATCGAGCGGGATACGGTCCCCAGGACGGATGAGAAGGATGTCGCCGATTTCTGCGTCTTCTGCAGGGATGGTTTCGATGGTGTCTCCTTTGACGCGCTGTACCACTTCAGGACGAAGGTCGACCGCGTCCATGATCTGGTCACGGCTTCTGTCGGCAGCCAGGTCCTGGAAATATTCCCCAATGCGGTAGAAGAGCATAACGCCTACCGCTTCCGGGTATTCGTGAATGGCGAAAGCGCCTACAGTAGCCACGGTCATGAGGAAGGTTTCGTCGAAGAATTCCCCGTGGGTGATGTTTTTCAGTGCGGTGTAAACGATAGGGCCTCCTAAGATGAAGTAGGAAATAAAGAAGAAAATATCCCCTACGTCAGAGAGTCCAGCAAAGAGGTTCATCGGGTTGTAATGCATGACCATGCCGATGGCAAAGAGAATGCCGCCGATGATGAGCTGGCTCTTTTCACTTTTCAGCTGGTCCAGGAAGGATGTTTCTTTCTTGGCCTGTGCTTTTTTCGCTGCTTTGGACGGACGTTTCTTTTTGACAATTTCCGTCGGGCTTTCTACTTCGTTGCATTTCCGGGTCAGTTCTGGAATGAGGCTGTCCGGGTCCTTAGCGGTGAGTTTCATGGTTTTTGTCGCAAAGGAAATAGAAGCGGAGAGAACGCCGGGCTGGCGGTTCACGACTTTTTCCAGTTTCACAGCGCAAGCGGCGCAGTCCAGGGTGGGAATTTCATAAATTTCGGTCTTGAAATCGCCCTTGTCCGATGGGGGAACGATGCCGACGTTTTCATCGACGCCGCGGCACACTTTCAGTACTTCTGGAATCAGTGTGTCCGGATTTCCTTTGGCAATGAGACGGAGTTCTTTCTTGGTGAAGCTGATGGAGGCAAAGAATACCGATGGCATTTCACGGATTTTGCCTTCCATTTTGGCAGCACATTCCATGCAGTCCAGGTGTTCCATGTGGTAGAGACCGCGGTTGTATTCCTTGCCCAGGAAATCGCAATGGCAGGAAGCCAGTTCTTTGCCGCAATAGTCGCAATCTTCTTCGTCTACGCAGCCGTGGCAGTGGCAATCTTTCTTGTGCCCGTCCTGGTGGTGAATACCGATGTCATGGAAATGCCCAAATGCGCGGCGTTCGTCGGCTTTGATTTCTTCATCGCTTTCCATGATGTCTTTTTCATTGTCTTTGTATTTCGCCATTTCCGGGTCGTTGGAATGGTCGTGCTGTTCTGGTTCGATGTCTTCATCGCAGCATCCGCAACCGCATCCGCCATGATCGTGACCGTGGTCATGTTCATGGTCGTGACCGCAACCACAGTGATCGTGTCCTTCGTGGTCATGGTCATGTCCGCAACCGCAAGAGCCGTGTTCATGGGAATGTCCTTCATGGTCATGGTCGTGTCCACAACCGCAGGAACCGTGTTCATGGGAGTGGCCTTCATGGTCGTGATCATGTCCACAACCGCAGGAGCCGTGTTCATGGGAATGGCCTTCGTGGTCGTGATCGTGTCCGCAACCACAACCTGTATGGTGGTGCTCCTCTTGCTCCTCGTCATGGGTATGGGAGTGTGCTTTTTCGTGATGGTGTTCCTGGTGGCAATGACCGCAACCGCAGTTATGTGCATGTGTTTCTTCGTGTTTCATAAGAATTCCTCCTTTTTATTTAGGGGTGACTCCTGACTGGTGATTGGTGACTGGGAAATATCAGAATTCCAGTCACCAGTCACGAGTCACTAGTCACCAAATGTACGTTATCCAAATTTTAGCATTTGTTAGGCTTACCGTAAATAGATGATAAGGAATTCTTTAGAAATTCAAGATTTGGAGATGAGAGAAAGAATTGAAAAATTCAAGTGACTCTTTGGTGATTGGTGACTAGTGACTGGAAAATAGTAGCTAGAGATTAGGGTTAGGCATGATAACAAGGGAATTGGAAGCTATCCGTTTGTGAAAAAAGTTAGGAGTGAGGAGTTAGGAGTGAGGAGTTAGGAGTGAGGAGTGGTGGCGGCGAGCACTCGAATTGCTCTTAAACCGATGGATTTCAAATAGCAAGATTCCTTTTTATATAGCTCGCCGAATGCTGCAAAATAATAGAGTCATATTTCATGTGAATTGCTTTATGTTAAATAATGGCTGGTTATTAATTCATATAGCCTGTGTTTATCAGAAAACATTGTATAAATTTTTGTATGAATAGTGCACAGGTTTATATGGCTTTTTGTAAATATCCGTGCACCAACATGAATAAAATTGGCATTCTCACTAGCGTGTTGCCCCTTGGAGAAGGGGCGGCGAAGCCGGGGATAGAGTGGCCCGAAGGGACACAATCAGCACTAGCGAATTATGGTTCATTGTTTCACAAACCAACAAAATGTTTTATACCGCTAGGAGTGTCTATCCCCCTTGTATTCCCCCTTCTCCAAGGGGGAACGCTACTTACCGTTTATCCAACAATTATTTTTTCTAAAAAGTGATTTAATGATCAGCCACTAAACATGATTCGCACATTATCATAAATATTTGCGGCGCTTTATAATTTGTGTGCGCCACCACCACTCCTCACTCCTAATTCCTCACTCCTAACTATTTGTCACAAACGGATAGATTCCCACTGTCTAACCCTGGGCTTAATCCCCAGTCAGCAGTTCCCAAAACCATGCATATGTGTTATACTAGGTGCAACTCAATGCATACAGTGCTTGGAGGAAGTTCGTTATAGTAGGATGGTTTTTGTAGGAAAGAATTTCCCAAGTATCTATATGTAAAATAAAAAATGGAAATGGAGGAAAAGTAGAATGGTAGGAAGTAAATGGAAGAAAATTTTGGCAGTCGGCCTTTGTGGTCTCATGGCAGCAGGTGTATTTGCTGGTTGCGGTGGTTCTGATGGGGGCAAGAGTGACGGAAAGATGAAGGTCGGTGTGGTACAGATTGTACAGCATCCGGCGCTGGATGATTCCAATAAGGGCTTCGTGGATGCTCTGAATGAACAGGGCATGAAGGACAAGGTCGAAATCGACCAGCAGAATGCCCAGGGGGATCAGTCCAATCTTCGGTCCATTGCAAACCGTTTCACTTCAGGCAATTACAACCTGATTTGTGCGATTTCCACCCCGGCTGCGCAGACCATGGCTAATGCAACGGACAAGATTCCGATTATTTGCACCGCCATCGCTGACTTTGAAAATGCAAAGCTCATGAAGTCCGAAAAGACACCGGACAGCAACGTGACCGGTACACACGACAGAGGTCCACTGGAAAAACAGGTGGCACTGATTCGTGAAATCCAGCCAAATGCGAAGAAAGTGGGCATCATTTACAATTCCAGTGAAATCAATTCTGTCATCCAGGCAGAACGTCTGAAAAAGGCTTGCGAACCGCTGGGCATGGAAGTGGTGGAACTGACCGTCAACTCTGTCAATGATGTACAGCAGGTAGCAGAAGGCTTCTTGGGCGGCAAGGTGGATGCGATTTTCGTCCCCACTGACAACATCATTGCTTCGTCTATCCCGACCCTGATGTCTGTGGCAGACAAGGAAAAGATTCCGGTTTACGGCGCAGAAGTGGGTCACGTGAAATCCGGCGTTCTGGCTTCTGAATCGATTAGCTTCTATGATATCGGTCATAGAGCAGGGGAAATGGCTGCTGAAATCCTGAAAGGAAATAAGACCGTCAAAGACTTCCCTGTCGAAGGGGCTGACAAATCCAAGCTCTACATCAATAAGGCAGAAATGGAACGTCTGGGCATCCAGATTCCAAAGACCGTCCTCGATCGGGCTGAAATGCTTTAAAAGCAGTGAGAAGTTAGAAGTGAGAAGTTAGAAATGGGGGGATGGGCGCGAAAATGATGTAACGCCCATGAAATTTCTATATGTTCGTAGCTCGGGAAATGCTGACTGAATCGGCCTTTTCCGAACCATAAAAGTAACTTTTTCCTGCAAGGGGAGCGGGAGAGAGTTACTTTTGTGTTGTATAGGGGAAATAGTGGAAATACAGGTTTCTCAGGTTACTCAGGTGGCTTAGGTTATTCGAGGGGCTAGCCGTATCATCTCTATCAGGAGGTTCTGAAGGTTCTTAGGGTACTAAAGGTTCTAAGGGTTCTTACGTGTGCAGCTAGACTCTAGCGGTAGCACCACTGACGTGTGGCCCCTTGGAGAAGGGGCGGCAAAGCCGGGGATAGAGTGGCCCGAAGGGACACATTCAGCACTAGCGTATGATGGTGCCTTGTTTCGCAGTAGAACAAAGTATTTCATCACCCTAGGGGCGTCTATCCCCCTTGTATTCCCCTTCTCCAAGGGGGGACGGGATTTACCGCTGGATTTCTAGCGTTATCATCTCATTCGAGGAACCTGAGAACCCTGAGAAACTCAAGCAACCTGAGAAACTTGTAACATCAAGCGAATGCATCGCTACTAACACGAGAGAAGTAAACTTATTAAGGAGAAAGTAAATTGGCTTCAAAACTCAAACAGCTTTGGTGGCTCATGTTGATATTTGCCATATGCAATATCGCTATCGCCATCATGCTTTATCAGGAACCGGTAGAGAAAGAGGGAGCCACCGTGGGGTACATCGAGAAGAAAGATGTATACTCCATCGGCATTTTGGAAACCTCTGATTTACCTGAACAAAACAAAATGGTGTCCGGCGTCATGGCCGCTTTGGAGGCAGGGGGCTATGAGAAAGGGAAGAATATCAAAGTAGATCTGATTCAGGCTGCGGGGGATGAGAAGAAGCTGGAAGAAGGAGCCAAGAAACTGGTTCGAAATAAGAAAGATCTGATCATCGCCATCGGCAGCCAGTCCGCCAAGGCAGCCGCTAAGGTCACCAAAGGGACCCCCATTGTAGGCGTCGGGGTGCTCTATTTCCAGAAGGAAGAAGAACTCCTGAACCAGGGCAACCTGACTGGCATCAGCGATTATCCGCTGGTGGTGACCCAGATTCGCACGGCCCATCGGTTCATCCCCATGGATCCACTGGGTGTGATTTACAATCCGAAAGACCCCGGGGCTAGCGACCAGCTGCAAATCCTTCGGGCGGTGGCAGAGAAGAAGCACATTCAGCTCTTTGAAGTGGCGTACAATGACAAAGAAAAGCCGGAACCACAGTTCCAGAAATTGGTGGGCCACGTGCAGGCCGTCTATGTGCCGGAAGATGTGGAAATATTGAAACACTTTGACACATTGATGAAAGTCATGAATGAAGCGGCCATCCCGGTCATCGGGGAACAGTCTGAAATGGTACAGCGCGGGGCGGTCCTCTCTGTATCGCCGTCCTATTACCGCCTGGGCTTCTCTGGCGGCCGCATTGCTTGCCAGCTCCTGAAAGGGGACGTGCTGCCAAGTGATATCCAGGTGACACGGCAGAATGACCCGAACCTGGTATTGAATATGAAAGCCATTAACGCATTAAACATTCCTCTTCCCGGCGACCTGTGGCAGCGGGCTAGAAAACTCTATCTCTATGATGGACAGCCGGCGAGACCGTAATTGAGTGCGTAGTGCGTAGTGCGTAGTGCGTAATGGTGGAAGGGGCGCACAAAATTTAGAAGCGCCCCAATACCCCATTTTTATAGGGATTAGGAGTCTGTAGCGGTATTTGCACTTGCGTTTACCCTCTTCCTTTGGAAGGGGGGCAGGGGGGATAGCTCGTTGTAGCGAGATGAATAGAATGAGACACTTAACGCTGTCGGCGTTCTGCGAAGGCGGCTTGTCCAATAACTCTTCTTCGTCGGCCTATCCCCGGCCCGCAAGCGGGCCTGCCCCTTCCTGAGGAAGGGGCTTACAGTGAAGGATTGGCGTTAGTAAGAAAAAGGTTCTGAAGGTTCTAAAGGTACAAAGGGTTCTCATGCTTCTCGAATGAGCTGATAAACAATCGCGTTATTATCTCATTCAGGGCCCTTTAGAACCTTAAGTACCCTTAGAACCTTCAGAACCCTTTTCCAAAAGTGCCACAGCGATTTTTAGCAACTAGCCGGCTAGCAGCCAGCAGCTAAGAGCTAGTAGCTAGTGACTGAGCAGGAAAACAACGTATTTCCTAGGGCCTAGATACTTATCCCTAAAACAAAAAAACAAAAAAACAGAAAAGGAGAATAGTAGACATGGTAGATTTAGCATTTTCCACCGTGGCACAGGGACTGATGTGGTCCATCCTGGCCATCGGCGTATTTCTTTCCTTCCGCGTACTGGATGTACCGGATATGACTTGTGAAGGCAGTTTTCCCCTGGGGGGTGCCATTGCGGCTTCTCTCATTGCAGCGGGGCAGTCTCCGTGGCTGGCCATTGCGGCTGGTGCTTTCGGCGGACTTTTGGCTGGGGTGCTGACCGGGGTTCTGTACACGAAACTGAAGATTCCTGCTATTTTGGCGGGGATTCTCACCATGATTGCCCTGTATTCCATTAACCTGCACATCATGGGGAAAGCCAATATTTCCTTACTTCGTGTAGACACCATTTTCACCACCACCGCGTCTTTGCTCCACGTCAGCGCTTCTGTGGCAGCTTTCCTGGTACCGGCTGTGCTGATGCTGGTGATTCTTGGCTTTGTGTACTGGTTCTTCGGTACCGAACTGGGTATGTGCATCCGTGCTACCGGCTTTAACCCTCAAATGGTTCGCGCCCAGGGGGTCAATACAGACACCATGATCATCATGGGACTCTTTATTTCCAATGCTTTGATCGGCCTTTGCGGCGCTGTGGTGGCACAGAACAATGGTTTCGCTGATGTCGGCATGGGCATCGGCACCATCGTCATCGGCCTGGCTGCCGTCATCATCGGCGAAGTCATCCTCGGCGTAGACAGCTTCTCTGCTTCCCTGGCGGCTGTCATTCTGGGTTCCGTTATTTACCGCGTGGTCATCGCCATCGTGCTCTACCTGGGCATGCCACCGAACGATTTGAAATTGTTCACCGCCATCATCGTTATGCTCGCTCTGGCAGCACCGATGATTAAGGGCAAAGTCAATATCGGAAAGTGAGGGGACTAAGATGCTTAAAGTAACGAATATTTCTAAAACCTTTTTCAAAGGGACAACCAATGAAAAGAAAGCCCTGAACGGTCTCTCTCTCACATTGAACGACGGCGACTTCTGCACCGTCATCGGCGGCAACGGCGCCGGGAAGAGTACCCTTCTGAACTCCATCGCCGGGGCGTACATCCCCGACAGCGGCACCATTGAAATCAATGGCAACGACGTGACCCACGTGAGCGAATACAAACGGGCCAAGTACATCGGTCGCGTATTCCAGGACCCGCTGAAAGGCACCGCCGCTGGCATGCAGGTCGAAGAAAACCTGCTCCTGGCCTCCCGTAGAGGCGAAAGCCGTAGACTTCGCTGGGCCTTCTCCGCAGGGGACCATGAGAAATATAGAGACATGGTGGCCCGCCTGGACCTGGGTCTTGAAAATCGCCTGGGTACCCGCATCGGCCTCCTCTCTGGTGGCCAGCGCCAGGCCCTGACCCTTCTCATGGCTACCATGAAACGGCCAGACATTCTCCTCCTGGACGAACCGACCGCCGCCCTGGACCCGAAGACCGCGTCCAAAGTGCTGAAAATCACCGACGAGATTGTCACCGAACAGCACCTGACCACATTGATGATCACCCATAATATGCGGGACGCTTTGAAATACGGCAACCGCCTCATTATGATGAACAACGGTCAGATCATCGCCGACTATACACCGGAAGAAAAGAAAAACCTCACCATCGACGACCTTCTTAAGAAATTTGAAGAAACCGCTGGCACCATCAGCGATAGAGTCGCATTGGGGTAATGGGGATATAAAAGAGAGTCGCTTCGGCGGCTCTTTTTTGGTGCCATCGGAAGTAGTAATAGCGCCTTATCGCCCCCGACGGGGGGACTAAAAAAAGAGTAAACTTATTTACTGCTAATTGTGATAATCCGTAGCATGACATTATCTCCCCCGCCGGGGGAGAATTAAAGAGGGGGTAATTCTAGCGGTATACTTCGGAATGAACATATCAAGAGGACTCGGTGATATCCAACGTAGCGGTAAAATGGCTAGTGATATCGCGTTTACCGTGGGAAGCGGGCATCACCAAGTACGCTTGCGGTGTTCATGGAGAAGTATATCGCTAGAGCTGCCCCCTTTGGTAGCCAAGGCTACCACCTTCCCCCCGACGGGGGACTAAATAAGGTGTAAACTAACTGACCGTGTAAAACTCCCGCTAACCTCCGATACTTCTATCAGAAAGGGACAGTTCTCCCAGGGAGCGGGGGCCCGCCGGATTCGATTTTTCTTTTTATATTATCCATGGAGGAAAGAGAAATCGAAAACGGCAGCTGACGCTAGATCAGGACATTTCCTTTCTGCTGCTGAAGCGGCCGCTGGCAGGTAACAATCAAATAGGCATGGCAAAACCTTCCAATTACAGGAGATTCTCTTGGACGACAAACCGTAGCACGAAGTTTAGCCGCATTGCGACATGAACCGTGAAATGTGCTGGTGCCAGATTCCATAGCTTCTCAACATAGGATAGGGGCTTGCCATGCCCTTTTGAGGTGCTCTATTTTGGGTGACTAGTGACTGGTGACTAGGAACTAGTAGCTACCAGTCAGAGTCGCCATATATACCATATATGATATAATATAGAAAACAGTAGGAACAATGCGATATTAGGAGAAAAACTATGACTGACGGCGAAAAGCGAGAACAAGCGGAATGGGTGGAAGCCTATCAAGAAGGAAATCAGAAAGCCGGGGAAATGTTGTATAAGAAATACACGCCCCTCATTAGGAAGCTCTCCTATGACCCCTTCCGGAAGCGGATCGATGAGGACCTATTTCAAGAATTGTCCCTGGCTTTCATCGAAAAACTCCGGGCCTACGACAGTGAAAAAGGCATGCCTTTGGGGACGTACATGAAACAGCACCTAATTTGGGCGAAGCTGGATTACCAGCGGAAGGAAGTGCCTTATCAGAAAAAAGATGGCTTCGACTTGGCGAAAGTAGACGAAGAAGGGAAGGAAGACCAGATTTCCTTGTCGGAAACAGACGTGATGCCCCTGAAAGAAGAGGCACTTGGCTTCCTGGATAAGAGACAGAGACCCTTATTTCTCCTTATGACAGAAGGGAAGAAGGGCAAGGAAATACAAAAGATTCTTCACCTGTCCCCGCAGAATCTATACAACCAGCAACGACGTATTCGGGAGCGGTTTGCGAGGAATCGGTCTTTTATGAAGGCCGTCGATGAGTGGGGCATTGCGGGGTAAATGCAATTAGGAATGAGGAATTAGGAATGGTATTAATCCCGTAACAGATTATCGTACTGCTGGCGAGGTATGCCGCTAGAGCTGCCCCCTCAGCCTTCGGCAGCTCCCCCGACAGGGGAGCCGAGACAGCGGTGTAAACTTACTTAGGGGCGCACAACTTATGAAGCGCCCCTTTTATATTTGTTTTGCGTTTGTAGGAGACTTAACTAGTGTCATAGCGACTAGCTTTTAGCTGTTGGCTTCTAGCTGGCTAGTGGCTAATTGCTAGGAGCTAGCAGCTGTGACTCTGATGAAAAATATGATAGCGGAAACCCTCTTCCTTTGGAAGGGGGGCAGGGAGGATAGTTCGCACTAGCGAGATGAATGGAATGTGACACTTGCGGTGTAGGCGTTCTCTCTAGCGGCTTGCTGAACATCTCTTCTTCGTCGGCCTATCCCCGGCCTGCAAGCGGGCCTGCCCCTTCCTGAGGAAGGGGCTTTTTGTGTTAGCGCATTCTGGTCAAGTGAAACTAGCGGTAGAATCTGTAGCGTTTTATCTCCCCCGTCGGGGGAGAATTAAAGAGGGGGCTGCTGTAGCGGTATACTTCGGAATGAACACCTCAAGAGGACTCGGTGATACCCGCTTCTAGCGGTTAAAATAGTTAGTGTTATCATGCTTAACGCTAGGAGCAGGAATCACTGTGTACGCTTGATGTGTTCATAGCGAAGTATACCGCCAGAGCTACCCCCTCAGCCTTCGGCAGCTCCCCCGGCAGGGGAGCCAAGGGAAATATGACTTCTGTGCCATCAAGCACAAATGCACTCGAATTGATGGATATGGTAAGTATCATACCCTTTTATACCCTTTTTAACCTTGTCACAATCGGTAAAGTCTCTTTGTGAGATACAGTAAGCAGCAGAATAATAACCTTTTTTCCACCGTGTAAAATCACACCGCCAATCCGATACTTCTATCGGAAAGGGGAAAAATCCCATCCGAGCCTGGCCGGGCGAGTGTATCGACTTGGTATGTAGGAGGTTTTTAGTGCGTAGTGAGGGGTGCGTAGTGAGGAGTGGTGGAAGGGGCCCACAATTCATATAGGGCCCCAATACCCCCTTATTAGGTAATGGAGAACAGTTAACAGTAAACCATCAACCGTTTACCGTCAACTGCTAACTGCTCACTGCAAACTGCCTACTGCCAACTATATTTCTAAAGAATCGAGGTATAACACATGAAAACACTGAAAATGACTTTTAGCACCGCTGGAAAATCCAATATGGTATTTTCTCTGGAAAATCCGAAGGAAGGTCTCACTCTGGACGAAGCGAAGCAGGAAGCCGCAAAGCTCATTCCGGTCCTGGTGACCCGCTCCGGCGCTGAGGTGAAGGAATTCGTCAGCGCCGTCATTTCTACCACCACCGATGAACCGCTTGCGTAAGAACCTGCTGGAGAAAAGCAGGCGGCAGGATACCATCTGCGGCGTGGAAATCAGGCATATCCTGGCGATTTTGCGTGTGATCGCGTGTATCATTAGGTATGTGAGAATGACAAGTAAGTGAGGAGTGAAGGCCGGCGAGTGCCTCGCATTGCTCTTATACGGATTATGTCTATAGGAGCGGAGCCCTTTTTATATACTCGCCGATTTTATAAAAGGGGTATTGGGGCACTTCCAAATTTTGTGTGCCCCTTCCAACACTTCTCACTTCTAACTTCTCACTTCTAACTATTATTACTATTAAAAAGTGAAATGTAAATCTATCAAAAAAGGAGAAGAATATTATGGCAACAAAGGATATTTATGATGTAAAACTTCAGGTACGTGTAGAAAACGGCAGCACCACTTCTGGAAAGACGGCGTACAAGAATATCAACGTCACCCAGGTGAAGCTCACCGCCACTGACGATGAACTGCTGGCGGCTGGTCAGGCTATCGGTAATCTGCAGGATAATCCTCTCGCGGGCGTTCGTCTGGTCAATAGCTATGATCTGACTGATAATGGTTAACAGTAGACAGTTAACTGTTAACCGTTTACCATAAAAAGGGCTAGGAATTGGAACGATTGTGTTCTGGTTCCTGGCCTTTTTTGATAGCGGAAGCCCGTAGATTGTCCATTCCAGAGGGCTTACGGGTGACAGTCTGGTGACGGTCGATGGGGCTTTTTGATGGTTATTTCATAAATAAGAATGTATACATGAATATGAATTATAATCTCTGAGCTATTGTTGACTGTCACCCGACCGTCACCCGACTGTCACCTTTTATGGTAAAAGTTTAGGCTGCAATGAATTTTTTATTTCTTGTATTCTAAAGGGAAAAGGCCGCAAAAAGTTCGATAAAATCGGTATTTTTTTATCTTCTATGATAGTTCATATCACCAAAATGGGAAAATATATAATAGGTAGCATACTATAGGTGACAGTCGATGACGGTCGTTTCAGAAAAGTCCTATAGAGAAATTGTAAAAATATTTTTCTTAAGGGGTTTTATGAATTGACTGTCATCGACTGTCACCTTTTTGCTATATAAATAATTTTTTGCTGCAGCCATAAAAAGATCTAAAGAGCTTTCTGCAGCAAACCGGGCTATAATAGATGTAGATGTTCATATATATTTAGAAACCGGGTGATATGAATGAAAACAGAGAAATTAGAAGTGGCTACTCCAGTATTTCCTAAAATGAGAAAATCAGAAGCAGCTAAATTGCTTATGTCTGATAGTAAATTGCGCGATTGGGTCAAGGCGGGGCAATTTGTCTTTGCTGGTGGATATTTCGTGGTAGCCAAGCCTGATTATGTGACGTTCTTGGAGGAAAAGCCTTGTTTGACAAAAAAGCAAAGGAGCATCTGTCTAGTTGTGTGTTACAATTTTCAGAGAAGTTTGAACCAGTAACGATAAATTATTGTTCTAATGATCCTGAATTGACGTCTCATGAGGTCACTGTCCGGACATTGCTCTTCCATCCCGATGCACAGGGGGCAGTTTTGAAGGCGAATATACCACACAAGGAAGTTGTTGAAAGTTTGCGTAAGGAAATATTTGAGAAGTCTATGGATAAGGCATTACAAGATACGCTTTTGACCATGTTAGGGAATCCTACGAGAACATTGTGTGATTGTCTCATGTGCTTGATGGATGATAAAAAATGGAGTGACCCTGCCACGTTTGAAGAGTGCACATGCATTGAACGGGACTATTATGGGAAAATTAAGAGAAATAAGGCCAATAAGATGAGAAGGAAAACGCTGATGACGATTTGTATCGCCTTGGGCCTTTCTTCTCGATGGATTGTCAAATTATTTGAAAAAGCAGGGTATGTATTGCAGTGGAATGAAGAACCATGGAAAATCTATGTGGATATCATTGATTTGATTCCTGGTATTCCCATTGATTTCATCAATGATGTGTTGGACCAACAGAATGCATTGACTCGGGGGAAAGGAAAACCAATTCCATTGCTGGGAACGCCGTCTCTGGTAGAAGACGCTCTTGCAGATTTAGAAACAATGGAAGAAATGATACAAATGGGTACTGTGGTTCGTAAAGATGATATAGAATAAAATTTTTCTAAAATCCGACTCGTAAAGTCGGAAAAAAGACTCCTTTATGGGGTCTTTTTTTATGTGTCGGAGGGAAAAGGAAACAACACGGAAGGAAATGGTAGTACCGGTTACTTCTTTTTAGGGCAATGTCGTTCAGTGGAACAAGCGGTATAAAAGCTGTATTTTCATACCATTTTTCTACTATTCATAAACTCTTTTGAGAACCTTTAGCACCCTCAGAACCTTTAAAACCTTGAGTAACCTTTGTCACCCGTATTTCCTGTCCAACATCTCCGACTTTACGAGTCGGTCGCCGATTTTTCAAATCTGTCATAATGGGTACAGTCATCGAAGTGCACTGGTGACTATACCAAAACCATCTAGCGCTAGAGGGTAAATGTTGTAGGCAAATAGCAGTAGGTAAACGCTGCAGACCGCCTACTGCTACCTGCCTGCTTTTTACCACAATGCTGTTAAGTTAAGCGAAATATGCGATGATTCCTGCTGATGCAAAGGTTACTCAGGTTTCTCAGGATACTGAGGTTTCTCACGTTTCTCGAATGTGCTAATGATGCTAGCGTCTATCGGTACATACGAGGGACCTGAGCAACCTGCCGTCACTATCGGAATATCATACCTGTCAACGTAAATCCTTAATTTAATGACATTTTACCAAGGAGGCAGATGCAAATGTCGAAATTTAGATTGTGGCTGGCCCGTTGCCGGCAGAATCCGAAGAATGTTCATTATCCCGATGGGGCGGTGATTTCCTGTCGGGCAGATTTGGAGAAGGCGGTTCGTCTGGATCATGTGGCCGCCCATTTCCAGGGCGGTATCCGGGGATTGAAAAATTTCCTGGAATCCGATGTGTCGATTTTGGATTGTGATAACGATCATACGGACAATCCCACCGATTGGGTGACCCCGGAGACGTTGTATTATCTCTTTCCCGATGTTTCTTTTGCCATTGTGGCCAGTCGGAACGATGGTAAGGAGAAGGGAAATAAGTCTGCTAGGCCTCGTTTTCATGCGTATTTTTTCCACAGGAGGTGTCTTTCAGCCGCCGATGAGGAAAAACTGAAACGGGCCATTTATGAACGGTATCCATTTTTTGATAAGAATTGTTTGGACGCTGCCAGATTCATTTACGGCGTGGAGGCCCCGCATTATGTGATGTGGCATGAGGGGACCATGGATATTGCGGATTTCTTGGAAAAGACCAGAAGTCCCTGGATTCGTGCCATGGAGGAGCCGTTGCTCCTTCCGGCGGGTCCTGGGACGAAGGAAAGTGAGGGTGATGATGTGACCGATTCACCGGCGGAATCAGCTCCGCCGGTGCCCTTCGGGGCAAAGGAAACCGTGGCTTTGGCCCATAGGGCAGCACCTTGTATTTCTTCTGCTATAGAAAGTCCGAAGGCCACCTATCATCGGGCCACACCGCCTATTTTGGAGGGCAGTAGAAATAGCACGCTCTCCTCTTTGGCGGCTAGGCTGGTGAAGCGCTACGGCGATACCTCCGTGGCCTATGAGAAATTTTTGGAACAGGCCAATCGCTGTGAGCCGGCTCTGCCAGACCGGGAGATTTCTTCTATCTGGAAAAGTGCTCAAAAGTTTTATCAGAAAATTTGTCAGGATGGCCATTATGTGGCGCCGGCTATGTATGCGAAGGTTCTTGCGGGGAAATTGGACTTGAAACCTTCTGATTATTCTGATATGGGGGAGGCTAAAATGTTGAAAAAGGTTTATGAAAAACGGTTGGTCTATACAATTTCTACGGATTTCATGATTTACGATGGAATTCGCTGGCAGGAAAATAAGCAAAAGGCCTATGGGTTCTGTCAGGCTCTTTTGGATCACCAGTTGGACGAAGCCATCACCGGTCTTTCTGTGATTGAAAAATCCCTCTCCCGTATGGGTATCGATGACCAGGTGATTGCCCAGGGAGGACGGAATTTGCGTAAAACCGCCGGAAAGATCGGGGCGTCTCTTTGTGCGGCTCAAGAGGAAATCAGGGAATATGTTTCTTTTGTGGCGAAACGTAGAGATTTTTTCTACATCGATGCGACACTCAAAACCGTTCGGCCTATGGTACAGAAAGAGATTTCCGATTTCGATACCCAGGCCATGGTTTTGAACACCCCCGATGGGACCTATGATTTGTCCCAGGGAATGGCAGGGAAATTGGCCCATAAGAGCGAGGATTTCTTGACCAAAGTGACGGCTTTTTCTCCCGATGATAGAAATGAAGACCTGTGGCTTTCGGCGGTGGATACGTTTTTCATGAAAGATGAGGAACTGATTCGCTATGTGCAACAGCTTATGGGACTTTCTGCCATTGGAAAGGTCTATAAAGAGGCACTTTTCATCGCTTATGGCAATGGCGCCAATGGGAAATCCACCTTTTTCAATTCCATTGCTCGTGTCCTGGGCGACTATAGCGGCACTCTCTCGGCAGATGTATTGATGGCTGGCTGCCGCCGGAATGTGAAACCAGAAATGGCAGAACTGCGAGGCAAACGGCTCATTATCGCTTCCGAACTGGAAGAAGGAATGCGACTCAATGCGTCTATGGTGAAACAGCTTTGTAGTGTAGACGAAATTACCGCAGAAAAGAAATACATGGCCCCCTTCCGTTTCGTCCCGTCTCATTCTTTGGTGCTCTGTACCAACCATTTGCCCAAAGTGGGAGGCCGGGACTTGGGAATCTGGCGGCGTATCCTGCTCATTCCCTTTCAGGCCAAGCTGCCCGTAGACGGTAAGCAGAAGAATTACACCGATTACCTGGTGGAAAACTCCGGCGGTGCCATTCTGAAATGGGTCATCGAAGGGGCTAGGCAGGTGATTGAAAACCAGTTTGAAATCCACCTACCAAAAAGCGTTCAGGAAATTCAGAACCAGTACCAAGAAGCCAATGACTGGTTGGCCCACTTTCTTGACGATTGCTGCGAAATCCGAAAAGACTACCAGCAGCCGTCTGGCACCTTCTATGAAGCCTATCGAAACTACGCCTTTCGCCAGGGAGATTACATCAGAAGCACCAGCGACTTCTACACCGCCCTTGCCATGGCTGGCTACGAACGGGGTAGAGCAAAAAGCGGAAGATACGTCCAAGGCGTGAGGCTCAAGGTAGAATATCTGGAAAACCAGTGAGAAGTGAGGAGTGAGAAGTTAGAAGTGATGGACGGGGCCCACAATTCATATAGGGCCCCAGTTTTATAGCTTATTATTCTGCCCTATTCCACTTTCTAACAAAGAAAAGATAGGGCCTGTCAAAAGGTTATGGGGCTATGGATAGTTTCATAACCCTAAATAACCTTTCATAACCTTGACTCCATCCGTATACATACTTATGGATGATACAGAAATCAGCAGAATAATAACCTATATAAGAGGGGTATTGGGGCCCTATATGAATTGTGGGCCCCGTCCACCACTCCTCACTCCTCACTCCTCACTCCTCATTCCTAACTCCTCACTATATATAAGGTATATCAAACCCAAAGGAGATAATCGACATGAAAGTATTCATCAATCCCGGTCACCACATCGGCGTGGACAGTGGGGCTGTCAATCAGAAATATCACGTTTGTGAAGCACAGATTGTGCACGACATCGCCGTGCTTTTGAAATTCTATCTCGAAGCGGCTTATGTGCAAGTGGAAATGCTGCAGTCGGACAACCTTTTGGGAGAAAATCCCAAGTATTACCCGGTGGTACAGACCGCCAATGGCAGCGGAGCGGACCTCTTCGTGTCCCTTCATTGCAATAGCGCAGAAAACCCAGCGGCCCATGGCACAGAGACATTGATCTATGTGTCCGGCGGAGAAGCCGAACGGGCTGCCTTCTGTATCCAGCGGCAATTGGTGGATACTCTAGGCACCATCGATAGGGGCATCAAAGAACGCCCGGGCCTCGCCGTCCTCCGTGGTACCTCTATGCCGGCGGTGCTGGTGGAAATAGGATTTATTTCTAACGAAGACGACGTGACGCTCCTGATGCACCAGAAAGCAGACATTGCTAGGGCTATTGCCAGAGGAATCACCGACTGGGAACGGTCGGAGGCAGTAGCATAAATGCAATTAGGAATTAGGAATTAGGAATGGCGGTAGCGGTGGATTGGGTGGAGTATACATCTCACGATTTTCTGTATGCAAAGGTTCTGTTGGTGGCAGTTTTCTATGGAGACTCATTTCGACTAAATCGCTATCATAAGGTTCTGTAGCGATGGGGCTGGTTGGATGTACATCTCACATTTTTCTATATTGTAAGGTTCTGCCTCTATCCCTATATGTTCTAGCGTATACCCTCTTCCTCTGGAAGGGGGCAGGGGGGATAGCTCTCACTAGCGGGATATATGACCCATGACATATAGCGAAGTCGGCACCCAGAACATGGGGTACACCGCTAATGCAGGACGCCGAAAGGACAAGTGACACTAGCAAAGAAACCGCTACAGCGGGCTATCCCCTGGGACGTATCGCTTCGCTTACGTCCTTTCCCCCTTCCAAAGGAAGGGGATTTTTGATTAGTGCCTCTAGCCAGTTTCGTCATTTGATGCAAAGGGTCTCAGGGTTCTAAGGGTACTAAAGGTTCTAAGGATTCTCTGAATGAGATGATAACGCTAGCGTTTATCAGCCCACTCGAGGAACCTAAGCAACCTGAGAACCTTAAGCAACCTTTTACTACTAGCGGGATACATGGTACATGACACATGGCAAAGTTAGCGCCCAGAACCATCGGATAGCAGGATGAGTGACAAAAGTCTCCTTTTACAACAACATTTAAAAAGAGCTGTAGATTTCTTGTCTGCAGTTCTTTTTTATGCATTGAAATACCGGTCATACCCTATGAAATACCCTTGTATTATGCTAAAATAAATATATTTGAACATCAGTGTTGCAGGTTCTGGTGGATTCAAAAATATGTAAAAATGTTGCTCATCATTTTATTCAGTACGTATGGGTGATGATACTATGAATAACATTAAAAACGGAACACGAGAAACGATTTTAAAGAAAAAGCGTATTGTTGTCAAAGTGGGAACCAGTTCACTGACCTATGACAATGGAAAAGTCAATTTCCGCTATATGGATCATTTGGCCAGGCAGCTTTCTGATTTGAAAAATCGGGGGTTGGAAGTGATTCTGGTCACTTCTGGTGCCATTGGTGTAGGGCTTCCTGTATTGGGATTTAAGGAAAAACCGACTTTCTTACCTTATAAACAAGCATGTGCCGCTGTGGGACAGGGTGTTTTGATGAATATGTATGAACACCTTTTCCATGAATACGGACAAATTGTGGCCCAATTGCTTTTTACCAAAGGGGATGCGGTCAATTCCAAGCGGTATCTCCATATGAGAGGGACGCTGCAGGCACTTCTGGAATTGGGAGCCATACCGATTGTCAATGAAAATGATGCGGTTTCTGCCGATGAAATTAAAATTGGTGATAACGATACGTTATCGGCCATTGTGGCCAGTGTGGCAGAAGCAGATTTGCTGATTATTCTGTCTGACATCCAGGGGTTGTATGATAAGGATCCGAAAAACCATCCGGACGCCCAATTGATTCATACTGTGCCAGAATTTACTAGAGAGCTTTTTGCTATCGCTGGTGGAGCTGGGACGGCTAGGGGAACCGGCGGGATGTATACCAAGATCCAAGCGGCAGAGATTTGCGTCCATTCTGGGATTGATATGATCATTGCCAAGAGTGATGAAGCCGATGTACTGGAACGCATCATGGATGGCGAGGAAATAGGCACCCTGTTTTGCGGCGAAAATGTACATCCGCAGCTTAAAAAGCGGGATATCATCATCGGTACAGCCGTGAAGGGAAAAATCTTTGTGGATGAAGGTTGTAAACAGGCCTTGTTGGAAAACGGGTCCAGTTTGTTACCTGTAGGCATCGTCGATGTGGAAGGCAATTTCTTGGAAGGCGATACGGTGGCGGTGTATTATAATAACCAGGAACTGGCTCGTGGTATTTCTCACTATAGTGCCAGTGATGTATCACTCATAAAAGGACTTCGCACGGAAAAATTAACCGAGGCTCTTGGCACGGCGGCTCCCTACGATACGGTGATTCACCGAGACAATTTGCTGATTATGAAATAACGGCGAAGAGACATGAAATTTTCAGAAAAAGTGAAGTGGATGATTTACTACTATACCAAACATCCCAAGGGACGATTTGAGCTGTCTCATATTGTTGAATTATTGGGGTTCTGGCTGGTATGTATTTTGCTTGCGGAAGTGGTGTTGTATCTATGGCTAAACGGGTAGGCATCTTTGGTGGCTCATTCAATCCCATTCATATCGGCCACTTAGTGATTGCCGAAGCGGCCTGGCAGGAATTCCACCTGGAAAAAGTGGTGTTTATTCCTTCTGGGGATACGCCAAACAAGGACATGCATCATATTGATAAAGAATTTCGGTATGAAATGGTCGAGAAAGCTATCGCAGGGAATCCTCATTTCTGTATTTCCTCTATAGAAAAAAATCGAACAGGCCCTTCTTATACGGTAGATACGATCCGTCTTTTGCAAAAGAAATATGGCGATGCCTATGAATTTTATTTTATTTGTGGAACCGATGCGGTAGCCGATTTACCGACTTGGAAATATAATAAAGAGCTATTGGAAGCGTGCCATTTTATTTGTGCCAGCAGACCGGGCAATGAAGAACGAATTGAACAGTCCATTGCGTATTTCGGCAGGCTGGGGCAGGAGAAAATCCATTTCCTTCGCACCCCAGAATTGGCTATTTCTTCCACGATCCTGCGCCATCGCATAGCGCAGAAAAAGTCGGTTCGTTATTTTATTCCTGATACTGTCATTGGGTATATAAAAAAATATCATCTTTATGAAGGTAATTTGTAATGAAACTTGAACAGATTCAATCAGATTTGAAGCAGAATTTATCAGCTAAACGTTTTAAACATTCTGCTGGTGTGGCCGATTTGGCGAAGCATTTGGCTAAGAAATATGGCGCCGATCCGGATAAAGCCTACTTGGCCGGCTGGGTTCATGATTGTGCTAAGGAACTTTCTTTGGCAGATATGCAAGAGATTATCAAAGAAAATGGATTGCAGTTGGATGCACAGATGATGCAAAGCCGTGCTCTTCTTCATGGTCCCTGCGGAAGTCTTTTGGCTCGCAGTCGGTATGGCATCGAAGACGCGGATGTTGCCACTGCGATTTATTTTCACACCACTGGTCAACCGGGAATGACTTTATTGGAAAAAATAATTTTCCTAGCCGATTACATCGAACCAAGCCGTGATTTTCCTGGTGTGGACAAACTTCGCAAGAAGGCAGAAAAGAATTTGGATGAAGCGGTGCTTGCTGCTTATGACTCCACGATTTCCCATTTACTGGACCAAGAGGCTTATATTTACAATTTGACATTTTTAGGAAGGAATGATTTAGTCCTTCGCATGCAAGAACATCATGATGAAAACAAATAAAAGAAGAAAAAGTCGGATTCGATTGAAGAAACTGATTCTCTTTATCGTAGGTGTCGTGGCGATTCTGTCTCTTGTTATCTTTGGCGTAGCAAAGACCATTCAGGTCCTATCGACCCGTTCTTCCGATGAAGCGGGGCAACCGATGTACTATCTCTTTATCGGAACCGATGAGAAAGCAGCCAACGAGGCAGATACGGTACTTTTGATGGCTCGAAACGATAAAAAGGAACAAGCCGTCTTTATTTCCATTCCGTCCAATACGAAAATTCCCCATCGGCAGGAAGGGAAATATATGCTCCTGCGGCAGACCTTTGCAGAAGGCGGTTCTGAAGAAACCAAAAGTGCCATTGAAAATCTGCTTCATATTCGAATCGATAAATATGCAGTGATCAATTTCTCAGATTTCAAAAACTACATGTCCCATTGGGGTCCCGTGGATATGTATGTAGAAAAATCTATGGAACATAGAGATGCCAATGGCATCTCTGATATTGAAATTCATCAGGGATATCAATCCTTGCAGGCCGATGCAGGCTTAGGGTATGTTCGCTATATCGATGCAGACAACGGAGAAGTGGGACGTATCCAGCGGCAGGAACGATTCATGAAGACCGTGCTGGAAAAAATGCAGACCTCCAGCACCTTCTACAATTGGGCAGCTGTGAAATACTATTGGAATGCCGCAGAGACGGACATCACCTCCGAAGAGGCTGGTACATTGGCCTATCATTTGACCAAATTCCCACAGTCCAATTGCAAATTTATTATTTTCCCTGGGGAATTACAGAAAACAGGGAAAGAGCCTGCCTGGGTGGTCAATCCGGTAGAAGCACAAAAAGTCATTGCTATGACAATGGAATGAAATGCATAAGAGCATAAACAGTTGATGGACAATGTGAAAAAATGGCATTCGCACTAGCGTGTGGCCCCTTGGAGAAGGGGCGGCGAAGCCGGGGATAGAGTGGCCCGAAGGGACACAATCAGCACT